>JBLHWO010000162.1:0-8206 GCA_047629215.1 Cellvibrionaceae bacterium | reverse complement strand
AAAAATAATAGAGAACATTAATGCCCGCCAGCCAGCAAATTTTTCGTGTTCGACGCCGCTATAACCAATGGGTCGCCAACCAAACCTTAGAAGATTATGCCCTTCGCTTTACGGCTAAAAAATCTCGCTATTGGAGTGCTAATAAAGTCGCCATGACAGCATTAGGCGCGACTGCTTTTTTAGCGCTCGAAGCCATTGGTGGGGCAATGACGCTTAGCTACGGCTTTACTAATACCTTAATCGCTATTTTAGTTGTTAGTGCGATTATTTTTATTACTGGCTTACCTATTTGCTATTACGCTGCACGCCACGGTGTCGATATCGATCTACTGACTCGCGGAGCTGGCTTTGGCTATTTAGGCTCGACGCTAACCTCACTTATTTATGCTTCATTTACTTTTATTTTCTTTGCGATTGAAGCCGCTATTTTAGCGTCTGCACTTAATGCCTTATTTTCAATCCCGCTTTATATCGGCTATATCATTAGCTCTCTTCTCGTCATACCTATTGTTACTCACGGCATCACGTTTATTAGCCGCTTTCAAATTGCAACACAGCCTATTTGGCTGAGCCTGCAAATTGTTGCCATTATTACTATTATTTATTTTGAAGCGCACTCCATAAGTGAGTGGAAAGAATTTGGAGGTGCTTATGCAGCTAAAATCAGCAATGGAGACACCCTAAACGATCAATTCAATATTATTTTATTTGGCTCTGCCTGCTCTATTTTATTTGCCTTTATGGCCCAGATTGGTGAACAAGTCGATTACTTAAGGTTTCTACCACCAAAAGAAAAAACATCCCCCTTCAAGTGGTGGACATCGATGTTATTAGCGGGTCCGGGCTGGATATTAATTGGAATTATTAAATTATTACTAGGCTCATTTGTAGCTTATTTAGCATTCACAAAAGGACTTTCTGTCGCTCGGTCGGCAGACCCTACCTACATGTATCAAATGATTTTTGATTATTTAACCCACTCGCCCACAGTCTCCTTAGTTCTCGCGGGAATTATGGTGATCACCTGCCAATTAAAAATCAATGTCACTAATGCCTATGCTGGCTCGCTAGCATGGTCAAACTTTTTCTCTAGACTTACTCACAGCCATCCAGGCCGAGTTGTTTGGCTTATTTTTAATGTTGTAATCGCATTATTATTAATGGAATTAGGCATTTATCGAGCACTTGAAAGTATATTAGGTGTTTTTGCGATTGTAGCGGTTAGTTGGCTGGGGACGATTGCGGCCGATTTAACCATTAATAAATACTTAAAATTAGCACCCGAAGGTATCGAATTTAAGCGCGCTCATCTTTACGATATAAATCCAGTTGGTATCGGCTCATTACTGATATCATCCATTATTGGAATACTTTCATACTTAGGTTTATTCGGAGAAGTCGCCAAAGCATTAACCCACTTTGTTACCCTATCAGTTACCTTTATCGCTGCCCCTCTTATCGCTTGGCTGACAAAAGGGCGCTACTATCTAGCTCGCACATCAGACAATATCATATTAAGCCAAGATGAATATGAATGCTGTATTTGCGAACATAACTACGAACCAGAAGATATGAGTTATTGCCCCGCTTACCAAGGCAATATTTGCTCTCTCTGCTGCACCTTAGATGCAAGGTGCTTAGATTCATGCAAAACTGATTCGCGATTTTCGAAGCAAATACTCGATTTCTTTAGTTTATTTTTGCCAAAAAAAATCATCAATGCTATCAATTCCAGACTAGCCCATTTTTTAGGTATTGTTTTTATGATTAGCCTACTTAATGCAGGCTTACTCTCTCTTATTTATTATCAAATACCCTCAAATAACCCCAATACATTACGTATTGTTGCCGACGCTCTCTGGATACTATTTTTTATCTTACTGATTATTGCCGGCGTATTATCGTGGTTATTTTTACTCGCTCACGAGAGCCGCGTGGTTGCACAAGAAGAATCACAACAACAAACATCCCGGCTAATAAAAGAGATCGACGCACACACACAAACTGACCAAGCACTTCAGTCTGCGATGAAGCAAGCGGAAGCATCCAACAACGCAAAAAGCCGCTATCTAACTGGAATAAGCCATGAATTGCGCTCGCCACTCCAAACCATTTTAGGCTACGCTCAATTATTAAGCCAAGATGAAACCATCCCAGCTAAACGGCGCGAATCGATTGATGTTATACAACGTAGCGGTAATCATTTAGCGGACTTAATTGAAGGACTTTTAGACGTATCTAAAATCGAAGCGGGAAAACTCGAAATACGTAGAGACGAAATAGATTTTCATGAGTTAATGGCTCAGCTAGAACTCATGTTTAGACCGCAAGCCGAAAAAAAAGGCATTAACTTTGTTTTTAAATGTCCCGATAAATTTCCAAAATATGTTGCCGCAGATGGAAAGCGTGTACGTCAAATTTTGATTAACCTTATATCTAATGCCGTTAAATTCACTCACTATGGAATGGTTGAGTTCTCATTAAAATATAAAAATCAGGTCGCCGAATTTACCGTTAAAGATACGGGTATTGGCATTAAACCAGAAGATTTAGAAAGAATTTTTCATCCCTTCGAAAGAGTTAACGAAGACAAATCAAATATCCCAGGAACCGGCCTTGGCTTAACTATAGTTCATTTGTTAACCGACATTATGGGTGGCGAGGTAAAAGTGACTAGTGCGCAAGGGAAAGGCAGTCACTTTATCGTTTTATTAATGCTGTCGCGTATTGACTCACCGGTTATAACCCAACAAATCAACAAACCTGTTATTGGTTATCATGGCGATAAGAAAACTCTCTTTGTTGTTGACGATCAAACGAGCCATCGTGGATTAATGAGAGACTTATTATCTCCGATTGGATTTAATGTTATCGAAGCCGAAGACGCTAAATCATGCTTACTTTTAATTGAAGAAAAAAAACCAGATCTCTATTTACTCGATGTCTCTATGCCTGACATCGATGGCCTACAACTAGCTGAACTATTACGCCAAAGAAATATATCTGCGCCTATTATTATGATTTCTGCTGATGCACAAGAACATCATACTATTGGCGATCCGGATTCAAATCATAACCTTTATATGGTTAAACCAATTAAAGTACAAGCCTTGCTAGACAGCATTGGTATCCTTTTACAGGTCGATTGGATTTATAAAAAACAAGATGATATCGATATAAATGAAAACAAAAAAATAACAGGGTCTATACCTGAGCACGACTACGTTAAACAATTACTTAATTATGCTGAGATAGGCTACGCAAAAGGATTTTATGAACAATTAACACGAGCAGATGATGAAAATATTCTAAGTTCAGAGCTTGTACAGCATTTATATCAACTTGCTAAACAGGTCAAATTTGACAAAATAAGCGATTTACTTAATTCCCTTATTAATCATTCACCTTAAAGCAAGCTTTAAAATGTACTTAAATTCTCTTTTTGAGCGTATAACATGAATAATAAAGCCTCCAATAAAGGTATCGTCTTAGTTGTAGACGATTCTCCGGAAATATTAAGCATGCTTAATGAAGCTTTAGAACAGGTTGGCTATACCGTTTTAATTGCGCTAGAAGGCAAACAAGCGCTGACCATCGCAGAAAAAATCACCCCTGATATTATTTTACTCGATGCGGTTATGCCAAACATGGATGGCTTCGAAACCTGTCAACACATTAAACTTAACAAGCAGTTAGACAAAGTCCCTGTTATTTTCATGACCGGCCTAAGTGATAGCGATAATATTATTAAAGGCTTAGAAGCGGGCGGAGTCGACTACCTTAGTAAACCCATAAAACCTAATGAACTTATTGCACGAATGAAAGTACATTTAAATAATGCAAGATTAGCGCAAAGCGCACAGACAGCACTAGACACAACCGGACAACAATTATTCGCAATAACACCTCAAGGTTCTATTAAATGGGCAACACCTCTCACTCAAAATCTTTTTGAAAAAGGAGGGATCGATCAAACCTGGTTAGACACACAGCTATCAAAGCAACTGAAAAATTGGTTAAGCCACGACCCATTAATTGGCCAATACTACACCTTAGAACAAACTAGTACGCCACTTAAGGTTAAATTGATTGACCGTAAAGACGATAATGAAACTTTACTTAAACTCATCGACTTAAAAGGGCCAACGGCAGCTGAAAGATTAAAAGCAGCTCTCGACATTACCGAAAGAGAATCTGACGTTCTTTATTGGATAGGCCAAGGAAAAACAAATAAAGATATTGGCGAAATTCTAGAAATGAGCCCCCGCACGGTAAACAAACATTTAGAGCAAATATTTAAAAAGCTTAATGTAGAAAATAGAACGGCTGCCGCTTCAATTGCAATTCATCGGCTTGCTGGAATATAAAGTTATCTAATTAAGCGGGGGACATTACATCTCTTGCCATCTCTTCATTCAACCAGCTTTGGAAGGCTTTCATTGAATAAGTCATCGCTCTATTTTTTTGATGCACTAAATAAAAAGATTTATCGGTTTTCAAATAATTATCTACCGGCACAATCAACTTACCTGATGCTATTTCTTCGCTGATAAAACCAACATCAGCAAGGGCAAAGCCTAAACCACTAATAGCCGCGGACGTTGTTAAAGATCCACTCGAAAAATACATCCCTTGTTTTCTTTGCTTGTACTCAATACCTACCTGTCTAAACCAGTTACCCCACTCCTCTGCTCTTTTTTTAACATGCAGCAAGGTATACTTTAGAATATCTTCAGGCGCATCAATAGTATTACCCTGTAATAAGCTTGGGTTACAAACTGCTCGTTGCTGGTAATGACGTAAGAGCTGAATATCAATGCCCGGCCAATCGCCCTTGCCAAAATAGACAGCCATATCAGTTTCATCACGATCAAATTCGATTAGACCCGTCGCTTCTGAAAATTCAATCTGCACATCCGGCTGAGCTTCATAAAAACTACTTATTCTTGGCAGCAACCATCGAGTCAAAAATGCAGGAGCAACACTCAAGTGTAACTCGCCCGTTTGGTGGGTAGAAATCAGCTTTTGTGTTGATCTATCTATTTCATAAAGCGCTTTTTGAACAGATCGATAGTAATCCTTACCCGCATGGGTGAGCGTAATTTTTCGTGGCCGGCGAATAAACAGCTCTAGCCCTAAAAAAGCCTCTAAAGACTTAACCTGATGACTAATAGCCGAGGGAGTTACAAATAACTCAGCTGCCGCAGATTGAAAACTACCAAGGCGAGCTGCAGCGGCGAAGCTTTTTAGTGCGTTTAATGGGGGCAGACGGTTAATAGTGACTCACCTATAGATTAGTTTAATTCAACTATAGCATGAAAAAGCATCGTTTGTTTAAGGTAAGTGGAGCCTCTATTATAACTATCAAGCGGTGACTACTAGCCCGCACTCAAATGACCAAGTAGAGGTATTAAAAATGAAAGCAGTATATGACGAAGTAAATTATGTTTTAAATGACAGTGGCGAAATCGACGTGAACCACTATATTAGTAAGGCGCACAACCTAAGAAGCGAAGCGATTCGCTCGTACAGCCTTAAAGTAAGCGGAGCTGGAATAGCTTATATCGCATCCCTATTTCAAAACACCAAAGCAGCCTAAAAGTATTTTAGACTGCTAGAAGCTACCGCCCAAACTTTCATAGAGCGGCTCCTCCAAGAGCAGCAACCTTTTAGGGCAGCTTAGCTGCCCTTTTTTTGTGTCTATTTTGACCTCTTTTTATACCCCCAAGTTTACGCCTCACTCATACCGTCTAATAATTGTAATTTTATGGTAAAAACAAACCTTGCCACATTTACTTTTTCAGGCCTAAAACTCGCTTCCATCTCTCTAAAATTTAACTCCTAAAATACAAATTCATTTTAGCAGTCTCTTATGACATTAGCTTATTTACAAGCCCAAGCGAAACTAACTTACCTACTTATTTTTATGTTGATACTGTATGTAACCTCAGCGATAGCATCCCAACCAACAAGAGCCAGACAGATGCATGCTCACAATATAAATTATCGCAACGAAAACAATCAGCCAAAAATACAGTTAGCGATTTTATTAGATACTAGTAATGGTATAGATGGACCAATTGATCAAGCACGGAATCAGCTTTGCAAATCGTGAATGAATTTTCAACCGCCCAAAAAAACGGCATCACGCCCATTTTAGAAGCCGCCTTATTTGAATATGGAAATGACAATAACTCAAGCCATACAGGTTTTGTTAGAAAAATAACTGGTTTTACCCAAGACTCGACAAAATATCTGAGGGCTTATTTACTCTTATTACTAATGGTCGCAGTGAATTCTGTGCGTTTGCGATCAATACAGCCTAACCAACCTTTGCTGGAGTCATTATGACCATAATATAAAAGCGATTTTTATTACCGAGAATGAGCCCTTTACCCGAGGCCCAATAAATTATAGAGAAGCCATTAACTTAGCGAAACGCAAAGGCATCTCAGTTAATACTATTCATGCGGGCGCTTATGATGTCGGCATGTAAGGTGGCTGGCAACAAGGCGCTCTACTTGCGGGGGCTGATTACATGAGCACTAATCCAGACCGAAAGATTGTTCATATCGAAGCACTGCAAGATAAAAAAATTGCCGAGCTTAACTCTCAACTCAATAAAACCTATATCCCCTATGGTAAAAAAAAGCGAGGAAAAAGCCTTCCGCTAGCAAAAGCAAGACAAGCATAATAGTGGAATTTCTGCTGCCTTAATGGCAAAGAGAGCAAAAACAAAGTCATCGTCATTTTACAGCAACGATACATGGGATTTAGTAGATGCGCTGAATAAAGGCAACATCACAAAAGAACAATTAGTCAACATGAAAAAAGAAGTTTTACCACAAAAATGCAGAATCTAGCCGAGGAGGAGAGAGAGGCTTATGCAATAGAAAAAAACAAAGAACGTACACGCGTTAAAGCTAAAGCTGTTGAACTGAGCAAAAAAAGAGAACTCTCTGTGTCTGAAAAAAGAAGTTAACAAGTAACCTCTGCACCCAGCATAAGTGATGCGCTGATGCAATCAACCAAAAAACAGGGGACGAGAAAAAGATATATCTTCGAAAAATAGACTACTTTATCTTCAATGAATGGGGGGGGGAATGAGTTGTAACTAAAGAGTAACTAGGAGCAGACTACCGTTATACATAGCACCTTGCTCACTATTTGATTAAATAGTGAGCAAGGTCGTAGCCTGCCCCTTATTATTTTCTTACGTAATTAAACTGCTTTTACGTTATTAGCACATGGACCTTTTTGGCCTTGGCCTACTTCAAACTCTACTGCCTGACCATCGTTCAGTGTTGCGTATTCGCCACCACTTTGAATCTCTGAATGGTGAACGAAAAGATCTTTACTACCATCTTCAGGAGTAATAAAACCAAAACCCTTTGTTGCATCAAACCACTTTACCGTACCTTTACTCATAACATTGTCTTCTTTGATTAAGGTGAAAAATAAATAACCATATCCACTATCACCATCGCGAATTGGTTTCGGAACTGATATCTTGTGCCGATCAGCCGATATATCAGCTGTCGACTAGATGTACTTATTGTAGAAAATCTTGCCCTACAATTACTTACGTTAAGGGAAATATAAAATATAAGCTAGTTTACCAATAAAGTTAGAGTGTTAGCTATCCCTCAGGATAACACTCTAGCTTTAGTCAAAAAAAGTTTTGGGAAATTTCTCTTTAATCTCTCTTGACGACATTACTTTAATCCTTAAATATCAATCACTTAGGAGAAATTTAAACGATCATAAACAAGTTATGCTGATATATATTTGCACACAAAAGTTTTGCTGTATTTAGTGAAATAATCATTGTCATTCCATAATTTTCAACATTTTAGGCTAATATAGGTATTTAGGGGAATTTTACGACAACTTCAAGCCCCGAGCTTTTATTCTTTGCACTAACCTCTCCCTGCATAAGCTGAGCGTATTGACTCACTAAAGCAAAGCCTATGCCGGTTCCCTTCGCTTCACGGGTGAGCTCGCTTGCTGAACGATAAAATAGGGTATATATTTTGTCTCATTGTTCTAGCTCTACACCATGCCCATAATCACTTACATTGACTGTCAGTTCTTGCTTATCTTGAACAGAAAATATGATATCTATTTTTTTAGTATCCGACTGATTTGAATATTTAATAGCATTGTCAACAAGATTAATCACAATTTGAATAAATAAGCCTTCGAC
>JBLHWO010000161.1:0-8227 GCA_047629215.1 Cellvibrionaceae bacterium | reverse complement strand
TGAAACGGCACTTACTTAAAAGGAATTTCTATTATCGGTTGTGGATTACCGTGAACACCGACATCATGCGTATCATCACACCTTTGTTGGGGTTCGCTGCATTCACCCCAACCTTTTGTGTTGTTGGAGCCGAAGTTTGTACGTTTTGACAATGTTTGGTCGCATATGCGACCAAACATTGTCCGGTGGTTCAATCGAGAAGAAACTTAGGCTTAAATTGTGAGACTTTAGGTTAAGGCCGCTTTTTGAAATGGCTTGAAAGTTATTGATTTAGGTGCGGCAAGTAATTACAACGCGTTTATTCACAGTAATTTTACGGCAACTAGCAGCGACGTCGAAGGTCGAATAGCTGCAGGTGGCGATGTGTCTATATCCAACTACAGCATTAACATCAAAAATGGCACTCAACTCTACGCTGACACGGACACCAGCCCTGCGTTAGTAGTTGGTGGTGACCTCAACTTCAGCAGCGGCCAAATTGCAGGTAGCATCCATGTGAGTGGTGTCTACAACAGCACCGCTTACAGGACAGACACTCAAATTAAAGTGATGGACGACCAGAAATAAAGCACACTGACGTGCCCAAATACCCCGCTACCATTCAGTTCGCTCTAGTGCTTACATTTTAAGCCTCTATGCCCTCTTCTTCATTCGTTAATTCTATAAAACCAATATCTTCCATAATCCCGTAAGCCGCAGGCAAAACTAGCAGAACTAACATAGTTGAAGTCACCATACCAAAGACAATACTGGTTACCAACGGGATTAACACTTGTGCCTGTAAACTGGTTTCTAATAACAACGGAGCCATACCAGCAATAGTGGTTACCGAGGTGAGAAAAATTGCGCGGAAGCGATCATGTACCGCCTGACTAGCAGCATCATGTAACACCATGCCTTCCTTAACGCGGTATTTAACAAATTCAACCAGCAGAATTGAATCATTCACCACAACACCAGCGAGTGATACAAATCCAATCATACTGGGCATTGTGAAATCGAGGCCCATAATGTAGTGACCCATGATAGCGCCAATCAATGCCAGTGGAATATTCAGCATTACCACCACTGGCTCTCGGTAGTTTCTAAACTGCAAACTCAATAACAAAAATACGCCAGTAAGCGCCAGGAAGAAACCTGAGAATATTGAATTATTCGTTTCGGCACTGCTTTCCACTTCACCTTTTAAATAAATTTTGAGCTCGGGGTAGTGTTGTTGAAGCTCAGGAAATAGACGTTTTTTGGTATCACTCAATACTTCGGATGTGTTTGCTTTAGCAGAGTCAATATTACCGAAAATATTCACCACACGTTTATGATCAACATGACCTATACGTGCGTAGTCTCGGTATTCCTCAATGGTTGCGATACTCACCAATGGAATGCTTTGTCCGGTTTTGGAAAAAATAATCATATCGTCAAAATCAGAAAGGGCATTTTCAAGACTGCTGTCTAATTTAACGTTAATTTCGTAAGCTTCTCGATTTTTGTAGATATCGTTAACTTTTGCTCCTTGATAAGCTGAGCGTAACTGAGCCGAAATCATTTTCGCATCCACTCCGGCTGCCAGCGCACCGGGCAATAAGGTCACTTTGTATTGGGGTTTTCCTGGGCGTAGATCATCTAGAATATTGGAAACACCGTCATAACCGAGTAACCAGTTTTGTATTTCATAAGACGCCTTGGATAATTCACCAAGGTCATTACCTCTTAGTTGGATTTCAATAGCGCGTCCAGCGGGTCCAAATGAGGGCTCTTTAAATTGTAGGCTGATGATGCCTGGCACTGAGCCCGTATTTTTGCGCCAAGCGGGCGTAAAACTTGCTAGAGATGTATGACGTAATTCAGTGTCTAAAATCTCTAGATTTACAGTTGCTAAGTGGGCTCCAGATTCGCTGGAATCACCATTTTCACTATAAGCGACTTGGATATTTTTAATTAATGGTGCTGACTCATTTTCCTGAAATTGGTCCTGTGTTTTACGTGCTGCTGCAATGAGTTTTTCAACCAAGGCTTCGGTCTTTGCAAGAGGTGTTCCTTGTGGATAGAGAATGCGGGCTTCAAGCCTATTACCCTCAAGATCAGGAAACGCTTTGAATTTGATAGTGCCGGTCGCCAGCATACCGATAGAAAGTATAAATAAAGCAAAAGCAATGCCTACAGTAATATAGCGATAGGTAATGGCTGTTCGGGCGAACGCAGTAAAGTGGTCCCGAAGTTTTAAAAAATTAGCATCAAAAATATTGCGCCATTGTGGTTTTTTCTTTTCATGAGAGTGCTCCAAAGAATGTTTTAAGTGATGGGGTAAAATTAGGAATGCTTCGAGTAAACTAAAGGTCAAAACAGCCAGTAGTACAACGGGCAGCACCCCCATTACTTGACCCATATCTCCTTTCATAAATAACAAACTTCCAAACAATAAGCCGGATGTAATAAATGACGAAAACACGCCGCGTGCAACTTTTTGGGTGCCTGAAATAGCAGCTTCCATGGGGCTTTTGCCATGATTATATTCATGCGAGATACTTTCGGAGAGCACAATGGCATCATCCATTAAGATACCGATTGCCATTAACAGGGCAACCATTGAAATCATATTGATGCTCACGCCTAGTAAACTCATAACCGCTAAGCCCCCCAGAAAAGAGACGGGTAAGCCCAGTGCTATCCAAAAGGTATAGCGGTAATTGAAGAATAAGAAAAGTGCGAGCGTTGCTAGCAGTAGACCTTGCCAGGCATTCTTTAACAATAATTGCAGGCGGTCTTTAACAATGCTGGCAGCATCCTGAGTCAGCGTTAGTTTAGTCCCATTAGGTAAACGTGCATTTTCGGCGTCAACAAATCCTTTTACCGCATCGAAAATAGTAATCGTGTCATCGCTAGCGTTTTTATTTACTTTGATCAATGCAGCTTGCTTGCCATCAAGCTCTACGCGCTCCTCTAAATTTTCAAATTGATCTTCAATGGTGGCAATATCACCCAATCGTATTTCACCGCCTTTGTCAGTATTAATAATGACCAAAGAAGCAAGTTCAGCTGCTGTTTTGCGTGCATTGTCAAAGCGAATTTGGTACGAAGTATCTTTGGATTCGAGAACCCCCAAAGGCAGTTCTAGCGCCTGTGATTTAATCAAATCAGCAATAGCTTGAATGCTCAAGTCGTATTTAAGCATAGCCTCTGATTTTACTAAAACATTCAATTGATGTGTAGAAAAACCAGCAACGGTAACGATGGGTACTTGTGGTAAAGCCAGCAATTTATCGCGGTAATACTCTGCTAGCGTTTTGAGTTCCGGCGATGATAGGTTTTTTGCGGTTATTGCCACCGTGACAACGGGTTCAGTTCGGCCTAATTCCTTAATCACTGGGTCTTCAGTGTTTTCCGGTAAGTCCATAATGCCATCTACCGCAGATTTGATGTCATCAATAAATTGACGTATCTCTCCATTTTCCTGCATTTCCATGGTGAGCATGCCAATGTTATCTCGTGCTTCACAACGCTGTTCTTTGGTGAAACTAATGCCGTCTGTGGCATCTTCCAGAGAGTTACAAATCCCTTCTTCAACATCAGAAGGAGAAGCACCAGGATAAGCAACAGTGACCTGTACTTGATTAAGAACTATCTTAGGGAAGGTTTCTTTATTTAAGCTAGGCAAGGCGACTAAACCAACGGCGATAATTGCCATCATTAAGATATTGGCGGCGGTTGGATGAGCAACGAAATAGCGGATCATTATTTTATGCCTAAGGCGAGTGCTGCAATTTCTTGCTGGAATTCATCAGACTCTATCAGCTCAAGTTCTATGCCCTCGATAACCGGTACAAGATCACTGGTGATAATTTTTTCACCTTCCTTGAGTCCACTTTTAATCACAACTAATTGTCCTTGCGAATAGCTAATCTGAACCGGACGAATTAATAGCGTGCTTTCTTCACTGACAACATAAACACGATTTTCATGCAGTGCCTTGCGAGGGATAACTAACATATCGATAGCTTGAGAGAGGAATTCTACCGAGACATACATGCCTTTTAATAAGGGTGGACGCACTCCAGGGATGACACCTTCATAGGGTTTGTCAACGGCAACAACCATGCCCAATGTATCGCGCGTAGGATCAACCGATTCACTGATCCGAAGTAATATTCCATCCCATACATTGTTTAGATCGCCACCTACAATACGAACATTGGCGTCAAGGTTCCATCGTGCGACTGCTTTTTGCAAATTGGCACTGTCCTGTAAGTTGGCTAAGGGTTTGTTACCGTTACCATTCATAGTACTCGCGAGAGGACGTACATGTTTGATTGGTAGTTGTGCATTAATTTCTACCGCCTCAATTCCCAATGCTTCAAATAGTTGACCACCTGCTGCGACAAATTCACCCACGTCTACCGAAACAGCTCCTATTCGAGCATCAAAAGGCAGCACGACTTCAGTACGTATCAGTGAATCTTCACTCTGGTCCACCTGACTTTTTGACTGTTTTATTTGGGCGCGTGTCGATGCTTTCCGGCTCGCGTAAGCATCTATTTTACCTTGTAAATCTTGCACGGTAGAACGAAGTTGAAGTGCTTTTTGTTCTTCAATATTAAGCTGGTTTCGAGCAATTGCATTTGCCTTTACGAGCATTTTAATTCTTTCCAGTTCTGCTAATCCTAGATTCAAATTCTTTTGTGCAATTTGTAATGAACGTTTAGCGCTTTTCTCTTCTGCCTCTATTTGTTGCAACGACGATTCGCTGCTTGCCAAGCCTGCTTTACTGGAATCTAGCGAAATCTCAAAGATTGTTGTTTCTATTCTTAGAACAGTCGTGCCTTTAGGCAAACTGCCACCTTGTTTTAGCTCAGGGTGTATATAGCTAATCTTGCCGTTCACTTCTGATTTAGCTTTTAGTTTTGTGGCCGGTTCTACATTGCCATAAGCCACAGCGCGAGTGCGAAAGGGAATTTTCTTAACGGTTAATACTTCAACTGTTTTTACCGGAAACTGAACATCCTGGTGCTCAATCGCTTGCTTGGATTTGACCTGTATAAACACAAAGACCAGCGCAGCAGAAATAATGAGCGGAAGAAATATAAAGTTCTGTAAAATTTTTTTCATAGTTTACTTGTCTTGTGGATATTATTTTGGTGAACGCTAACTAAATAACATTGTTGCTCAATTGGCCTATGACTAAGGTATCGTAAAAAGGTATGTGTTAATCATCAATAATTACCTCTATTTAAGATGGGATAAACCTAAGTCAGGCATAAATTAATATAAACATCAGAAATTTTAATAGAATTTAGCGCTATTAGTGTTGATCGATATCAACTGGTTTAGATATATATTTGCGCTCGAATCCCGCGAACGCGGGAGGATGAAAGTAACACTGAGTACAAGGATATACTTCAAACAATAGGTATATCTTAGCTTATTATATAGAGAGCATTAAACACTATTTCTAGCATGCATGAAAATTGGTGTTATACAGTAACTAAAAAGTATCGCCTAGAGTCAAGTAAACTAGATATTATCGATTTAGAAAAAGGCCGCTTTGAAACTTTTGACTCATAAACAAATACATCAAAAATATTCGCTTTCGGTTGGAAGTTAGCTGGTTTTTCGAAAGTAAATAATGTTCGTTTTGCTTTTTTAGCCAGCGATGGTTTCTGAGCACTAAAGCGATCATTTTAAGAATACTGGAACACCTATTACTTTTTGTTGCCTCGGAACCTCTTTACTCGGAAGAAGCGAATTTCGCACCACAACATCCCAAGCATCTTCTCGCGACCAAGATAAGGACAGTGAACTACTTACTTTTTTGCCTTTATAACTGTTTAACTGCGATCAAGGTAATCAACGACATCGAACAGTATGTCTTTACAATGTTAATCAGGTAAATGGCTTAGGCTTTTTGCCTGTTCGTCTTAATACCAACGAAATGTTTCGACGACTTTGATACGAATTAGTAACAGGGTCATTAGCGCTACCCTCTTCTATTAAAACACTATCGCGATAGATCCTGATAGTCTCAGGGTGGTTTAGTCCATTCGACACTAAGCTTACAAGCATTGTTAACTAGAAATGGTAACACGTACGTTCGCCAGAACTCAGCTGAAACACTACCGCTGCTCATACCATTATGAGCAAAGCGTTCAACGTAAGCAGGTTCTTTCATTGAGATGCTTATTTCCGTTAGGTTATTAAAAGCTTTATGGATCATCTGTTCGAATTCAATGGATGTACTAGGCAACCAATGTTTATAAATGCCTACTTCATATCATTCCATAACCCGATAAGTATGGGTCACCGCGTAATCCCCAACTTTCTGGGCTACACCTGAATAACAATGAAATCCTCATAACTCATCCGTTGTTAACAGTTTTCCGCGTTAGCAAGTAGATGATCGGCCCACCAAACCATCATTTCTCGCCGCTCCTTTAAATATTGAGCTATATTGTAGGCTGCTCGAATTTTATTTCGCTCAGTATGAGCTAACTATCCCTCGACCTGTTAATACGGTAGTCGATAGAATGTGACACATCCCCCGTTAACAACGCCTAATAAATGAGGCTAATCATTATTAGTGATATAGTCCGGTTCGATTACATATAAATGGATTTTAAATATATTATTAAGGATATGTTGTAAATGGACCCACTTGAAATAGCTTTAATTAATTCTACTAAGCCCTCAGCAATCTTTGAACCGCAAAATATAACTGGAAAAAAGATTGTACTTAATGGTGTTAGCCAACTCTTTCTAAATCAGCTCAACATCACTAAAAAATTCGATCGCTCTCTGATAGTAAATAATTTACGAAACCTTAAAGGTCACCATATTCAGCATAATGGTTACTATAAAGCCGGTAAGGTGAAAGGTTTGCTACCCTCTTTTAGCAATACTGAAAAAGTACACCCCAAACAGGTCTCATATAGAACCGGTCTGCACAAAATCGATGTACAAGAGTATGAAATTATCTATGCCATAGGTGATATGCAAATAGAAGTTATGAGCATTAGTTTTAATGAAAAGGCTCAGATACAGAAGGCTACACTTGAAAAGCCTGCATTGTATCGTGTGACACGTGATAATGATGACCTATGGAAAATTACTCGCCATAACGTACAAAATATAGATACAAAGTATGCTGCTGTTAATGGGCAGTCTAACAATCTTGAAAAAGCAACGTGGTTAATGGGCCGCTATTTAGAGCATCATTACAGTAAATCTCAGGTAAAAGAATATACGCTATTCCATAACCCTAGCGAAGGCGGGAAGAGGGACACATGGGAGTCAAACAGAGACAAACTAGGGGGCGCATTAACAACACCAATATCTAAATTATTTAGTAAGACCCTAGAAGAGAGTCAAGCACTGGGCAAGCCGATTAAATGGATTGCACATAGCCAGGGAACAATTATTTATACGCAGGCTGTCAATTATTATAACAAAGGTCGCTCTGGCAGCAGCCTGATCGGAGCTTATAATAAATTCAAAGATAAAAACTATACAGGCTCTTTAAATCAGCACTCGGTTACCTTTCAAGGCACTGGTGCCCACGTTAACAGCGCACGAAGAATACTAAACAAGGCAGGTATTGAATTACTAGCTGAAAAGTCGCATCGTTATGATGCTGTTTATCAAGTAGCAGGGCTCAACTGTTTATCTACAGGTGATGCTGTTGGCGCTATCGGCTCTTTAGTATACGCAAAACATACCCTTAAAGGCACGATTGGTCAGAGCCCCCATACTTTTTATCGAGGTGATGCACAATGGAAAGCCTGCATGGAGAACGACCCTCACGGGAAAGGTTACACCGCCATGCAACGAGTGTTTAATAAAGTAGAGCCGACTGCAACAAGCATGCAGCTAGCAGCAGGACAACTAACAAGTATCATGAATACCTTATTTTAGGACACCACATGTTTAATTGGTTAAAATCAACATTCACTAAAAATAATTATATTTATGAGCCCCAACCGCTAATGCCCAGAACGGTTAACATTACTGATGTTAACTTTCACTTTGCTATGCCTGAAAACTTTAGCCTAGATATGCCCGGCGATGATCTGATAGAAAATGTGGACTTGAATAAGCATGATATATCAGGCAATAACTCCATACAGTTAATTAAACGTTGGTGGGATTTTTATTGTGGCCCCCCCTCCGTTAAAAATACCATCGGGACACTTATGCTCTCTTTGGACATATATCCTAGAAACAAACACATTACTGGCTC
>JBLHWO010000160.1:0-8242 GCA_047629215.1 Cellvibrionaceae bacterium | reverse complement strand
GCTAAAACTCTATAAAAATTCGACGAATTAATATTTGAAACTCAGACTTGCCTAATAAACTGACAGACTATATTGAGCGAGGAACGGTCATTCGAGTAGTCGTAGCCGAACGGCTGCTTTGCCCAAGAAAGCGGACGTAGCTATTTATTGTGGTTTAGTCCGGTTTGAGCGAAAAACAGACACACAGAAAATTATCTGGTAGTGTGGGATTAGGTCAGTTTTTCGACCCAAAGCGAACTTTAAATATTACTCTTTGCCATTTTATCTAACTACTTGATGAAAAAGAGTAGTTCAATTTTACGGTTGAAATTAATTCAGTATTGCGGAGGTTGAAGTGCAAATCACAAGGACTCAATCAATAATATTCAATAACGTGTAGCTGAATACCGTAATAGAATTGATATCAGACCCAAGGAGTAGTAACAAGGAATGAAAATCCAATACGTACGCATAAAGAATTTTCGCACGCTCAAAGACGTAACTATCCCTTTTGACACCGTTACTACATTTATCGGCCCGAACGGCGCAGGCAAATCAACTGTACTGCGTGCGTTAGACTGGTTCTTCAATGGAAAGTCTGGTTCTCTAACAGATAAAGACTGCTCATTTGGAGCAATCGACGAAAATATCGAGGTTCAGGTCACATTTGCTGACCTTAACGAAAAGGATCGCGAAGCACTTGGCAAGTACGCGCCAAACGGTGTAACTCGCTTCACTGCTTGGAAGTGCTGGTCTATTGATGGTTCTGATGTACTTTCCGCAAATGCTAAGGGGTTTCCAGAATTTAACGTAATTAAAGCAGCTGGCGGTGCCAAAGCGAAGAAAGATTCGTATGCTGAAGTTCGACGCAGCAAACCAGAATTAGAACTACCCGCAGCTACCTCCGGTGCAGCTGTTGAACAGGCGATGATGGAATGGGAGGCATCACACACAGAACAACTGGTTGATGCCCCCGAAGCTTTACAGACAAACTTTTTCGGTTTCAATAGCGGTGGCAAGATGAGCGGTCTCTTTGACTTTGTTTTAGTCACTGCTGACCTACGCGCTAGCGAAGAGTCGATTGATGGAAAGTCGAGTATCATCGCAAGAATCCTAGAGCGATCAGTTGATCGTACTGCGGCGGATGAGGAAATCGCACAGATTGTCGAAGAAGCACGATTGAAACAGCAAGCTGTATATTCAGATAAATTTAAAATACAACTGGATGATTTGACCCTTCGGCTTAACAGTGTAATCAGCTCTTACGCACCTGGCCGTGCTGTTACGGTTTCTCCTTCAGAAGTGGAACTTAAAGCTCCACGAACCACATTTGAGGTGGCCGTTCTCGATGGCGCAACTGAGACAGCTGTAGAACGGCAAGGCCATGGCTTTCAGCGCACGATTCTAATATCAGCTCTCCAACTCTTAGCGCAGTCCGGTTCGGCGTCTGCAGAAGGAGTAATCTGCTTGGCGATTGAAGAGCCGGAACTATTCCAGCATCCCATTCAGGCAAAGGCATTCGCAAAAGTACTTCGATCACTCACTGAAGAGGCCGATAAACGTATTCAAGTGACTTATGCCACTCATAGTCCTTACTTCATAGAGGCACGGTACTTTCATCAAGTTAGGCGATTAACAAGGACATCTGATGAGACTCCAGTAGTTTCTGTTCATTACGCAACGGTTGCAGATGTAAAGGTCAGGTTGCAGGGCATTGTAAATCCTGATGTTGTTGATCGTAGACTTGACCACAACGTGGCTGATCAACTATCCACCGCACTTTTCGCAAACCGAGCATTCCTTGTAGAAGGACCAACTGAATTATCAGTATTTTATGGTATTGGTGATAAAACTGCATCTGGTTCACTCGAAGCAGTAGGTGTTTCGATTGTCCAAGTAGGAGGTAAGACGTCTATCCCTCTCGCGCATGCGATTCTGGATTCGATTGGAGTCCCTGTCTACGCACTATTTGATGCAGATGGCGGATTTGAAACACGCGCCCGCGCTAAAGACAAAAATCAACATGATATTGATCTTGAACGTAATAACCATGCAGCAGAAAACCGCAAGCTAATGCGCTATTTCGGGTTAGAAGAAGAAGACTTTCCAGCTGCCAACGTACATGATCAAGTCGCTATATTTGAAGATAATCTTGAGGCATTTATGCAGATAAACTGGTCAGAATGGATTGAAGCTTGCAAATCAGTTGAAGAGTCGGCAGGTATAAGCCTCGCGAAGAATCAACAGGCCTATAGGACGGCAACCCTCCAAGCTCAGGGAAACGTGCCAGAGGTGCTTCTAAATATATTGACCAAAGCGGAAGGTGAATAACTATTCATGAAGTCATTTGCCCACATGGTAGATAGGCATTCAATATAGATGACCCTGGTTATGCCGACATTTCAAAATACATTTGTGACAACGATTTTGAAAAGCGGACATTGGTCTTTTCAACCATTCAAAGTAATCTAGCTTGCAAGACACTCGATCTCTCAAGGTCGGTAGAATTCGTAACCAAGGCTCTACAACGACGAAAAGAAGTAACTGAGCTTTATATTTATTAAATTTGGATTATATGTACGA
Organism: Cellvibrionaceae bacterium; assembly: GCA_047629215.1. GTDB lineage: Bacteria > Pseudomonadota > Gammaproteobacteria > Pseudomonadales > Cellvibrionaceae > CANLBN01. The sequence goes on along the minus strand of JBLHWO010000160.1, from coordinate 5,680 downwards.
TTTACACCTTCTTGGATGGAATAGTTTCCAACAGCTTTGCCTTACCATTACCCGTGAAGTGCTTGGGCAAACGGTACAATCCTTTTTAGACTCAAACGACGCAGGACGAGATGGGGCTTTTGCTGGTAGCTGGACAGCTTTCCCAGGAGAGGATTTTAGAGGCAAATTTGTAATCCAGTGTAAGTTTTCAAATAGACCCTCTTTTTATCTCACGAAGTCCGGCATAACGGATGAAATACCTAAAGTACGCAAACTTGTAGCTGACGGTTTTTGCGATGTCTATGTTTTAATGACGAATGCTGGAGTGTCTGCTAAACAAGAATCGTTAATTAAATCAGAGCTGCTCGGTGCCGGAGCAAAGCAAGTATTGATATTAGGATCCACATGGATTGAGGAGCAAATCAAAGAAAACACTCGACTTCGAATGCTTGTACCTCGTATATATGGCTTAGGAGATCTAAGTCAAATTCTGGACGAACGGGCCTACGCTCAGGCGCGTGCGGTTTTGGAATCGTTACGGGAAGACTTAGCTAAGGTTGTAGTTACAGATTCCTACCGGAAGGCTGTTGATGCACTTGATGAACATGGGTTTGTGTTACTCATCGGCGAACCCGCTGCGGGGAAAACGACAATTGCATCGATGTTGGCAATGGCGGCAGCAGACAATTGGGGATCGTCGGTGCTCAAATTAGCTGATCCAGGAAAAGTCGTCGAACATTGGAACGTGGAAGAGCCAACACAATTTTTCTGGATTGATGACGCATTTGGTGTGACTCAGTATGAATCCTCTTTAGTGCATGGCTGGAATCATTCTCTTGTACAAATTAAAGCAATGTTGCAATAGTAATGACTTCAAGAGATTACATCTACAATCGTGCTCGTAATGACCTCAAGGGAAGCACCTTTCCGCTAATTAGCGAAAGTCAGGTTGTGATAGATGTTCATGACCTTTCAGACCTCGAAAAGCAACAGATTCTTTACAACCATTTAAAGCTTGGGAAACAACCTGTAGCCTTTTGCACTTCGGTGAAGCCGTATCTTGATTACATTGCGGCGCATTCGCGATTCATTCCAGAAACAGCACGCCGTATTGCCGATCCTTTATTTACTAAAAAACTAGATTTGAGTGAATATAGTTTGGGTCAATTTGTAGAGAAGCGCGAACAGTTTCTTCTTGACGTGATCCAAAGTCTGCATGATAACGATAAGGCTGCGCTCGGCCTGATATATATGAGAAAAGATTATCTCGAAAGTCCTATTACACTGCAGAATATTGAGCTTAAGGCATTGGAACGGCTCGACAGTACATTAGGGGAGTGCATCAAAGCACTAACTGCACTCAACGGTAGCCTTGTAACGCACATACAGAATGAGGATCAGCCAGCATGGCGTTTTAAGCACCCGACTATTGGAGATGCCTATGCGAAGACTTTGGCTTTGAGCACTGACATGTTGGGGATTTTCTTAAGTGGAAGCTCAACTGAAAACCTACTAAATCAAGTCACATGCGGTAATGTTGGCATCGAAAAGGCTGTTGTTGTTCCCAAGCTTTTATTCTCAGTGATGATAGATCGACTGAGTAATTTCTCGGAGAGTGATAAATACAAGGATCAATGGATGTCGTCATGGAAGGCAAGATGGGAGCTTGATCGATTCCTTGCTAGTCGCTGCTCAAAAGGATTTTTGGTTATGTATCTCAAGCAAGATTCGGCAATATTACGACGTATATCTCAGCCAAGCTTAGGTCTTAGTTTTTCTTCCGCAGTCAAGCTTGTTGTTCGCTTACATAAATTCGATATTTTGCCCGAAAGTAATCGAAGGAAATTTATTGAGACAGTCAGAAGTTATGCGATAGAGGGTGCAGATTTAAATGCCTTGGACAACCCCGATGTAAAAAGTGTTTTTAATGATATTGAATTTGATGAGCTTGTGGAAGCCGTTCGATGTGAACTGTTACCTAATTTGGCAAATGTGCGATGCAATGTTGAGAGTGATTATGATTATGATTCTTCTCAGGAGCCGGAAGAGCACATGGAAACTATGCTTGAATCGCTCAACACACTTAGAAATATATTCAGCGAAAATGAAGATACAGTCAAGACTATTGAACACGAACTAGCGCTTGCAAATGAGTGGATTGCAGAATCCAATCCACCTGAGCAAAAAGTCAGCCCACGTACTTTGGGAGCGGTAACTCCCTCTGAGGAAAAACACGGCACTAGAAGTATCTTTGATGATATTGACGAAGATTAGTGAGTACAAACTTGCAGGTCAACTTCAACCGTTCGTTCGTCTAATAACTCAGTAACTATGCGATTCAAGCTGAGAGATTGTTTAGTCCGCTTTGGGCGTGAACCAGTTGCGCATCTAGATCCGCTTAATTGCCGAAGCCAAGCTTAAACTGAAGGGCAAATTTGTGCAGAAGCGGTCATTCAAGGATTATATTCTATATACAAATCTCTGCGGCTCTGCTCCGCAGTTCGATTAGACAGAAGCGTTTTTTCTCTTTTGAAAAGACCATAAGCACGCAAAACAATATATATTTTATGTTTAACGTAAAATATTGGTTGTTTTTCGAATATTTAGTAGTTATGGTTAAAATATGAATATTCGAATCAATCTAGATGTTGAAATGGCTAAAAGCAAAATCTCGCTGAAAGAGTTATCTCAACGTGTGGGCATATCTGCAACAAATCTTTCCCTGTTAAAAACAGGCAAGGTAAAAGCCATACGTTTTACAACTCTCGCAGCCATCTGCCATGAGCTTAATTGCCAGCCAGGAGATATTCTTGAATATGTCCCAGACACACCAGACTAAACGGAGACTATGATGACCAACAAAAGATTTCTATTTCCAGCAATTGCAGCCATGGTATTGGCGTTGTTATTCCCGATCTATTGGTATACTCAATTTGGGAACATGACCTCTGGTGGTGAAGCTCTAATTAAGGATTTGAGTGGTTTAAACCCATCTGATTTAGTATTCCTGCTTATTGGAATACTGAACGTGTACATTTATGTGAGCCTAAAAAAGTTTCTCAATGAAAGGCATGAGTTTAACGCCGCTGACATACCATTGGTATTGCTAATAGCCACGGTCTCAATATTTGTTTTCGGCTCGCTAGCGTTGGACTCATTTATGTATTTTTTTGGAAACCGCTTAAACCTTCCTTCTCAGGAGGGTTTAGTCGACGGCAATATTGCAGCACTAGTGATCTCAACAATCGTGTTTGGTGGTCTCAATATCACACTGGGCTTCATTCTTTTTACTCGATCTAGGGAATTTTTAGGCACGCTAAAAGCATTCGCAGTTGTACTTATGATCGAAGGTTTTTTTGAAGTCACCGTTATATTCAGTGTTATCTCAATTGTCATCTTTCCGCTGGCTTTAATTATCCTGGCCATTTTATTTTTACGCGAACCAGAGGTTTTAGAAGTCGTCTAGTTGGGAGTAATACCTGTCATCTCCACCCATTTCATAAACAATCACCGACTAAATATTATTAAACACTGCTGAGGTAACGGTATAAATAGTACCTAAGTATCGCTTTTTTAAGAAAAACAGTTACTTGAATATTGGAATTTTAAGTATGAAACTCACTATAAAGATTATTATTGTTACGCTCTTAATGTTGATCTGGGTATCCATTGCATTCTACGGTGGTTTGTCAGGTTGGTGGCTCAAGCCGCTCGCAAAACCCAACGATACCGACGGATTTTTTAATTCGGCAGTTCAATTAATCGAAGGCGACAATCGGGGAAATGTCGCCTTTGCTCTATTAGAAAATGGCAAAGTCGTCAAACAGCATTTTCTCGGTGTTGAGCGTGAACTTAATGTGGATACTTTATTTGCAACCGCCTCCATGAGCAAGTGGGTTACCGCCTATGCAGTGATGAGATTGGTTGAACGCGGTCAGCTCGACTTAGATCGGCCAATTTCAATTTACTTAAATCGCTGGAACCTACCAAAAGGCGAGTTTGATAACTCCCAAGTAACAGTCAGACAATTATTGAGTCATACATCTGGTTTGGCAGATGGTTTGGGTTTTGGCGATTTTTTACCGGATGAATCCTTACCAACTTTGGTCGATTCGTTGAATAACCCAAAAGCAAGTGATGGCAAACAAGTAAGCATCGCGCTTGGCTCACCACCGGGCTCTGAGTGGCAATATTCTGGCGGAGGGTATCTCATATTACAATTGATTATTGAGGAGGTGTCGGGCCAAAGTTTTAAAGAGTTTGTTCAGCGCTCTGTTTTTGACACCTTAGAGATGACTCGTTCCAATTATGAGTATTTGCAAGATTATTCTAACAAATCTAATTCGTATGACAAAAATGGCAACTTAGCAATAATGTATAAATACGAAGCAAGTGCCGCGACTGGGTTATCTTCTTCACTTGCTGATTTAGAAAATTTCGTCTTAGCAAATGTGCGCGGAAATGCGTTTGATAAGCAAATTAGGATGCAATATATCAGTGATATGCGAGTACCACATGGTAATAAACTCGGTGCAGACATTTGGGGCCTAGGAGTAATGTTATATGCACAGACCGACAGTGGTGATTATGTGTTCGGGCATGATGGGGCAAATAGTCCAGCTATTAATACCAGCGTAAGGGTCAACCCAGACAACAGTGACGCGGTTATCGTGTTAGTTTCAGGTAATACATCGCTAGCCACACGGATAGGCTCAGAGTGGACGCTTTGGCAAACCGGTCAACCAGATTTTCTGTCTTTTGAAATTGCCTTAAAAAGTGCAATTTTACCAGCACTGATCGGAGTAATAGTTTTGATAATATTGTTCTCAGCATGGCTTCTGTTAAAGCGGCGTTAAACTTTTTTACTCCAATCCCATAAAATTACTACATGACCACTTTACTAGAAAGGTGATCCTCACAGCTAATTAATTGTATGACTGGTTCTAGCTCGTTTTTGGTATTCGACTTATACATTATTTATGTCCGCTTTGGGCGTAAAGCCGAAGTTACTATCAAAAGTGCGGAATGACCGAAATGCAGAAACCCGACTAAAAGCGGGTTCAACATTGTGCGAGTTTTAAACATTAATTCCAAGTTTCAAACATTAATATACTCGTACAAAAAGTGTGCGAGTGAATTAATGTTTGAAACTGAAATTGTTCGAAACCTACTATTTTGTGTACGCAGATTATCCCCGGATTTCGTAAAGTTTGAAACTGGGGAAAGCCACAGCCTAAACACTATAAACATCCGATGAATTAATGTTTGAAACTGATAACTTAACTAGCAGTAAAAATTCAAGTAACTAAATATAGTTGTGGATTGAAGGCACTAAAAATCTGCTGTATTGGTAGTGAGTAGCTGTAAGTGCCGTCACCAGCAAAATGCATGGCAATTAGCTTACCATCGAAAGTTGTAATTGGAGATCCACTATCCCCTCCCAGTGAACTGCCTTCAAGTAATCTTGAACGAATGACATTCCTGAAGGTATATTTCTTTGAACTCTGTTTCACGTGATATGGCAGTGAGATTTGGGCTATGTTTTCTACCCAATCACATTTAAGACTTCCTCTTTTGGTGTGTATCAAATAATTATTGCTATGTACGTCTGAGCTAATACCTGTGAACCTATAATTACTATAGCTATATCCGCGGGAAAGCCCTTGAAAATGTGTAACACGGATTACGGCAGCATCAACTT
>JBLHWO010000159.1:0-8283 GCA_047629215.1 Cellvibrionaceae bacterium | reverse complement strand
TGAAGTCGTGACCAAACGGAAGGTAAAAAAACAGCAAATGCAGTGGTCGCCGGAAGGTGTTGATTGCTTACTTCAGACTCGAACGGCAGTGCTGAATGATGAGCTACGCTCTCAGTTTGAAGGCTGGCACCCGGGAAGGAAGGCCAAAATAGACCGCAAGCCGATGAGAGTTTCGCCATAGCGGCATACTTTTTTTGCGATAGTGCCCCACACTTTGTGGTGCTTTCGAAAGTAAGAGATGACAATTTTGCAGCAACAAATATCATCGACACGGCAATCGGTGCCGCTTGACGGTAAACAGTTAATATTTAACGACTGAAACGTTTAACCCTATTAACCCCGGCAAGTGCAGCAATCCGATAAGCCTCAGCCATCGTCGGATAGTTAAATGTAGTATTAACAAAATAATTAATATTATTCGCCTTGCCAGACTGCTTCATAATTGCCTGACCAATGTGGATAATTTCTGAGGCTTCAGCCCCAAAGCAGTGTATTCCTAAAATTTCAAAAGTGTCTAAATGAAATAATATTTTCAACATTCCAACTTCTTCACCACTGATTTGAGCACGAGCAATACTTTTAAAGAAGGCTCGCCCTACTTCGTAGGGAACTTTTTCATCCGTTAGCTCACGCTCGGTTTTACCTAGAGAGCTAATTTCTGGCAAGGTATAAATACCCGTTGGCATGTCATCAATAAATTCAACTTCACTACCCATAATACTGTCAGCAACTGCACGGCCTTGATCGTAAGATGCACTAGCCAAGCTGGGCCAGCCAATAACGTCACCCGCAGCAAAAATATGATCTACTTCTGTTTGATAACGTTTATTAACTCTTAGTTGCCCTCTGCCGTCGACTTTTAAGCCCGCTTTTTTTAAGGCTAGCTTATCTGTATTACCCGTACGTCCATTTGACCAAAGTAGTGCATCTGCCTGAATGCGCTTACCAGACTTAAGGAATAACGTAACCGATTTATCATCAGCAGTAATTTTATCAATTTCTTCTTGATGACGAACCATCACCCCTTCTTCTCGAAGATGGTAACTAAGCGCATCTGAGATTTCATGATCTAAAAATGAAAGCAGGTGTTCACGAGAATTAATTAAATCAACTTTAATATCCATGCCTGCAAAAATAGAGGCATATTCACATCCAATAACACCCGCGCCATAAACTATAAGGCTACGCGGTGTATGGTCCATATCGAGAATAGTATCACTGTCGTAAACACGAGGATGATTAAAATCGACATCAACAGGCCGGTAAGGCCGAGAGCCCGTTGCTATTACAATATTTTTTGCCGAAATTTTTTCTGCGACATTATCGGGGTTTACAACTTCTACAGTATTTGGATCGAGAAAATGTGCGACGCCGGTATGTAATTTAACTCTATTTTTAATATAAAAAGTCGAATGTACATCCACCTGTCTTGGAATAATTCGTTTAGCTTCTTCAAGAACTTGTGGAAAGGTAATTGAATGCATGTCTCCAACTTGGTGAAACAAATTACTTTTGCGATAGATAATTAACTCTTTTACAACATGCCGCAAGGACTTCGAGGGAATAGTGCCTTTATGAATACAATTGCCTCCAATCCATTTTCGGCTTTCAATCATGCCAACTTTCAGTCCATTTTTTGCAGCGCTCATTGCCACACCTTCGCCTGAAGGACCCGAGCCTAAAACCAATACATCGTAAAGAAAATCTGCCATGCCTTTTACCTAAAAATCATATCTCATGTATCATTTAAATAAGCCAAAAACTGTCTGTTATTGGTTGTTATCTCTCTTCATAACATCGACAACTAAATTATCATTAACTTGTGCACGAGTTTGTTGATCTTCACATTTATTAGCATCATCGCCACAAATATCACAGTTGTAATCTTTTTCACCGAGCGCTGCTCCAATACCACCACAAGAGCCTTTTATCGGTTTGCGCCCGAGTAGAACACCAATCGACATGGCAATGATTACAAAGCCTAATAATAAAAAAGCCAGTAAAACCGTTGTCATTTTGAATCACCTACTGAATGAATTTTTTGAATGGATCGGTATAGACAATACGATATCCCGCACCATCCGATTTTTGAGTATCATCATGAAAAATAAAATAAACAGCCATCTGCTCTCTTTCTGCCAATTCAATAGCCGCTTTTTCACCTAATACAGTTAACGCGGTTGCTAGAGCATCTGCTTCTGCTGCAGTCTCTGCAATCACGCTAACGGATGCAATATTATGCCTAATCGGCCTACCGGTAGTTGGATTTATGGCGTGAGAAAAACGCTTACCATTTTCTTCGAAATAGTTTCGATAGTCGCCCGACGTTGCTATCGCTTTATTGCTGAACTGGACTAGCTGTTGCACTCTTTTTTGTAATAAAGAGGGGGTTTCAATACCAATTCGCCAAAGTTGTTGCTGGCGGTTAAGGCCTTTAACCCGCATTTCACCACCAATTTCAACTAAAAAATTTTTTATTTGATTAGCTTCTAATAATTCAGCAATTTTATCAACACCGTAGCCCTTGGCAACAGCGGATACATCCAACCAAATATCGCTTGCCTTCTTAATTGTCTTATCGTCTTGATTAATTAATAGATACTGCCAACCTACTCTACTTTTAGCTTTAATGATGTCTTCATCACTCGGTATAAGCTGCTCTTGCAGACGCTTACTGCTACCGAAACCCCATAGCTCGACTAAAGGGCCGATGGTAATATCAAAACGGCCCTCCGTTAGCTTTGCTATTCTTTGGCTCAGCTGAAGAACATCTAGGAAATCATCTTTAATGATGTGAGGTTCACCTATCGGCTTCTGATTGAAGCGTATGATGTCAGAGTCGTCGATATAGGTCGACATTTGCTGATTTAAGGACTTAAGCAATAGAGTAATATCCCGCTTTAACTGCTCTTGATCTAAATTGCCAAGCGGCGACACAACGGTGATATTATAGCTTGTCCCCATTGTTGGGCCGTTAATATAGATTGCGTCCAAAGACTTTTCACTACCGTCACAACCACTGACAAGAACAACAATGAGGACTGATGCCACAAACAAAAAGGAGGCCTTAAATATTGGGGTCAGAGTAAAATTTTCTATGCGCTTTTTTTTATATGCAAACATTTTAGTGAAAAATTTACTCCGACCCCAGATTACCAATTTAATATTTCTGATTAGCCGCCAAAGTCATCAAGCATAATATTTTCATCTTCTACACCCATATCTTTGAGCATATTGATAACGGCTTGGTTCATCATAGGTGGGCCACACATGTAATATTCGCAGTCTTCTGGAGCCGGGTGTTCTTTAAGATACTGCTCTAGTAAAACGTTGTGAATAAAACCCGTTAAGCCATCCCAGTTATCTTCAGGTTGCGGATCGGAGAGTGCGACATGCCAGTCAAAATTATCATTTTCTGTTGCCAGCGTGTCGTAATCTTCTTTATAAAAAAGTTCTTTTAATGAGCGCGCACCATACCAAAAACTAATTTTACGTTCACTTTTGAGTCGGCGAAGCTGATCAAAAATATGTGAGCGCATCGGAGCCATACCAGCACCACCGCCAACAAAAATCATCTCCGCGTCACTATTTTGGGCAAAGAACTCACCAAATGGTCCAAATACATCAATTTTATCCCCTGGCTTCATATTGAATACATAAGACGACATAATACCGGGAGGAATGCCCTGAGCGCCGGGAGGAGGAGTAGCGATACGGATATTAAACTTAACAACGCCTCGCTCTTCTGGATAGTTTGCCATCGAATAAGCGCGAATAGTTGTTTCGTCTACTTTAGACTCTAACTTGAAAAATCCAAAACGTTCCCAGTCACCGCGATATTCTTCTTCAATATCAAAGTCACTAAATTTAATATGGTGAGGAGGAACCTCAAGCTGAACATACCCCCCCGCGCGAAAGTCGACATTTTCACCTTCAGGAAGTTTTAAGGTTAGTTCTTTGATAAAGGTTGCTACATTAGGGTTAGACTCAACCTCACACTGCCACTGCTTTACGCCAAAAACATCGTCTTCGACTTCAACGTCCATATCTTGCTTAACAGCGACTTGACACGATAAGCGCCAGCCTTCTTTCGCTTCACGCTTAGTAAAGTGAGACTCTTCCGTTGGCAAAATACCTCCGCCGCCTGACTCAATAATACATTTACACTGAGCACAGCTACCGCCGCCGCCGCAAGCAGAGGGTAAAAACAAGCCCGCATCGGCCAATGTATTTAATAACTTACCGCCCGCAGGAACGGTAATTTTCTTTTCGTGATTAACAGTAATAGTCACATCACCCGTACTCACTAACTTTGCTCGTGCCGATAAAATTACAGCGACCAGTGCAAGCACCAGTGCCGTAAACATGGTGACACCTAAAATAATTTCAATTTGCATACTGTTCCTTTACCTCATTCTTAAAGATCGATGCCGCCAAAAGACATAAAGCCTAAGGACATTAAACCCACGGTAATAAATGTAATGCCCAAACCGCGCAAACCTTCAGGTACATCACTGTATTTCATTTTTTCGCGGATACCTGCAAGAGCAGTAATCGCTAATGCCCAGCCAACACCAGAACCGGCACCAAATACGACACTTTCACTAAAGTTGTAATCGCGCTCAACCATAAACAACGAAGAACCTAAAATAGCGCAATTCACTGTAATTAAAGGTAGAAATACGCCTAGTGCGTTATACAACGCAGGTACATACTTATCCAAGAACATTTCTAGAATTTGTACTAGAGCTGCAATAACACCTATATACGTAATCAAGCCCAAAAAGCTCAAATCAACATCGGGTAAACCTGCCCATGCTAACGCGCCATCAGCCAATAAGTATGTATAAAGTAGGTTATTGACCGGTGTAGTAATAGTTAATACAACAATTACTGCTACGCCTAAACCAATCGCCGCTTCGACTTTTTTTGATACAGCAATGAAGGTACACATACCCAAAAAGAAGGCAAGTGCCATATTTTCAATAAAAATGGCGCGAACAAATAAACTAAGCAATGCTTCCATTAGTGAACCTCCTTACCTTGAGTGTTTGGTGCGATCTTAAATTCATTCACTTCTACCTGATCTTTTTTGAATGCTCGCAAAGCCCAAATAAAGAATCCAATCAAAAAGAATGCGCTCGGCGGGAGCAACAACATTCCATTTGAAATATACCATCCACCCTCTGTGGCAAGCGGCAGCACTTCATAACCTAATAGTTTACCGGAACCAAATAGCTCGCGAACAACCGCTAGAATTAGCAATAAAACACTATAACCAATACCATTACCGATACCGTCTAAGAAGCTAGGCAGCGGCGGATTTTTCATTGCGAACGCTTCTGCCCTACCCATCACGATACAGTTGGTAATAATCAAACCAACAAATACTGACAGTTGCTTACTAATCTCATAAGCAACGGCTTTCAGGATCTGATCGACAACGATTACCAAGGAGGCAATAATGATCATTTGCACAATAATACGAATACTGCTGGGTGCGTAATTTCTGACAAGCGATACAAATAAATTTGAAAAACCCGTTACTATTGTTACCGCAATACACATAACAATAGTCACTTTCAAACTACTGGTAACCGCCAGCGCAGAACAAATACCGAGTATCTGTAATGCAATCGGGTTATTTTCAAAAACCGGCTTAAATAATAAATCTTTAACTTTCATGACTAAGCCTCTCCGCTTTTGAGATTAACTAGGTATTTTGAATAACCCATATCACCCATCCAAAATTTTACTAAATTATCAACTCCACGACTTGTTAAAGTCGCACCAGATAGCCCATCAACTTTATATTCTTGATTTGGCGTATTGCTATTGACCTTGCCTTTTAAGATAGTGATAGCAACATCTTTACCCACCTCACCCAAATAAACCTTTTTACCTTCCCACTGAGCTTTCCAATTGGGGTTATCAATCTCACCACCCAACCCTGGTGTTTCTGCATGCTCGTAGAATGTAATACCCGATACAGTATTTAGATCTGACTCTAGTGAAATAAAGCCATACAGTGTTGACCACAAGCCGTAACCTTTAATAGGTAGTATAACTTTTTTAATTTGATCGCCTTCATTGACCATAAAAACATACGAATACTTTACACGCCGGTTTATTTTAGCGAGATCAACATCTGCATCTAGATCATCTGAAAAAGCGGGATCTTTTGATGCCTTGCGTTGATCATATGACCCTGGAGAAACTGCATCACTGTATTCGCCAGTATCTAGATCAACAATTTTTGTGGTGACGGATTCAAACATTTCGTTTATCGATTTACCGTCGATAATGCCTTGATCGTATAAACCACCCGCTCTAAGGATATTGATCTTAAAATCTTTCGCTTTATTGGCGATTTGCGCTGGTTTGAGCATTACCGCTGCTGTTGAAACGATAACGGAGCAAACCAAACAGAGTAAAAACGCAACAATAAAGGTTTTTTGAACTGAATCTTTATTAGACACGCGCCAACCTCCGCTTAACATTTGACTGCACAACAAAATGATCTATTAAGGGTGCAAATAAATTAGCAAACAATATCGCTAACATAATACCTTCTGGGAAGGCCGGGTTAACAACTCGAATCAAAATCGTCATAAAACCAATCAAGGCACCAAAATACCATTTACCTATATTAGTCATTGATGAAGAAACCGGGTCGGTAGCCATAAAGACCATGCCAAAGGCAAATCCGCCCATAACTAGATGCCAATACCAAGGGACTTGAAACATGGTATTGGTTTCTGAGCCTACTAGATTGAGCAATGTTGAAGTCGCAACCATACCTAACAACACACCCAACATAATGCGCCAAGAGGCTATACGAGTAATGAGCAAGACTGCACCGCCGATAAAAATCATCAGCGTAGACACTTCACCAATCGAACCGTGAACATTACCAATAAACGCATTCATCCAACCGATGTTGCCATTTAGCGCTTCTACGCCGCCGGTTGCTGCCTGCGATAAAGATGTTGCACCGGTATAGCCGTCTACCGCTGCCCAAACAGAATCGCCAGACATATAAGCAGGATAAGCAAAATAGAGGAATGCTCTCCCGGTAAGCGCGGGGTTCAAGAAATTCTTGCCTGTACCACCAAACACTTCTTTGCCGACAACAATGCCAAAAGTAATACCGAGTGCGGCTTGCCATAACGGTAGATCAGGTGGGCAAATTAACGCAAATAAGACTGAAGTAACGAAGAAGCCTTCATTAATTTCGTGGCCACGCTTCATTGCAAATAAAACTTCCCAAAAAGCACCGACAAGAAAAACAGTTGCATAAATTGGTAAGAAATAAGCCGCGCCGTGCCAGAAGCAATCCCAAACACTGTCAGCTTGATAGCCTGCAAGTAACTCGATGATGGTACCGTGCCAACCTTCAACAGCAGCCAAACCGATATCGGCCATGATAGTATTAGCTTGAAAACCCAAGTTATACATGCCATAGAACATCGCAGGAAAAGTACACACCCAAACGGTAATCATCATTCGCTTCAGATCAATGCCATCTCGAACATGTGAGGTGGTTTTTGTGACTGAATTGGGGCGATAAAAAACAGTATCTACTGCTTCATAGAGAGCATACCAACTTTCATATTTACCACCCTTATGAAAGTGAGGCTCCATGCTGTCCAAAATAGTTCGCAAACTCATGCTTTAACCCTCTTTTTCAATTTGTGTCAGGTTATCCCGCAATATCGGGCCATACTCATACTTCCCCGGACAAACATAGGTGCTTAATGCTAAATCCTCTTCATCTAACTCAAGACAACCCAGTTTTTGTGCCATATCAGTGTCGCTGACAATAAGTGAACGCAATAACTGTGTTGGCAGAATATCCATCGGCATTATATTTTCATACGCGCCTACCGGCACCATTGCTCTTTCACTACCAAACGTTGTGGTAGTGAAATCAAACTTTTTATCTTTAAATAAACGAGAGACGTAGATACCAAGCGTAGAGAAATAGTTAAAGCCAGGACGTAAGTAATGTAAAAAAGGGCGATCATCGCCCTCTTCCAATACGCTAACCTGATTATGGTAACGACCCAAATAAGCCGATGCTCCACTCGCTATTTTGCCTCCAAATACTGAGCCAGAAATAACACGGTTTTTACCCGGTGTTAATTCGCCAGCGGTAAGCTCATCTAAATTGGCGCCCAAGCGAGTTTTCAATAGGCGTGGCTTTTCAACTCTTGGCCCGCCTATGGCGATCACTCGATCTGTATAAATTTTGCCAGAGGTAAATAAATGACCAAAGGCAAT
>JBLHWO010000158.1:0-8301 GCA_047629215.1 Cellvibrionaceae bacterium | reverse complement strand
ACTGGTTACCCTCGGAGCAATTATGTATTTAGGGGGCTGGCTAATAAATCAATTTATGGAGTTGTTCAATGATCTTTTTCTTAGTATTCCTCAGTTGATTGGTTGATTGAAAAATGTTTGAGTTTAACGATGCTCAGATTGGTCAGTTTATAGGTCAATATTTTTGGCCCTTAACACGCGTGTCGGCCTTTCTGCTTGCTGCTCCTATTTTTGGTACGCGAATTGTTTCTGGAAAAATACGACTAGTGCTTAGTTTAATGGTTACCGTTCTGATCGCACCGTTACTACCTCCATTACCTCCCTTTATTAATTTGTCATTAGATATGGCGATTATCACAGCACAACAAATATTGATCGGCATTTCATTAGCCTTTATTTTTCAAGTTACTTTTCAGGTGTTTGTATTAGCGGGTCAATACATCGCCATGAAAATGGGCTTAGGTTTTGCTCAAATGAATGATCCTTCTAGTGGTGTATCGGTTACTATTATTTCTCAGTTTTATCTATTAACAACAACATTATTGTTTTTAAGTATTAACGGACATCTCGTTATTTTACAGATTTTAATCGATAGCTTTACGATAATACCTATAGGCGAAAAAGGCTTATCCACTAACAGTTTTTATCAAATAGCTAATTTGGGTGGCTGGATGTTCGCCAGTGCATTAACCATTGCATTGCCGGTATTGACAGGGCTGTTACTTGTTAATGTTGCTTTTGGTGTGATGAGTCGATCGGCACCGCAGATTAATATTTTTGCAGTTGGTTTTCCCATCACTTTGATTTTTGGTTTATTGCTAATGTGGTTTGATTTCAATGCATTTTTGCCTTCTTTTCATAAGTTCGTTAACGAAGGCTTAGTCTTCGGTCAACAAGTTTTAAACTAGATTTTTTTTAGAGTTATTCTATTATGTCTGATAATGATCAAGCTCAAGAAAAAACGGAGGACCCTACCTCCAAAAAGCTAGAGAAAGCCAAAGAAGATGGCCAAGCTCCGCGTTCAAAAGAACTCACAACGACAGCTGTTCTCCTGGGGGCTTCATTTGCATTTTTATGGTTTGGTGAATTTCTTTCGAATAAAATAACCAGTATCTTTGTTTATAGCTTTTCAGTATCAAGAGAAGAAGTTTTTGATACTGCGGCGATGACGCGCCATCTCGCTCATTCATTTGGCGATGCATTGATTGGATTATTTCCCTTTTTTGCTATTTTATTACTGGCTGCAATTTTAGGTCCTCTTGCACTGGGTGGATGGATATTTAGCACCAAATCACTGATGCCAAAACTGAGCCGCATGGATCCGCTGGAAGGCACAAAAAGAATGTTTTCAGCTAAATCCTTAGTTGAGTTAGCTAAAGCGATTGCTAAAGTAAGCTTAATGCTCGTCCTAACGGTTTTATTGTTGAAAGTATTCCAAGGTGATCTAGCCAGCTTAAGTAGCAAAGATGTGAATGCGGCAATGATCCATTCCATCATGATAGCTATATGGGTCACTATGGCTTTATCTGCCGCCACTATTTTAATTAGCTTGATTGATGTACCTTTTCAAATATGGGATCACACTAAAAAATTAAGAATGTCTTTACAGGACATAAAAGATGAAATGAAGGATACCGATGGCAAGCCTGAGGTTAAAAGTAAAATAAGACAGTTACAACAAGAAATGGCGAACCGTCGGATGATGGGAGAAGTACCCGATGCGGATGTAGTAATTACTAACCCGACACACTTTGCTGTAGCAATTAAGTATCAACCCGATGATATGAAAACACCCATCGTTGTCGCAAAAGGTGTTGAGCAAGTCGCATTAAAGATAAGAGAGATAGCGGGCGCACATCAGGTAGAGATAGTAGCAGCACCAAGGTTAGCAAGGGCTATCTTTTATACCACTAAATTAGATGAAGAAATTCCTTCGGGCTTATATATCGCTGTTGCTAAGGTGTTAGCCTATGTTTTTCAGTTGCAAAATTTCCGTAAAGGTCAAGGCCCTCAACCTACTTATCCGAGAGTAGTATCGGTGCCAGATGATATGATTTATGGGGAATAGATGGCGAGAACCTAATATCCTAGATACTTAATAGCGTTACAATAAGACAAAAAAGATGACCATCATGAGAGTAAAATACTGCTGGAAGCATTTAAAATTGAAGCGCAGCGGGGTTATAAGAAACATGCGGGGTTTAAAGGCGTCGATTTGAGCCATGTAGCCCTCAATGTTTTAGTTCGTCAATGTGATGACAGTCAGCTGAATAAAACGTGTTTGGCTGGAGTATGAAAAGCAAGCCAAAGGCTGACCTAGTGATAGATGCGCTGTTGACGGCCATATGGCGTCAAACCTGAAACAACAGTAATGATGCATTCAGATGAGGGTGTTCAATATGATTGTGGTGTTGGCGTAAGTTCATTATCGATAATAATCTTGAGCGTAATATGAGTCGTCGCGGTAACTGTCATGACACTGCAGTTACAGAAAGTTTTTTCTCATTGCCTAAGGATGAGCGCAGCAAACGCAAATTCTATAAAACAAGGGCTGAAGCCAGATCAGAAGTATTTAAGGATAAGGAGCCTTGCTACAAAAGAAAGTCTTTATTTTGTAGGCTATTAATTAAATTATCAACTAAAGAATAATTTTGCGTAAGATCTAGTACATGATAACCATAAATAGTGCGTTGGTGAATATTGACCATCAACACAATATAAGTATCAGTAATACCAAAGGAGTAGAGGGCATATTGAAATGCGTCCATAGGGGAGGGGAAAATATTTAAAGCGTTAATTTCTTTGTCAGACACATTAAAGCCTTCACTGTTTAATGTCTGGCAGACTTTATGGATATTGACTAGAGCCGAGGATGGCTCACATTGCTCGGTTATTGCTTCAAAGGGGGAGTTGTCGACTATGGTGTTAGGGCTGCTTCTTTCGAAACCAGGTTCAGCATAAACAGGCGGATAGTCTGAATCAGTCAGCTCTGATTGTTGATGGTCATTTTGCTTATGATCTTCTTTTGGTGGATGACTAAATACCGTAAAGCTCACAGCAACAGCCTCCATATATGCTTGTTTCGTAATATTTATTACAAGGATTTATTTTAGCGAAAATCTATTATCTAAGTAAACCTTATTAGCTAGGTCTTAAAGAAAGAGTATCTTCATATTTTTCAATGGCTTGCGCCTAGCTTCATATATGCTGCATAGCTTTATAGCTGTAAAATATTCCAATAAAGTCCTTTAAGTGACAGAGTTTAGACTTTTATAGCCTATCTTTTTTCTTGAGAAGTAAGTGGCACCGATCTTGCGCTATTACAGCCTACTACTTACTTTATTGTCAAAAAAGCGGCGTTAAATGGCATTACCTAGTCTTAATCAGTTTACTCTTCCTGAGCCTCGTCAGATATTCAACGCTGTAAAAAGTGCTAGCAGTAATAATCTTGGCATCCCCTTTATATTATTAATGCTGTTGGGGATGATGATTTTACCCCTGCCGGCATTTTTATTGGATGTCTTTTTCTCCTTTAATATTGCCTTGTCTATAGTCGTGCTATTGGTCGGTGTTTACAGTATGAGGCCTTTAGATTTTGCTGTTTTTCCAACTATCTTATTGTTAGCGACCTTATTGCGTTTGGCCTTAAATGTTGCTTCTACGCGTGTTGTTTTACTTGAAGGCCATAATGGCGGAGATGCTGCAGGTAAGGTCATACAAGCCTTTGGTGAAGTTGTTATTGGCGGTAATTATGCGGTTGGTTTAGTTATCTTTTTGATTCTTCTTATCATTAACTTTGTGGTTGTTACTAAAGGTGCTGGGCGTATATCAGAAGTCAGCGCACGCTTTACGTTAGATGCAATGCCCGGTAAACAAATGGCAATTGATGCCGATTTGAATTCTGGCTTAATAGACCAAGAGGAAGCTAAGCAACGACGTAAAGACGTTGCCGGTGAAGCTGACTTTTATGGGGCCATGGATGGTGCAAGTAAGTTTGTTCGCGGCGATGCAATTGCCGGAATTTTAATTCTTGTTATTAATATTATTGGTGGTTTGGCCATTGGTATGGTTCAGCATCAGTTAGAATTTTCTGATGCATTAGAAAAATATATTTTATTAACGATCGGCGATGGCTTAGTCGCACAAATTCCCTCTTTACTACTCTCTGTTTCGGCCGCCATTATGGTGACTCGTGTTAACAACAGTAATGAAGATATGGGACAGCAAATACTAACGCAAATGTTTGATACGCCCAGAGCACTAGCTATATCTGCGGGGATATTATTTTTAATGGGAATCATCCCTGGAATGCCTCACTTTGCGTTCTTAAGTTTAGCATTTGCATGTGGGGGTATGGCTTACCTCATACATAAAAAGAATCAACAAGCACATGTTGAGGAAGTTTCTGCTAATGATAAAGTGAATACAATGGGCAGTAATAATAGTAATACAAAATCATTGCCCTCTGCTCCTAGATTAAACGAAAATGATGTTATTGAGGGTAAAACTGAAAATATAGATGTCAGTTGGGATGATGTTATGCCTGTAGACATTATTGGCTTGGAGGTGGGTTATCGATTAATTCCCTTAGTTGACCCTAACCAGGGTGGTGAGCTATTAAGTCGCATTAAAGGTGTACGTAAAAAATTATCGAAAGAACTTGGTTTTCTTATACCCTCCGTTCACATTCGGGATAACTTAGATTTAATGCCGAATCAATACCGGATAACATTAATGGGAGTCAGTTTAGGTGAGTCAGAAGTGTTTACCGATAAAGAGCTGGCGATTAATCCAGGTCAAATTTTTGGCGAGTTACAAGGCACTAAAACGAAAGATCCTGCTTTTGGTTTAGAGGCAATTTGGATTGATAAATCGTTAAAGGATAAAGCACAAACCTTAGGTTATACCGTTGTTGACTCTGGCACAGTAATCGCAACTCATCTCAATCAAATCATGCAAAAGCATAGTGAAGAAATGTTAGGCCATGAAGATATTCAACAGTTACTTGATAACCTTGCTAAAAACTCGCCTAAGTTAGTAGAAGAGTTAGTTCCCAATACAGTTTCTTTTAATATTTTGCGTAAAGTATTACAAAACTTATTACGCGAGCAGGTTTCTATTCGCGATTTTCGTTCAATAGCAGAAGCACTAACAGGTTTTGGTCAAAGCAATGATGCAGATGCGCTCACGGCTGTTGCAAGAAAAGCGCTAGCTCGACAAATAGTGCAGGGGATAGTCGGTAACGATCCAGAATTACCTGTGATGACGCTAGACCCTGGATTGGAACAGTTATTGCTCAACTCAGTAGCACAGGCACAAAAATCTGGCGTTGATGAGAGCGCATTTATAGAACCCATGTTAGCCGAGCGTTTACAACAGTCATTATTAGAGGCGGCTAAAAAGCAAGAAATTGCAGGTAAATCATTGATACTACTTGTTGCTGGTCCTCTAAGGCTGATGATGGCAAAGTTTATAAAACTATTTATACCAGACATGCATGTCCTAGCCTTTACTGAAGTGCCAGAAAACAAGCGTCTAACGATAGATGCCTCGATCAATGCGGATGGTTAGATGCTAGCAGCAAGTTTAAACAAGGCCCTACAGGTAACAGCTAAAAAAATGACGGAGTGATACAGGAGTATCACCATTGAACAAAGTTCAGTGCGAGCAAGTAAAGTCAGCAAAATGACATTTTTGCGCCAACTTTATACGGCGACGTTTAAAAATAAGCATGGATGCGTTTTTGAAACAGTAGGTAAAGAGCACATGCAAACCAAACGTTTTGTTGCAGCAGATATGCGCCGAGCACTGTCATTAGTTCGAGATGATTTAGGTGAAGACGCAATGATTATATCGACCCAGCGTACCGCCAAGGGCGTAGAAATTATTGCGACAATAGAAGATGTCCTGCAACCGCCAATGACAAGACAATCACCGCTACCTACTACTCCCGTTAACCAAAAACCAATGGAAAAAAAAGCCATAGGTTTAGCATCGGGGAAAACACAAGACGAATTAGCGCAAGAATTAGACGCTGCACGCGGGAGGATGCTAGCGATGCAAGAATCTCAAAAAGACAATTTAACCTTAACCGAGTGGGCCGATCAGCAAACGTCATTTTCACAGCGCTCGCGACCATCTGCATCATCACCGTTTTCTCAAAATACGTCAGACCTCAGTCAAACAGCTCATAACAAAACAAGTTCTGCCCCCGCTCCTGTAGCAAGTGCAACAGAAAAAGACAATAAAGAAATTAAACGTTTACATGAAGAAATTTCTAGTATGCGGAGCCTTCTTGAAAACCAGTTAATGGCCATGTCCGCAACACAAGAGCGTCAATACCAAGAGCAAAAAAATGCCCAAGCGATTATTCCTGTAGCGGCTCACGTTAAGCAACGTTTATCAAATTTAGGCTTAACCCAAGCTTGTAATGATCAAGTCATCCGTTCATTAAGAATGGTTGATGATAAGAGTATGGATGAGACTGTGCTATGGAACGAAAGTTTAGCGCGCTTATCGAGAAGTATTCCAGCAATAATGAGTGACCCCGTAGCAACAGGCGGTATCTATGCATTTTTAGGAACAACCGGGGTTGGAAAAACGACAACGATTGCAAAGTTAGCGGCTCGTTATGTCATTGAACATGGTGCTGAACAAGTTGCTTTATTGACTACAGATACATTTCGTATTGGCGCCCATGATCAATTACGATCACTGGGCCGAATATTGAATGTGCAAGTCAAGGTAGTTGATCACTTGCAAGAATTACCTGAGATTCTAAAAACGTTTAGCAAGCAGGCATTAGTGCTGATCGATACTCCAGGGATGAGCTACAACGACCCATTACTTAGTGCCCACTTAAACGCACTGAGTCAATGTCATCATGTGCAAACGAGCTTGGTGATCTCAGCGAACAGTCAGTATCAAATGATGCAAGCTTCTCTGCACAGTTATCGAGTCGCTAAACCCCGTTTTTGCGTGATGACCAAGCTAGATGAGTGCGTAAGTTTAGGCGATGCTATTAGCCTTTTAGCCAGTAATGACTTGCCTTTAGCCTATATTACCGATGGCCAATCAGTACCCGATGACCTATCTATTTTAAAACCACATCAATTACTGGCCAAAGCCGTGACATTAAGTAAATTAGAAAGTTTAGGGGCACACAAAAAAACGTCTTTAACTTCAAGTAAAAACCCGGCTTAGAGAAGTGTGTAATTTGAAAAAACACCTATACTCAGTAAATAAGCTATTCAACAACCAACATAGTCAGGAGTATTATTGCCAATGAGTCATCCAATACAGGTGATTGCAATCACCGGCGGTAAAGGTGGTGTCGGCAAGAGCAATGTGTCCATTAACCTTAGTTTGGCATTGTCGCAACTACAGCGGCGAGTGATGTTATTGGATGGAGACCTAGGCTTAGCAAATATTGATGTGTTGCTGGGGATCCGAGCCAAAAAAACCATTGCCGATGTGTTGTCTGGTGAATGTGACTTACGCGATATTTTAGTGACGGGTCCGGGTGGAATGCGTATTGTGCCAGCCGCTTCCGGCGTTCAGAAAATGGCAGCATTAACACCTCAGCAACATGGTGCGCTCATTCAGGCATTTAGTCACTTAGGCGATCAGCTTGATGTTTTAATGATTGATACTGCCGCGGGTATTTCTGACACCGTTGTTAGTTTTGTTAGCGCGGCTCAGGAAATCATTATGGTAGTGTGTGACGAACCCTCTTCAATTACTGATGCTTACGCACTAATTAAATTACTCAACAAAGATTACGGCATTCATCGGGTACGTGTAATTGCCAATATGGTCGGCTCGGCCAAAGAAGGGCAGTTACTATTTAATAAGCTACGCCAAGTCTGCGAGCGGTTTCTTGACATCAGTTTGCAGTATACTGGTGCAATTCCCTTTGATGAAAATGTGCGTAAGGCAGTGCAAAAACAAAAACCGGTATTGGAATATACCCCCCGTTGTAAGGCGTCATTAGCGTACAAGCAAATAGCCAGCAAAATTCAAGAATGGCCAGTTACCTCTTCGCCAAGAGGCCATTTAGAATTTTTTGTTGAGCGCCTTCTGCAACAAAAGACACCGCATGCTAGCGCTCCAATCTAATCCTGTACTTTAACCCATAGCATGACATATAACCCGACCATGGTTGACAGCATCAATATGTATGAGCAGTCAAAATCCACGGCCCGCCAACCGGCCGTGGAAGACTATGCACCTTTAGTTAAACGTATTGCGCAACATATGATGGTGCGTATGCCAGCCAGTGTCCAGTTAGATGATTTAATTCAGGCGGGTATGATCGGTTTA
>JBLHWO010000157.1:0-8349 GCA_047629215.1 Cellvibrionaceae bacterium | reverse complement strand
CACTGACATTCGAATTGAAAGAGATCAAACCGTCAACCAAAGCATTCCTGTTACTATTATTACAACACCGTCTAAAAAACTAAAATATTCTACGAGTATTGGCTATGGCACTGACACTGGCGCACGGTTAGGCTTGAGCGTTCTAAATCGACGCGTCAATAAGAGCGGTCATCGCCGGCAATACAGTGCCCAACTATCTGAAATAGAAAGTAATGCGGCGGCTCGGTATATCATTCCAATTGGCAACATTAATACTGAATATGTTGAACTATTTTCAAACGTGCATCAAGAAATAGTCAACGATACTGACACCACACAATATAGCGTAGGCACCAGTATGAACCAAAATCGCTGGGGCGGCAGAAGACGATTATCCCTAACGCTCTTACAAGAACAGTTTTCTTTCGATGAAAAAGATGATCAAAAATCCAGTTTATTAATACCAGGCTTAGTCTATAACTACAAAAAAGCCGATAAGGTATTATTTGCTCGTAGCGGCTACAGCTTTACTGGCGATTTTCATGGTGGCATTGAGTCCAACATTTCTGAAACTAGTTTTTTCCACTCTAGAATTAGCGGCCGATCGATATTTCCACTGGGCAGCAAAACGAGGCTACTCAACCGCTTAGAACTGGGAGCGATCATTAGTGATGAGTTTGAAGAGCTGCCTCCGTCAGAACGTTTTTTTACCGGCGGCTCACAATCAGTTCGCGGCTATGATTATAAAGATATCGGCCCACGTAACATTCTAGATAATAATATTGGTGGAAAATATCTTATTGCCAGCAGTATAGAGGTAGATTATTTAGCATGGGGAAATTTAGGCTTCGCATTGTTTTATGATGTGGGTGATGCGACATCCGATAATAACTTCTCACTAAAAACAGCAGCGGGCCTTGGGTTTCGTTACCGCTCAGTTATAGGCATGGTTCGCATTGATTTAGCTCACCCCTTCGAAGACCCCGATAATGACGTGAGACTACATATCAGTATCGGGCCAGACCTGTAGATTTAAGTAAAATATTTAAGTGAAATAGTGAATGAAATTAAATACTATAAGATTAAAAGCACTGATCACCTATAGCTTATCAGGATTGCTCGCTCTACTGATCATCTGCTCGCTCGTTATTGGCTGGTTAATTGCTACTCAGCACGGTCTACAATGGCTTAGCAAGCGTGTCTTATCATACCTTCCCGAATTAAGCATTGAACTTATCGAGGGTAAATTAATTGGCCCACTTACCATTCAGAACCTACAATATAACAATCAAGAAATAGCGTTTAACTTAAAAGAAGCTGCTCTCGACTGGCAACCATCCGAGTTATTATTATCAACAGTAAATCTTAACCATTTTACTGCTTCTTACATTAATATAAAACGGCTTGTTGAAACTAAACCTAAGCTCAAAGAAGACAATACTACCTCGCCGACCCTGAAAAAAATAATTGATCAGTTACAACTGCCCATTTCTATCATAATCGAAAAAGCTGAGATTAAGAATCTTAGCTATGATGGCAATTATTACAAAAGAGCTACTTCAGAATCAACAGAACCAAAAGTAAAAGAGTCAAAGATAAAAAACGAAACTATTCATTCAGGCCCTTTTATTCTAGAGTCTTTTTTAATAAGTGCCCAAAGCGATTCAGAAAAAATAAAGATCAATACGCTCGAGATTAAAAGTAACATACTACTCTTGAATGGTGAACTGACTCTCGGCCTAGCATCATCTCAAAACACCTCAGGCAATATTAATTGGAGCCTGCTATCGAAAATGGAAGAAAAAAGCAATCTAGCGACTATAAATGGCAAGACACAACTATCTGGCAACACCAAGACCCTCAAGATTAACAGCAGTATTGAGCCACCCTATTCCACCTCACTTACACTTAGTATTAATGACCTACTAAAAAAACCAAATACATTAGCCTCAGTGAATTTTAAAAAAGTCAATATCAATGCTATCAATAAAGACTGGCCAGACTATCGATTTAATGGAAATATAGAACTAGAAGGCGATATTGACAAGGCCGACTTAAACAGTAAGCTACTTGTTACTGCTAACAACATTACAAATAACATAAAAGAAATCACTATAAATACTCGAGGTAATTGGAAAAATAAAACTTTAAATTTAAATATCGATGCCAATACTCCCTCATTAGTCGAGTCCCTACAAGTTAATAGTGTAATAAAGCCAACTCTACTTAACACTCAAGCTAGCGAGGCAATAAATACTACCATTAGCTGGCGTGACTATAACAAGCCCAACGCTTTAGAAAAAAAATCTATAGGCAATAGCAACAGCGACGCGCCTATAATGTTTAGCCCTAGTGGTAAAATAAAACTAAGCGGCAATCTTAAGCAATATCAGTTTTCATTAGACTCACTATTTGAAAATGCAAGTAAAAAACAACAGCATGGTCAGCTCATTATCAAAGGCAATGGAACCACTAAAGAAGTTGTTTTGCAAAAAATAAAACTAAGCGGATCAATAGGCTCACTAGATGGAAAGGGCAATATAAAAATACAAGCACCCATTGAAGCTAACATCACACTATCTGGTGAAAACCTCAATCCTGGCATTTTATCTCCTCAATGGCCGGGACAACTTACAATAGACATGCAGGTCAAAACAGAATTAAAAAATAACCAGCCCATTATTAATGCCAACATAAGCAGTAAAGGGACTTTACGAAGCTTCCCTTTTTCATTAACAACAAAAGGAAGTTATACGGGCGCTATTACTAAGGTTAACCATATTTCTATAAAATCTGGTGGCAGTAGTATTAAGGCTTCCGCTCTAATTGATAAAAGCAGCAAGTTATTTGCTGAATGGAATGTGGATAGCAATAAGCTCCAAGAATTAATCCCCGGGATACAGGGAAAATTCATATCAAAGGGAAAAATTGAATCCCTGCCAACGGTCTTTAACGATTCAACCCTGCTTGCTCCGGTGATAAGCGCCAGTATCACTGGCTCTTCTATTGTAATTGAACATAATAAAATCGACAGTATTGATGCCGACATCGATATCGATTGGCGATCGACGTTGGCCAAGGGTAAGAATCAAATCATTTTCAATGCTAAAAAAATAGAGGCTGGAGCTATTGTTATTTCATCCGCTGTTCTAACGGTAAAAGGTAAACCGGAGAAGCACACTTTAAATACGATCATTGATACCGATAAAGGTGATATAGCGCTAGCGCTATCGGGAGCACTTTCAAGTCTTACCAGTAAACCACAGTGGCTATTCACCTTAAGCGATGCCACCTTAACTCCAAATAATTTATCGGCATTTAAACTTGAAGAGAACATAAAAGGAAAAGTCAGCGCCTCTCAACAGGAGATTAATCAACATTGTTGGTCGACTATCGTAGAACAAAAGAAAACAGCCAGTATTTGCGCAAACGGAAATCAAACAGCCGGTGTTATTGCATCTAACTTTAGTATCACTCAATTCCCCAGTGAATACTTTCAGCCGCTATTACCTGAAGGTTTAACGTGGACGAATACGGTTATTGACGGAAATGGGAAAATAAACTTTGTCTCATCTAAGCAACAATTAAATGTCGCTATCGGCCTTAGCACTAGTGCTGGTGAGTTAAACTGGATTAATGACGCTCCCGACAACACGATTAACGATGATAAAGCCAACAATACAGATGAGAAAAAGAACGCCAGTCAATCAATTCACCTTGATGCAGGGAAGTTATCCGTTACCAGTAATAGCAAACAATTGGACGCCACTCTCACACTACCAGTAGAACAACAAACAGGGATTAAAGGCACTTTTAGTATTATCAATAATCAAAGTAATTTCACCGAACGACCGTTAAATGGAAAGCTTGAGCTCGTATTAAACGACCTATCTCCATTGGTCTCTTTTATTCCCGATGCAAGTGAACTCAAAGGCAGTTTAAATAGCGAGTGGGAAGTTGGCGGTTCACTTCAACAACCCTGGCTGGATGGCAAGCTGGCCCTGACTGACGCTCAAGTTCGCCTTAATAGCCCTGGGCTTTTACTGGAAGATATTTCATTCAATTTAAAAGGCAGCCAAAAAAATGGTATCAATTATACGGCATCAGTAAAATCCGCAGGTGGCACTTTGGAAGCCAAGGGAAATATTAAGCTTAAAGAACAGGGGCCGGAACAGACACTCAATGTGAAAGGTAACGATTTTCAGGTATTAAATACTGTAGAAGCCATTGCTTATATTTCTCCAGAGCTGACTATTGATTCGAAACGACATCACACACATATCGAAGGTATTATTGCTATTCCTCAAGCCTCGATCACACCAAAAAAATTGCCCGAGTCAGTCGTTACTCCATCAGAAGACCAAATTATTGTTGATCAAAGCGATGAACCGGCTACCACTAAACAAAAGTTATCGACTAACATCGAATTAATTCTGGGTAATAATGTATTAATTGATGCTTTTGGTTTTAAAGGAAGAACGACGGGTTCTTTACAGATAACGAAGGAAATTCAAGGCCCTACCCTTGGTAACGGTAATATTCGTATTCTCGATGGGGAATACCGTGCCTTTGGGCAAGGTTTGGTCATAGATAAAGGAGAAATTTTGTTTACCGATGGTCCTGTAGGTAAACCCGGCATTGATATCAAGGCAGTACGACGGCCCGCTGAAGGTATTAGCGTTGGCGTTATTGCAAGAGGTCGGGCAGCACAACCTGACCTAACCATTTTTTCTGAGCCAGCGATGACTCAAAGTCAACAATTATCATGGCTAGTATTAGGACGCCCGCCCGAGCAGTCCTCTGATGGGGAAAACAATGCCATTAGTCAATTACTCTTGTCATTCACCTTAAGTAAAGGGGATTCTTACTTGAATGATTTTCGAGATACTTTTAACCTTGATACGCTAAATATTAAAACTGGCACGGGTGAAGCTGGAGCCGCTAGCGATAACGACCTAGCCGAACTAGTATTAGGTAAATATTTATCGCCCGAGCTCTATGTAAGCTATGGTATTGGACTATTTAAGCCTGTGAATGTCTTGTCTTTAGAGTATTCCTTAGGCAAACGCTGGAAACTAAAGTCGGAAACCTCATCCGAATCTAGCGGTGGGGATTTAGTCTATACTATTGAACGTTAGTTTGAGACCTCTGCACGAAAGCCATTTTACGTTCATGCGGGTTTACCCCTCAAGGGGGCACCGAGGAAAAACGTACTCAATCGGACATTCATAACACATAAATTCCCTCTTTGGCTTATCACCGTCCATGACGATAAGCCTTCGGGCAAAGAGTTTGTCCAAATTTGTTCCTACAAATTAGTCGTGCGTTTTTGCCTTGTCTGAAAGCATACCCCTAGGGCACCTAGATATTATCTTCCGTGTAAAGGTCTCAGTTTATTTATTTAGTCGAAATGTTATAGCGGAAAAATAAGAATAGATATAAGCAATTTTTTCTACACACTAGTATAAAATACACGCGATATTATTAAATTATAAACCAGAGGAAATCGATAATAATGAAAATTTTGGTCGCCGTTAAACGAGTAGTCGATTATAACGTCAAGATACGCATCAAAGAAGATAATTCCGACGTCGATCTCGCTAATACAAAAATGTCGATGAATCCCTTCTGCGAAATTGCCATTGAAGAAGCCATACGCATTAAAGAACGTGGAGAAGCCGATGAAGTGATTGTGGTATCTATGGGGCCAAGCAAAGCCGAAGAACAAATTCGCTATGGGCTAGCGCTGGGGGCCGACCGCGGTATTTTGGTTGAGTCTGAAGGAGGTCTATCATCATTAAACGCTGCCAAAATACTCAAAACACTTGTTGATAAAGAACAACCTCAGCTTATTATCTTAGGCAAACAAGCTATCGATAGCGATAATAATCAAACCGGACAAATGCTAGCAGCCTTGGCTGGTATTTCTCAGGGAACCTTTGCCTCTAAAGTCGAACTAGACGGCGGGAAAGTCAAGGTAACACGGGAAGTAGACGGTGGCTTACAAACCCTAGGCTTAACCTTACCTGCCGTCATCACCACAGACCTACGTTTAAACGAACCCCGCTACGCAAAATTGCCTGACATTATGAAGGCCAAGAAAAAGCCTTTGGAAAAAATCCAAGCGAGTGAACTGATTAGTGACCTCAAACAGCAAGTGATAACACAAAAAGTCGAAGCTCCCGCTGCGCGCAGTGCCGGGATTAAAGTGTCGAGTGTTGCCGAACTTGTCGATAAACTTAAAAATGAAGCGAAGGTAATATCATGAGTCTATTAATTATTGCTGATCACACTAACTCTGCCTTAGTTCCCGCCACTTACAACACCGTTACCGCTGCTACACAACTGGATAATGACATCCATATGTTGATAGCCGGTCACGAGTGCCGGGCAGCCGCTGATGAAGCAGCTAAAATTAGTGGTGTCAGCAAAGTGCTCGTGGCTGATAACCAAGCCTACAACCATTTATTGGCTGAAAATGTCTCCGCTTTAGTTGTAGAGCTGTCTAGTGCTTACGAATCTATTATTGCGCCCGCTACTACCAGTGGAAAAAATATCTTACCTCGTATTGCAGCGCTGTTAGATTGCGAACAAATTTCTGATGTTATCCAAATTATATCGCCTACTATATTCAAACGTCCGTTCTATGCAGGTAACGCGATTGCCACCGTTGAAACAAATGCCTCTCAAAAATTGCTAACCATTCGTGGCACTGCTTTTAATCCCGCGGAAAAAACAGGTGGCTGCATTATTGAACCCTTAGAACAAGTTCATAATCTTGGTTTATCTACCTTTATTAGCGAAGAATTAGCCAAAGCAGACCGCCCAGAACTAAGTTCGGCAAGAGTGGTCATTGCTGGTGGTCGCGGTATGCAAAATGCAGAAAACTTTACTCTTCTCGACGCTATTGCTGATAAGTTAGATGCTGCAATAGGCGCATCTCGCGCCGCAGTCGATGCAGGCTTTGTACCAAACGATATGCAAGTGGGACAAACAGGTAAAATTGTTGCGCCCGATCTCTATATTGCTGTCGGTATTTCCGGTGCCATTCAACATTTAGCGGGCATGAAAGACAGTAAAATTATTGTTGCCATTAACAAAGATGAAGATGCACCTATTTTTCAAGTAGCCGATTATGGTTTAGTAGCTGATTTATTTGATATCCTGCCTGAATTAGAGAAAATGCTGTAAAATAACCATTAAAACGTTATAGAAATAGGACGACCCTATGTCCATTAATAAAAGAAAGCGATTACAACGACACCTGAAACTAGAGGCCGATGGGGTGATTGGGCCCGCCACCTTGTCGACGGTAGAAAGTATTGTTTTAGGCAAACAAGATGCGAACAAAGATAAAAAACTTTATTCGCTCCCTTAGAAAAAGTATTTTATCAGTGCATTCATCACGAAATTAGTTATCCAGAATATTATCAACGCCGATTACAAAAATCCTTATGGCCAGTCGGAGCTTCAGCAGTAACTCTTGGCACTGGCTAGACAACGTATCCCAAGGGGTTAATATGATCAGTCTTAGCTAATCACATAATATGGCTCTCGCCTTGTCGGCAATATCATCTCTTGATTTGCCGAATAACATTATTCCACTTAAAGAATTTTGGCGGCATAATATGTATACTTTCTCAGTGGCTAACCAGACATTTTAATATTCCTCAGAGCCACCGCCTTTTTGTTATCGGTCTGCCACATTAAATAGATCACCTTGTATACTCTACGTAACATTTCCAGAACAAAGCGGGCAGGCACAAAAAACATGCCTAGAAAAAGCTTGCCTATTACCAAGCCAAGAACCGGAATAGTCACCGCAACTAGATCCAAGAGCGGCACCCATCACGGCATAATAGTGGGTATGCGACAAAAGATTACACGTATTACGTACAGATCCGATTTTCGCCATTGCTAAGCGGTATAATACTAGCAGAAACAAGAAGTTTCGACAAAACCAGCAAAATACTATTTTTTCAAATCAATGAAAAATTTACGACAGAACCGGTTCAGTCTGTATTCTTGATTGTGACAAACACCTATTCGTCAATGGGCGCTAATTAGATTTTTTATCTTCTGGTGCATCCGGTGTAAAAATAAGTTTGACTGCCCCAAATGTACCTAACGCCCTCTTAGGAACATCACGACCCATTAAAGAGGCATACTGGAACTTTAAAAAAAAATTTGCTTCTTTTTGACCTTTTGTAGGTAATGGTAATTTACTTATTGCACATGGGGACGTTACCCAGGCTTTTGAAATTCATGTCACCGGCACACCCGCGCCCATTTACCAAATTACCACACCAGCATTAACTAATCGCTCACATCCATCGGGACTCATTGCCATGGCAATTGAGGTCGGTCATG
>JBLHWO010000156.1:0-8384 GCA_047629215.1 Cellvibrionaceae bacterium | reverse complement strand
TGACTTGCCGTTGAAGGTTCAAATTTGTTTGGCCTTATTGTCATACTTCTGCTTGCTAGAAAAATTAAGGCTTTACTTCAAAAGCGTTCATCATTGAAAGTGGTGAGAATGATAGATCAAGAGCAAAAGCGTTCATTGTTGACTGGCCCAAAAACAGCTTACTTCAAGAGTAAAGAGATCATTATTCACTTTCGAAAAACCAGCGAACTTCCAACCTAAAGCGAACCTTCTTGATGTATTTGTTTATGAGTCAAAAGCTTCTAAAGCGGCCTTATTTGATTTTTTATTTTTGCCATCAAAAATTTTTTGAATTGAGCAAAAACGTTATTATTGATATAGATAAATACTGAAAGTACTGTACAAAAGCTTTAGTTATTGAAGTGATTAAATAGTTAGTGATTTTGACTTATTTCAACTTCTTTTAGAGAAGGAAGCCTACTATAACTCGAATTCTTGTTTAGTCTAAAAAAATTGAAGCGTGTGTTAAGAGCTGATTCAGAGCTTAGTTCTCTGTCCCAATTCAGAAAAGGAGAGCCTTACAATAAAAAGAAACGATTTCTTCTAAGGATAAAAGTGACCCCTTTTAATTTAAATATATTGCAGTAAAAGCATCAAGAAATATTGAAGTCAGAAATACTCCTGGATGCTTCTTGCTATGAATTACTCTTATAGCTGTATCTGCCATTGCTGTGATGCCCACTCAATGATTGCAGCTCCATCTTCTGCAAGTATAAATCCTGCTTCTACTGCGCTGTCAGTCGCTGTTGTAACAGCGCTTACAAATCCATCCTGATCTGTGTATAGACTAGCCATTTCGCTTGCACGGAATAGTGATGTGGTACCCACTAAACGACAGAATAAGGCACCGGTATTGCCATTTCCGGTGAGCGTTGCACTAGGCGCATCGACATAAGGGGTTCGAATACCGCCGGTAGCATTGCCATTGTCATCCACTTCGTAAGTGAAGTAATCTACTAGGTTTAATCGTTCTGCCGCTGGTGGTCTTTCCCCGCTGCGCATCCAGGTATCCATGGCTCGAAGTGCACTTTGGAAAACATAGTGGACAGGCCCAGCATTGATCGGTAAATCACAATTTACCAAACCCAATACAGTACTTACCTCGGAAACTGCCGCAAATACTGAGTCACCATCAGAATCGCTTCGACCCGGGCCAACCATGTAGTTATCTATGTGTCCTGTGCCGGCGACTTCCCATAAAATAAAGTTATCACTGTCGTCCTGACGTGCAGATACATAACCCAGCCCCGTAACATCAGTTTCAGTTTGAAAGGTCATAACCGGCACCTTGCTGTCAGCCCTTACCTTTGAAGCAGCTGGGGTTGTAATCTCGATCAGAGGTGATCCTGATAAAGACGAGCTACTGACTGTTCGGCTATGGATGATAAAACCATCATACGCATTATAAAGTGGCTGGACTGCATTAACATAAGTGGTTAGGCGATTTGCTGATTGTGATTGACCCAAAGCAAGCAGGTAGTTGGCTTGCATTCCAGCCAGTACATCAATTTCTTGAGGGGTACGCACTAAACCTGCTATCTGAGTAAATATATCGTAGGAAAAACTGTCTCCAGGATGATTTAACTCACTATAACGATCTGGGTTTACGTCTTTTAGGTTGAAGGGGGCAAGCCCATTAACGGAGCCTTCGATACCTACTAATTGGGCAGAGACCCCAATCCAGATATGGCCACTACGGTACATTTCATTATGACCTGCAGTCCAGCTAAAGGGGACATCAAATCCCGCGGTCACATTGAGCCATTCGACCATAACCGTGCCACTAAACTTAGAAGGGTCGACAGGGCGATGCACTACTATTCGGGTTTTATATTGTGCTTGTTCTGAAGGCTCTACCTGCCATTCACCATCGACAGACAACTCGTTAATATTGGTAAATGAGGAGGCACTACCGGCGATAAAATATTCAGCGTCTTCATATCCGATATCTGTAAGATCAAAGGTCTGTGCTAAAAGACTTAGAGAGCCTTCTGCAGGTGGATGTGTCACAGCGGCAGTATTAATAACCAAGTTATTATTTCGCTTATTGTTGTCATTACTGCTGCAACCGCTTATAGACGCTAATAATAAATAGCTGATGACCAGCGAGTTAATGGTGCGCAGTGACATTAGTTTTCTCATGGAGTCGTTCCTCAAGAACAAGTAAAAGATAAATGATTTTATGTGTTTTGGATTTGTCGATAGCTTTAAGTAGTGACATTACTTGAGTTCAAAAATGCGCGCATGCATGCTTTGGCACAATGTTGGCTGAATGTCACAGTTTAGGTTTTTAGGAAATATTTTCTAAGGTTTAATGAAGTAATCAACGATGAAGAAGATAGGAACAGTGTTGCGATCAGAGTACATTTCAGTCTTAGACGTGTACTCTTAATAGAAACGGTCTTAGCGGGCTCTTCGGCGTAATGACGATGGTTTGAAATGACGTGTATCAGGAACTTCATTAGAAAAGAACGGTGCATTGCGTTCTTCTGAATAGATGCCGTTCACACTGTACCGTCGAGCCTGTAAATCATGGTATACATCACCGGCTGTCCAGGTACCTGGGAGCTCATAATAGTTTTTTAACAGTGCTAAGCTGACCCGCCATAATTCATCCCGATGATCATATTGGTCCACCATCGCAATTCCCCAACTGTCTTCATCGATATAGTAGACGCGTTTCTTGTAGATATGCCGCGCACTTGGTTTTAGTGTCGCTTCCACCACATGCACTCGGTGGAGTTCCCAGCGCAGATAATCCGGGTTTAAATGTCCTGTCATTACTAGGTCTTTATATTTAACATCGTGGTTAGAGACCTTATAGCTGTTGTAGGGGATGAAATACTCTTTAATACCTTTGTAAACCCAGTTATATCTATCTGGGGCACCGTTATACATGTCCGTATCATCGGCGGTTCGTGTGTTGTCCGATGAGGCTATGGGTGAATCATACGCTAAGTTAGGGGCTCGTCTGACGCGCCGTTGACCTGAGTTGTAATCCCATGCTTGGCGTTTATCTTTCACTTGATTCATGGTTTCATGAACCAAAAGTGCACCACCGGCGAGCCTTGCGGGTGCTTTATTAAATGTCAGAAAGTAAATCAGAATATTATTCATTTCAGAAAAACTTCCTTTCGGATTATGAAAGTTAAAGAATATATCTGTCTGCTTAGTTACCGGTGTATAACTGCCATTACTTTGAACGGCTAGCTCAGATGCACTAGAAGAGTGGAAAATTCCTCGCCAACGAGTGAGGTGATTCCACATTATTTGCAAGGCTTTTTCTGAATTTTCGCCATGCAGTATTGGAAAGGGAATACCGCCATAGGCGTTTTCAATACCTGTACCATCGCGAGTTAAAGAAGACGTTAGCGCATTGGTATAAGTGTTTTCTAAAACCCAGGCAGGCATTGAGTGAGAACGGCGAGTGGGGTAAATATTCATCGCGAATGTTTGAGAGTAAGCTTTAAATAGAGCGTTCTGGCCTAAAGTAAGATAGCCCTCAAAGCTCTGATAATTACTTTTATCAATTGAAAACTTAATCTCATCAGAAGCAAAGGGGTCTACATGGTGTTGACCTGCGCCTTCATACCCAGATGGAAATGTTTGAATACCGCCTGTCCAAGGCGGTATGGTTTTATTTTTATTACCTGAAGCAATAGAGCCAAACGGCGTTAATGACCGGCCGAGCTTTTGTGCACTTTCCTCAGAAACAATGGCTTGAACATTGAGTATGTTTAAAAAAAAAATGATAGAACCAATAAATAACTTACAACAATAATTCATGAAATACCGTTACCAGATGGATGATCGATTTAAAATATTTACTTTGTCACTTTCGCTGTATGCATTGTTTTTATTGACCTAGAAATACCACTTTTTCTTTCGGTGAAAGTCTTCACTGCCCTGAATATAAGTTGGCCTTAAATTATTTAGAATGATCGAAGTGACGAGGATGATGATTTCAAAGACATCAGATTGTATTTTCTTGATGTCTGTAGCAAATAAGCAAAGTCTTACGCAAATTAGCTTAACAATAGGTCTCACTTTCATTAGAGTAAAAGCTCTAATATTTAAACAAGCATTTTTTACAATGAAAATTAAACATTCTGTGATTGGGATTGACAAAATTTGTCGTTGGGCAAGAGAAGATTTGGGTATAAACCTTGAGCAACTTTTTGTGAACACAGGCATTGAACTGGCAACAATTGATGATCCAAATGAAACCATAAGGCCTGAAGCAGAAATTATTTTTTATAAGAATTTACTTAAATTATATCCGAATGATGCACTTGGGGTTTGTGCTGGCTATGTGCTTTCAGCATCAACTTACGGGCTCTATGGCCTAGCCTTGCAGAGTGGTTGTAGTGTTATTGAAAGCATACGGGTTGGTTTGAAGTACATTGATTTTACATTTACCTATAACCATATTTATTTTGATGAATTGAGTGGTGCAGCTTCATTTTTTGTTGAACCTTATGAGGAATTAGGCGAGCTAAGCGATTTTATGATCGAACGAGATGTCGCGGCAATTGTTCGCTTAGTTCATGACATTCTCATGCCGATTAACCCCATCAAAGAAATCTTTTTAACTACCAACAGAATCGACAAAAAAAGCCATTATGAGCGCGTTCTAAAGTGTCCGGTGTTTTTAGGTGAAAAGAGAAATGAAATACGTTTTGATCCTGACACACTCTTGTGTAGACCTAATCAAGCGAACCCCTTGACCATGAAACTATGTTGCGAACAGCTAGATCGAATGCATCCGACTCGCTTAGTTAAGCCCAGTTACACCGACAAAGTAAAATATTATTTAGTGCGCGCAATATACAGAAATATAAAGTTAGAAGATGTTGCCGAGAATCTGAATATTAGCCCTCGAAACTTGAGAACTAGGTTAGCCGCAGAAGGCACTAACTATACAAAAATACTCGATGATATCCGCAAAAATAGTGCGGTTACCTATCTAAAGGAAGATCTGACCCTAGAAAAAATTGCCGAAAAGTTAGGTTATTCTGACGCTGTCAGTTTTTCGCATGCCTATAAACGGTGGTTCAGTAAGGCGCCAAGATCAAGCTGACGCATTTGTGCTTTTGCTGATGTAGCTACCGACATTATACAAACAACACACATAAATGGCCCCCACTATGATTTGCTCAAAAACAAAAACCACGTTTATTTATATGCACAACAATATCTTTAATCCAAGCTGCAGCAACAAGGGAGAAGCTTAATGGTCAGCCTTAAAAAAAGTTTTCAAAGAACCATCGTCATATTGCTAGTCAATCCAATTTTAATGGCTAGTTCTAATCCCGGTTTGGACATGGAAGGGGCGCCTTACCAACACTGCTTTGAGATAACGGAACAGGCAAACAGCCTTACTTCCGAAAACGTTGCCATGTTAACGGGAGACTGTTTTTTGGAATCGGCAGAAGGTCTTATGCCTTACTTTAATGAGGGAGATATTACGAATTCACCTAGTCGGGCCGACATCATAATCGCTCTTGAATATGCAGATAGTTGGTACGTATTGGCAGTCGATTCAGGAATACCTATTGCCTCGCTCAAGCTAAAGCAAACACGGTCATACCTAACAACATTTTCATCATCTGAATTTTAGATCTACTGGAATTCAATATTTATACTTGAGGTAGCTTACTGATGAGTCTAACAAGAATAATATTTACCCTGATTAGCGTGATCTTAGTCGTTAGTGCAGGTAATGCTTTTGCAAAAGTGTCGGTAGAAGAGGCAGCAAAATTAGGCAATGACCATACGCCATCCGGAGCAGAAAAGGCAGGAAATAAAGAAGGCACCATTCCAGAATGGACGGGGGGATTTAACGGTGCTCCTGCTGGATGGAAGCCGGGTGAACCTTATATTGACCCATTCGCCGAAGACTCAATACTATTTACCATTGATAAAACAAATATGTCGAACTATGCAGAGCATCTGTCTATTGGCCAGCAAGCGATGCTAAAGTCTTATAGCGACTTCAAAATGCCAGTATACAAGACGCGTCGAACAGCTAATTTCACTGAAGCCATGACCAAGATGATTAATAGCAATGCCGTAAATGCAGAGCTCCAGGAAAATGGCAATGGGCTGAAGAATTTTCTCGGAGCGTACCCTTTTCCTATTCCCCAAAATGGTCTTGAGGTTATTTGGAATCATATCCAGAGAAATAAGGGCGGTTGCTGGACTCGAAAGTATGTACATGTGACGCCTACAGCTAGTGGTGATTTCAATCCAGTTTCACTCGGAGAGTCTTATTGTGATCGTTATGCGCTGCAAGATTTTGCAAGCAATACTGATGACAATCTTATGTTTTACTTCAAACAAGCGGTGGTTGGTCCTGCACGTTTAGCCGGTAGTGTGCTGCTGGTCCATGAAACGATTAACCAAGTTAAGGAGCCAAGACGTGCATGGATATACAATGCTGGTCAGCGTCGAGTTCGTCGAGCACCACAAGTCGCTTATGATAGTCCTGGAACGGCCTCGGATGGTTTGAGAACGTCTGATGATTTTGATATGTACAATGGTGCGCCAGATCGCTATACCTGGAAATTAATAGGTAAGCAGGAGCTCTATGTCCCCTACAATTCTTATAAGATGGATAGCAAATCTCTAAAGTATGACGATCTAATAAAGGCAGGTCACTTGAATAGCCAATACACGCGCTATGAGTTACATAGGGTTTGGAAAGTAGAGGCGCAATTGAAACCCGAAAGTCGTCATATTTATAAAAAACGGGTCTTCTATCTGGATGAGGATAGTTGGTTGATTCTGGCGCTTGATTCTTACGATAATCGTGATGAGATATGGCGCGTAGGTGAGGCTCACAATAAATACTTTTTTGATGCAAAAGCCATTCTTCCAACGATTGAAGTGAATTATGACCTTCTGGCGCGCCGTTATATGGCAACCGGCTTATCAAATGAAGGGCCGGTAAAGTTCAGCTTTAATCAAGGATTTTCAACAAAGGATTTTACCCCCGGAGCACTTAGACGATCGAGCAAGCAGTAGCGTTCGCTTAGTTTACTCATCGATTGAATATTTAAAGCCCTTTTTTGCTTTTTACAGAAATAAAAGGGGCTGAACCTTTCTTAAAGAAGAAGAGCATAAAAAGCACGCGAGTACACGCTTTTTATTGAGTGTTTGCGTGCTTAATTTAATGGCAGATATTAACTGGCTGCTAGAAGTGCTTGTTCTGAAAACATAGCCATGTTGTTGAACACTTCATTCGCGATAAGTACTTCTAGGCAGGGTGATTTAAAGAATGTGTTGGATGGTGGAATTCCATTTATAGCGCTAAAAGACTTTGAGAAGTGAGCTGGGCTTGCGAAGCCTGCGGCAAGCGCTGACTGTGTAACTGAGTGGCTCAAGGCAAGATGAATGGTACCAATAAAAACACGATACCGAAGTCTGTACCTTGTGATTGGAATGCCCATTTGTTCCTTGAACAACTTTTCTAAACGCGATTCGGATAAATAGACGAGGTCTGCAAACTTTTTGAGGCTTAAGTTTTCGCACACCGTTACTCTGAGTTGGCGAACAACCTCAATAATTCTGTCGTCAAACTCTTTAAAGGTGATGTGTTCGAGTTGAGGTTTAACGATAAACTTTCTCAGCATTGAAAAGGTTTGCTCAGGCGATGTGGATGTTTCGCGAAGGTTGAGTAATGTGTTTATTAATAGATCTTCTTCGGGGTGACCATAGTGCAAACCTTGCATCGCGCAGTTCATCCTGCTTTCTAGAGCATAATAGTCTTGCGTGAGTGGTGCGAGGTAATAAATCGCAATCACGGCGCTATTCATGTTAACCAACTCTTTTTCCAAATTGGTCCCCGCCTTGATTAGCATCGTCTTCGTGGTGATTTTTTCCCCGCTTGCTAGGGTGATCTGAAAATCATTATTAATACTAACGATAAGCCTATCCGAGACCATGACATGTTCTCGATAAAAGATGGGGCTTGCACCCAGAAACAAAAGTTGGTCAGGCCAGATAAATAGTTTGGGTGTGGTGGTTTCTAGTGTCGTCATCGTATTTGATCATCATGTTGTCGTTATTTTTATTGACGGATTTTTTTCTATCACACATCACATTCCTGATATCAGTTAATGCGTTCATTGCATTAAATATAGGCTTGGCTGAAATTATTTAGAATGACTGCGATGACAATAGTGATGATTTAAAAGACATGAGATACACGTTTTTTGACGCTGGTATCTAAAAAGGAAGGGTGAATTAATCGTTAAACGAAAAAACCCGGCAACCAAGTTACCGGGCGATTGACCTAACTAATCGAGGCCTAAGCTACTAGGTACTTTACTGAGTACTAGTAATTGCAGGTTTCGCGATATTCA
>JBLHWO010000155.1:0-8483 GCA_047629215.1 Cellvibrionaceae bacterium | reverse complement strand
GATTCGCCACCCGACGTGCCTAGTAAAGTACGAGACAGCGCTTGACTATAAGCAACGTTTATATCCGATGTGTCTGCAAAAGCGGTCGTTCCTTCACCGCCTACCACATGACAAGTACCGCAACGCGTTTCGCGAGCGAGGTTAGCCCAAACTTCTGATCGGTAGCGTTGCGCCAGGTCACTTCTGGCCGCAGGACCATCGTAATTAATGGTATCGGATGCAGTACTGGTTGGCTCATTCTCATTAGAAGCATTGGGCGTACCCGCGCTAATGCTGCCACCGCTAGATCCACCACAGGCAGATAATAAGGTTGTTAACAAAACTGAACCGATAATTTTGGCAGCCGGAGCTGATAACTGATTTAACGACAACATATCAATCTCCGAATTAAAGTAGGGGTAGTGGATCTTTGCAGTAATCTGCCGCTTCAGCAAATACCGGTTTGATTCTATAATCATGCACACTCGAGCTCTTAAAGTTGCTTACCATAGACCTTAACTGGGTTTCATCATTTACTGTCGGATCACGTAAACACACATTTTTGAATACTTTTTCAACCTGGCACACAGCAAAGGCTTCTGAATTTGCGAGCTCTCTGCCAACACTTTCCGCACCATTACCTCCAACCTCTCTTTCACTTGGATTACTCCAACCTATTACCGAATTGGGGCCAGCTCGCCAATAATTATCCCAGCGGTCGTTGGTAGTCACGAAACCATAGGCGAAAGTGGTATTGTTTACTGAATATTTAGAGTTCACTTGACCCTGAGTGTGAACGATACTGTAACTTGGCGTACGCGCAACATCGTTTTCATCTTCAAGGTCATTGTCGTAATCATAATAAGCAAAGGCTTGGGCTAAAGGATCCATACCGCTGTGACAACCAACACAACCAGTCAAGAATTCACTGCTATCTCCACCGGGGCTGCGGCTAACATCTTGACGAATTCGATCGGCTGGGCGGCTGGTATCGTGTACCTGCTCTAAATCGCGGCACATGTGGTTAAGCATGGTGTAACGTAGCATGGCGCGATTGGTTCCATCAATAAAGAAGGCTTTGGCCGCAGCATGGGTTGTCATGATTCCCGCTGGCGGGACGCTGGAAACGTTAGATTGTGGCTGCAACACAATCGTATCGATAAGATCATTGCGTTCTAAGTACTGGTAGTGGTCTTCGGTATCATCGTCAGGTGCTTTTCTTACCGTTAAATAAGCTGGCACACCCGCCGCAGGCGAATAACCAATTTGATTCCCATAAAGGATCTCTCGAAAATCACGAGTTGGGCTTTCGGCTTTTACATAAGCAATAATCGTAGCGGTGTAGTCGTTAAGCGGAACAAAGACATCCTGCTCGCGATTCGTCCAGGGTGCCGCCCAGTTTTTAATGGTAGCGCTATAAAATGCTTTATGCTCCATAGCAAGCATGGCTGCACCCTCGCCATCCTCACCCTCCAACAAAGTTACCATATCCGCAAGAACGGACTCTGAGGGAATAACACCGGTTAGGCGCTCGTGAATTCGTTTAGCTTGTTCGGTTGGGCCCGCATGGACTCCAGAGCTGATAAAAAAAAGCGTGCTAAATAAACACGCTGTTTTCATGAACTCTCTCTTGGGAAGGCAGTTAGACATATTCTTTTACCGCTTTAGAATGTTGTTATTGAGCATACTATAGCCAATAAGTAATGATGAGTATGACGACAACCTCACAAAAAAGGTTTTTTTTTGAACAAAATACAAAAAAAGTACGATTTCGTGACTGACTCAACGGAAAAAAACCCAAAATAGCTCATACTTAACTGATAAGTTCAAAATAAACACGAATATCCTTTAAATGATATCGCACTTAAAGTAGGTACCTAGTCATGTCTGCATCATCTTTAGCCATCATCATAACTTCGCTTTTTACTGACATGGTATCCCTTGTCAGTAAAGGGCTTGTAATCAGCGCACTGACTATTCTTACTGTAAGTAGTTGTGGTAGCGGGGGCTCGGACCAACAACAAGATCCACTAGTAACAGACGAACCCGTCGCT
This sequence comes from Cellvibrionaceae bacterium, assembly GCA_047629215.1. Lineage (GTDB taxonomy): Bacteria > Pseudomonadota > Gammaproteobacteria > Pseudomonadales > Cellvibrionaceae > CANLBN01. Next base: position 6,450 of record JBLHWO010000155.1, on the reverse strand, counting down.
TACGTCAAAAGGCCCGTGCCTAGAGATGAAAATGATGTTATCGAGAGTGACAACATATTACTGCCAGCCACCTTCAATGGGGGGGCCGCACTTTATATAAGAGATAGAGCGAGCCAGACAGCAGGTGAAAGAAATATTACTGACGCTGCTTTTGGGGCTGGCGCTTTTTATGATGTTAAGGATGTGGACGCTTCTTATGATGGTCGCAGATTATTGTTTTCCATGCGCGCACCCCAAATCGACAATGCCGATGAAGAAGACCAACCTAAGTGGCGGTTATGGGAGTATGACCTCGATAATAATTCTTTAAGGCGAGTGTTTGGTGTCAACGATGATATATCTGGGCAATTTCATGACATTAGCCCATCTTACCTTCCCGATGGCCGCATCGTTTTTTCATCTACTAGGCAAGTACGTACCCGCTCTTTATTGCTGAGTTCGTTTCGACCACCCTACAAATACACGGTTAATGTCGATGGTGAAGATGAAGATATTTTTAATCTTCATGTCTACGATTCTATAGCCGACTCCAGCGGTAATTTTATTCAGCAAATCACTTTTAGCCAAGGGCACGACCTGCAACCGACTATACTGCAAGATGGCCGCGTGGCTTTTTTGCGCTATGATGCTGCAGAGAAAGGCAATAACAACAAATTAAGTATCTATACCGTTAATATAGACGGCAGTAATATGCGCATTCACTATGGCTACCATAGCCAGACCACCGGCAACAGTAGCGGTGACCCCACCACCTTTGTCGACTTGCGCGAGCTCGCCGATGGAACACTTAGCGCGATATTACAAGCGCGCGAGTCTTCAACATTGGGCGGCGATATCGTTCAAATTAACAGTGATGGCTTTACGGATATTAACCAGCCCACGGCTCCCAACGCAGGTGATACGGGCGTTGGCCAAGGCTCGATTACCACTGGCACGGTAAATCTCGATGATGATATATCCACCCATGGTTACTTCAATTCAGCCTACCCCATTAACGGCGACCAACGCTTTTTAGTCAGCTGGAACCCCTGCCGACTTTTGGATGAGAATGCTACTCCAGACAATGCCGAAGACGATATTATCCTTGCTTGCAGCCCAAGCAACCTAGCCAACACCGATTTAGTCGCCGCACCGCCTTTCTTTGGGCTCTGGTTATACGATGCAGATGCTGGAACCCAAACTCCGATTGTTATTGCCCTAGAAGGGGAAATGTTTACCGATGCAGTGGTAATGGAAGATAAACCATTACCCCAGATTGCTGAAACAAATTTGGACAGCGATTTAGAAAATAGGGGCGCAGGCTTACTTAATATTCGCAGCGTCTATGACATTACCGGCGATGACGACTCAGCGGAAAATATCAGAATTTATTCCGCGCCTGGATCAGATAATTACATCAATCGTCCCGCTCGCTTTTTGCGCTTGGTCAAGGCGGTTGGCGTCCCGCTGGATCTTGACGACACTCTTTTAGGGCCCGATTCTCAAAAAGGCCAACGAGAAATTCTAGGGTATACACCGATAGAAGCCGATGGCTCTGTCCGGGTCGAAGTACCTGCCGACGTGTCTTTTTACTTTGAGGTTGTCAATGGAGATGGCGAACGCATTAGCACTCGGCATCGCAACTTTTTACAGCTGAGAGCCGGAGAAACATTTAATTGCACTGGCTGCCATGTCGCTGACAATAACAACAATCCAAACAGCACCTTACCCCACGGTAGACTAGATGCCGAAGCCGATACTGCATACCCACAAGGCGCCTTTGGTGTCGGGGTTCACTTTTCCAATAACACTAGGTACGTTAATGTTGCTGGCGTAGTGGGCGGTGAAACCATGGCAGATGTCAACGCACTAGCAAACGGCGCTAACAGAGTTGCCGTACCGGACTTACTTTACACCGATGAGCTGAGCTCGCCTGGCTTTGAGGATGCTCCGATCACTCTGCGTTATAGCAACTTGCCGTCTGATGCTGAAGCCCCCATCACCGAAGCTTGCTCAGACTTGTGGACAACGGAATGCAGCATCGTGATTAATTACCCCGAACATATACAAGTTTTATGGGAATCAGCAAGAACAGATGGCTCTTGTATAAGCTGCCACACCATAGCCGGCAGTAACACGCCGGCCGGCCAACTCGAACTCACCGACCAACCTAATATAGATGATGATGATCGTTTAAAGTCTTACGGTGAGCTATTTGATCGGGATGATATGATTTTGGTCTTTGCCGACGGGGTTACTAACCCACTTACGCCACTGGTACTAACTAATCAAAACTATACGGATGTGGATGGCATCGACCTTGAGATTGGTGGGAACACCATCCCTATTCCAGAGCCTTTTAATCCTGACAATGATAATATCGCAACAACTGACATCTATGTTCAATCATATGTTGCTGGAGCACCTCAATTCTATCCTGCACCAAACCAAAACATCTTGATATTAAGGCTCCTCACAGACGATGAAAAACCCGGCGCTCCAGTTATGGGCAGAAGCGCTGCCCAGAGCAGTGATTTCTTTGGCAAAATGCAAAGTACTGATGGTACAGATCACAGTAGTTTTATGAGTGAAGATGAGCTACGCTTGGTACGTGAATGGCTGGACATTGGTGGGCAATATTATAATGACCCTCTATAAAGGTTTACCCCTAGACCAGATTAAAACCCATAATTAAAAACGCGTAAAGGATCATCTCACCCGATGTTGTTGTTTTCGACTAATACCCGAGATGGCTCTCAGCCACTGTGGCCGATTGTCACTCTATGCTTTGCCTGCTTAGCCTTTAGCGCTAACAGCCTTGCAAAAAAAGAAGCATTACAAGTTATCACCAATGATACCTATATCAATATGCGTACTGGCCCAGGGCGTGGCTACCCGGTTTTTCATGTACTGGAAAAAGGAGAAGCCATTACTCTTCTGTACAGTAAAACGGATTGGATTAAAGCCCTCAGCACTAAAGGAATTGAGGGCTGGATTCATAAACGGTTTATGGACAACACTATAGGACTTAATGGAGAAACCGTAGAGCTAGGCATTCCTCGCCGAGATGAACTTAGTCGACGTAATTGGGAGTTTGGCACAACAGCCGGGGCATTTGACAATTCGATTGAAGTGATCGGCCTTCATGGCGCTTATCGTTTCACTAAAAACATTAGCGCCGAGCTGCGCTTTTCGCAAGCGACCGGCCGCTTTTCAAATAGCCAATTTTATTCTTGGGGCTTGGTACACCAACCTTTTCCTGAGTGGCGCCTATCGCCTTTTATAACGTTAGCAAATGGGCAAATTGAGTTTTCGCCCAACACCAATTCAACGCAAGAAAGCACTAAAGATAATTTTTTCATGGTAGGTGTCGGGCTCAATTACCACCTAAATCACCGCTTTATAGCCCGTTTTGAATACAACAATCACACCACATTGCCCGATAGTGATAAAAATGGGAATATCGATGAGTGGCGCTTAGGGATCACCGCGGTTTTTTAATAGCGCTTTTTCATTGACTCTTTATTTAATAGGCTCGCTCAATAGGTTTCTTAATAGATAGCAGCCTCTCAAAAATGAAATAGCAAAGAAAAATATAAACGATATTGATTCAAACAGGTAAAAGAAAATAATGTATCGAAAAAAGACACACATAATAAAACTGACCAGCCTTGCCTTACTGTTAACTAGCGCGGCGTTTAGCTATGCCCAAACAACAAACTCAGAAGTTGACGATGCTATACTCGAAAAAATTATCACCCCAGACCTAGAGCGCAGAACGATCACCGAAGACCAGCTCGACAGCGAAGACTGGGAGATTGGACTTTACACTGGCATTTTTTCGATAGAAGATTTTGGCAGCAATAGCGTTAACGGCATTCGTCTGGCATACCATATGACGGAAGATTTTGTTATAGAACTCAATTACGGATTGACCGAAGCCAAAGAATCAAGCATCGAAGTCTTGGGTGGCGGCATTCAACTTTTAACCAGTGATCAACGTGAATACAGCTACTACAATATTGCTATTGTCTATAATATTTTTCAAGGCGAAGTTTTCTTTGGTGAAAATACAGCTTACAACAGCACTTTTTATATATTGTTAGGGGGTGGCAACACCACTTTCAATGAGAACGATTACTTCACCTACTCTATTGGCGGCGGCTTACGCTTTTACCTTACCGATTACCTCGCGTTACACGCAACGGTTAAAGATCATATATTTAACAACGATATTATTGAAGATAAGAGCACTAACAACTTAGAAGCCACGCTTGGCCTGTCTTTCTATTTTTAATGAGAACATGATTATGAAATTATTATTATCACTACTAATTTGTTTAAGCGCTGCCAATACTTATGCAAAGGAAATCAGTGGCCTTATGCCAGATTTCACCCTCGACAGCTCGACAGGAAAGAACATTAGGCTTGAGGAACTTCGTGGGCAAGTCGTTATGTTGAACTTTTGGGCGACCTGGTGCGGACCTTGCCGACAAGAAATGCCTGCCCTAGAAGCACTTTATGCCCGCTACAGTAAGGCCGGGTTTACTATTCTCGGCATTAATATTGAAAACAGTAAGGTCGTTTCTAAACGTACTGAAATAGAAAAATTTGTGAACGAAAAAAACCTGACTTTTCCAATTTTATATGACGATGAAAAAAACGTCACAACTATTTTAGAGCAACAATTCTTGGGTAAAAATATGGGCATGCCCACCACCGTATTTCTGGACCGTAGCGGTAATGCTCGCTTTCTACACGAAGCTTATAAACCTGGCGATGAAGCTAAATACAAAAAAATGATCAAAACATTGCTCAGAGAATAGGGGTGTAATAATGAAAGTAGCTTATATTATGTTAGCCATATTACTACTCTCTGGCTGTAGCAAATTCGAAATTAAACCCTGGGTAAAAGCCCATGAACGCGAACTATTATCTAGTCCTATTATGGCATTAGAACGCGATCCTGTGAGCACAAAATATATGAACCATGTTTACGAATCCCGCGAAGGTGCTCGCGGCGCAGAAGGCAGTGCCGGGGGCGGCTGTGGCTGTAATTAATCGTCTTGTGGTACGGGCACTTACTGTCCTATTATTTTGCTTAAGTACTACTATTATAATGACTACCGATAGCTCTGCTGCTATTTTACCGGAACAAAGAGCCGACATTCTCTACCACAGCTACGACGGTGGTGGCGTAACCATTGACGGACCATCGGTATTAGTCCGAAAAAATATGGGCGATAAGTTTTCTTTTGCTGGCAACTATTATATTGATATGGTCACCAGTGCATCAGTCGATGTGTTAGCTACGGCTAGCGCATACACGGAAGAACGAACAGAATATAGCTTTGGCATGGATTACCTAAATGATCGCACGATCATGAGCCTTAGCTATGCCAACAGCACAGAAAATGATTATGTAGCCAATACCCTTAGCTACGGCATTAGCCAAGAATTTTTTGGTGACTTATCCACCTTAACGCTGGGTTTTGCCCTAGGGGATGACACCGTTACAGCAACGGGGGCAGACGCATTTGAAGCCGGTGTTAATCGAAAACGTTACAGCCTTGGCTTGTCACAAATTTTAACCAAACGCTTTATCACCTCTTTTAGTTACGAAGCTGTTTTTGATGAAGGCTTCTTACGCAACCCCTATAGAAAAGCTCGCGTTTATTCATCTTCTGAACCCAGAGGTTTTGCTTATATAGAAGGCGTACTGCAAGATACTTTATGTCAAAAAGATATGAATCTAGATGCCCCAGGAGGAGAGTGTTATCCGGATACTCGAAATAGTGAAGCCTTTGCCATCCGTGGTATTTATGCATTAACCAATCAATCCAGCCTGCGTGCAGAGTATCGAAGCTATACAGATAGCTGGGATCTTGCCTCTCAGAATATTGAATTACGCTTTACCCACCAACTGAGCAGCCGCTGGCTATTTGAATTAAGAGCTAGACAATACAATCAAAGCACAGGAGCATTTTTCTATCAGGACATTATCAACGTCGATGCGAGCGTGAGGCCTAAATTCTACGGCAGAGACAAAGAGCTAGGCCGATACTCATCTCAACAATATGGTTTTAGCGCCACTCACACGTTTAAAAGTCACTACGAATTTTTCAATAACAGCACCCTCAACTTCAGCTGGGATCATATGACTTTCGATTATGATAACTTTAATGATGCGAGCAATGAGAACCTTGCGATTGGTGAAGAACCTCTTTACAGCCTAAAAGCCGATGTGTTCCGGGTATTTTATTCTGCTTTTTTCTAGATAATACTGATTTTTAGTATAAGTTTTTTGCCTTATACCGCATTACCTTCTACACTAAGGTAAAACCAATGGTGAGCATCATGACAACAGAAGAAAAACGTCAGTTTACTCGAGTGTCGTTTGTCACCCAAGTGAAACTGTCCCAAGGTGAGCAACTGTGGCTAGGCCATGTCGTTGACATTTCTTTTAAAGGC
>JBLHWO010000154.1:0-8543 GCA_047629215.1 Cellvibrionaceae bacterium | reverse complement strand
ACGCCCAACTGAGGCAGCGACTCTTGCGCTTTACTTAACAGTTCTTTAGGCAGTAAAGGGCGACCTGCCTGTTTGAGCATCGTTTCAATGACTTGTTTTTGTTTTGTGTTTCGTTGTTGATGCATAGGTCTTTATATCTCGCCTAAACTAAAGGTTGAATCACTAATGATAGTACATTATCATTAGTGATTCAATTATCAAAAGTAACAAACCTTACGTCATTCACACCGCATGCCCAAGGATAACGACCCTTAAGCATGATGAAATCATGGTTTCTACGAGATTATCGAATTAACTAACGATGAATATGAAGGATAATTTGAGCTTAACCTGAATGAAACACAATTATTTTCAAACACTTGAACAGTATAGTGATAGTACTCAGCTTGAACTAGCCGAAGTCGTTGATCAACTCGTCTTTAATGAACAGGGCTTAATTCCAGTGATTACTCAGGATGCGGATGGAAAGAATGTACTGATGCTCGCTTGGATGAACAAGGAAGCATTACTTATAACCCTATCAACAAAACGCGTGACCTATTGGTCTCGCAGTCGACAACAACTTTGGGCAAAAGGAGAGACAAGCGGACATACTCAAACTCTGGTTTCGATGTCTTTCGATTGTGATGGCGATGCCATTCTCTGTCAGGTTAATCAATTAGGAGCGGCTTGCCATACCCATCGCCCTAATTGCTTTTATCTTAAGGTCGACGCTGAACAACAGCGGGTAATTATTTCGGGGAACGCAGCCTAATGACTCATTGCACATTAATAAAGAATGCTCACATTGTTAACGACCACCGTATCATTGAAGCCGACGTAAGGATTAAAGGGCAGCGCATTGATAAGATAGATAGCACTATTCCCGCTTCGCACAACGATTTTATTGTTGATGCCGAAGGCCTACACCTACTTCCGGGAATGATTGATGATCAGGTGCATTTTCGCGAGCCGGGTTTAACGCATAAAGGGACGATTGCTAGCGAATCACGTGCCGCTGTTGCAGGAGGCATCACCAGCTTTATGGAAATGCCCAATGTTAACCCTGCCACAACCACTATTGCCGCTCTGGAAAAAAAGTATGCGATTGCTGAACAACATTCAATGGCGAACTATGCTTTTTATTTGGGGGCGACTGAAGACAATCTTGAACAAATTAAACAGCTAGACCCAACAAAATACTGTGGTGTAAAAGTATTTATGGGTGCGTCTACAGGCGACTTATTAGTTGAAAACCCTCAAGCCTTGGACGCTATTTTTCGTGAAAGCCCTGCTTTAATTGTGACTCACTGTGAAAGCGGCCCTGTCATAGCCGACAACCTCAAAAAAGTACGCGAGCTCAGGCAGCCAACGATAGAAGACCATCCACTTATACGCAATACTGATGCGTGTTTTGCATCGTCATCTTATGCGGTGAACCTAGCGAAGAAATATAAAAGCCAATTACATGTTTTACATATTACCACAGCAAAAGAATTGAGTTTATTTGAGGCGGGACCGATTGAAGGCAAGCACATTACGGCAGAAGCGTGCGTTCATCATCTTTGGTTTAGTGATCAAGATTACTCTCGGCTAGGCAATTTCATCAAATGTAATCCCTCCATTAAATCATCAACGGATCGTGATGCCTTGATACAAGCATTGCACAATAATCAAATTGATATTATTGCCACTGATCATGCTCCTCATACATTGGAAGAAAAGCAAGTGGATTATAATAAAGCGCCCGCGGGTCTACCCTTAGTGGAACATGCCTTATTAAGCTTACTGGATCATGTTAAGCATAAACGCCTCAGCTTGGAGCAGGTGGTAGAAAAGACTGCCCACAATCCGGCGATTCGTTATGGCGTGACTGAACGTGGTTATATCCGCGAGGGCTACTATGCCGATTTAGTATTGGTCGATTTAAACCAAAGCACCGAGGTAAGCCATGGCAATAATCGCTATCTGTGTGGCTGGACACCTTTTCATGGCCACCAATTTTCATCGCATATAAAAAGCACATGGGTCAACGGCGAACAGGTGTTTGATGGAGAACATATTATTGATGTCTCATCACCATCACAACGCTTGATATTTAATCGCTACGCCTAAATAAATCACTTTATATTTAATACGGTAGACGCACTCGTATTTTATTTAGATTTAACGTAAAGCACCTAGAACATACATGTGCCTGTAATGTATAGCCCTTGGTGTCTGCTCATAATGTCTAAAAATAGTGCCTACAAATAGCGCTTAAAAATAGTATCGTACCATTTAGTTTATACAGGTTATTAAAATGAACCCTCTTAACGCCGAATCCAAATTGCTCACCACAGAACAAATCCTTGCTGCAAGCGAAAAAGACTACATGAATGAAGATCAATTATTTTTTTTTAATAATCTATTATTAGAATTATATGAATCTACGTTGGCTCGTGCCGGAGAGGCTAAAAAACAAATATCTCCCCCATCTGACTTAAGCGACGTCAGTGATCGCGCAACCTGGGAAGAACAGTCCGGCATCGTACTTCGAATTTTTGAACGTGAGCAAAAATTACTGCCAAAAATAAAACAGTCGTTAGCGCGTATTTACAATCATAGCTTTGGTTACTGTTTGGAATCTGGTGAACCTATAGGTATTCCGCGTTTGCTAGTGAGGCCGATAACAGAATATTGTGCAGAAGTTAAAGCCATTAAAGAAATAAAAGATAATAACTATAAAGTCTAACTATAAAGTCTAGCTATAAAGTCTAGCTTCCATAGAAGTTAGGCGCGCTTGTTATTATCTCCCACTTAGCATTGCAACTCCCAACGTAAAACAATGAGTTAACTATTGGAACCCATATTATGAATGACCGTGAATCATTAATTACCATCACGCTACCTGATGGCACTGAAAAAATATTCACGGCAGGTACTACCGTAATGGACATTGCTCATAGTATCGGGCCCGGCTTAGCAAAAGCCACCATTGCGGGTGAGGTTAGCGGTAAGCTTGTCGATGTCTGTGATCCTATTTTTATTGATGCTGATATTAGGATTATTACCTCACGGGATACAGCAGGGGTAGATATTATTCGTCACTCCTGTGCTCACCTGCTAGGTCATGCGGTTAAGCAGCTTTACCCAAGCGCGAAAATGGTTATTGGCCCTGTGATTGAAAATGGTTTTTATTATGATATTGCCTATGAGCGGCCTTTTACGCCTGATGATTTAGTGGCAATCGAAGCGCGCATGAAAGCGTTAATTACCACTCATTATGATGTTATTAAACGAGTCCTTCCTCGTGATCAAGTGATTAAAAAATTTGAAGAACGACAAGAAGATTATAAGCTACAGCTGATTGCCGACATGCCTGAAGAAAAACAACTAGGGTTGTATTTTCACGAAGAATATATCGATATGTGCCGTGGCCCCCACGTACCTAATACACGTTTTTTGGAACATATTAAGCTAACCAAAACGTCTGGTGCCTATTGGCGTGGTGATGCAGACAATGAGCAGCTACAGCGTATTTATGGTACTGCATGGGCGAATAAAAAAGAGTTGCGTGCCTACCTCACTATGCTAGAGGAAGCAGAAAAGCGTGACCATCGTAAATTAGGTAAAGAGTTGGATCTTTTTCATTTTCATGAAGAAGCAACAGGTGCTGTATTTTGGCATCCAAAGGGCTGGACACTATTTCAAGAATTGATCAGTTATATGCGTCGTCGTCAACAGCAATCAGGCTATGTCGAAGTGAATACGCCAGATATGATGGAGAGGAGTTTATGGGAAAAATCTGGCCATTGGCAAAATTATCAAGAACATATGTATACCATCGATACCCCTGATGAACACACTCTGGCATTAAAACCTATGAACTGTCCGGGCAGTGTTTTAATGTATAAGCATGGTTTGAAAAGTTACAAAGATTTACCTATTCGTATGGCGGAATTTGGCAAGGTCCATCGCTATGAATTCTCCGGTTCTTTACACGGTTTACTTCGTGTTCGTCATTTTACTCAGGATGATGCCCATATTTACTGCACGACAAACCAAATGCAGAAAGAATGTACGGATATTATTAAACTGGTTCTCGACATTTATAAACAATTCGGCTTCGAAGAAGTAAATATTAAATTATCGACTCGGCCTGATAACCGTATGGGAGATGATGCGACGTGGGATATATTGGAGGCCGCATTGACCGAGTCATTACATGCCCTTAATTTGGAGTGCCAGTTGAATCCAGGGGAGGGGGCTTTTTACGGGCCGAAACTGGAGTTTGTTTTACGCGATGCCATTGGTCGAGACTGGCAATGTGGAACCTTACAGGTTGACATGAATCTTCCTTCTCGGTTCTCTTTAGAATATGTGGATGACAATGACCAACGGCAGCCACCCGTGATGTTACACCGCGCTTTATTTGGTTCTCTTGAGCGTTTTACGGGTATTCTAATTGAACATTATGAAGGTAAGCTCCCTGCTTGGTTGGCGCCTGTTCAGGTATCTATCTTAACCATTTCTGAAGGTTTCAATGACTATGCGTCACGTGTAGCGGAAGCCTTAACACTATCTAATTTGCGTATTGAATTAGATAATAGTAAAGAAAAGATTGCTTATAAAATTCGGCAACATACCTTAAGCAAGGTGCCTTTCATGATGATTATTGGCGCCAATGAAGTAGAAACGGGCCAGGTTAGCTTACGTTTATTAAATGGTAAGAAAATCAATTTAGCAGATATGAAGGCCGCTACAGACTATCTTATTAACGCTTGTAGAGCACCCGATGTGGTCGATCATAAGCAAGCCCTCGAAGCATTACACCTATCTTAAGGATAACATTATGACGTCATCCGTTATTCCTCAGCATTATGAAGCGTGGCGACACTGCATTATAGTTGAGTGTGGGCTGAAATTAACGCCTAGTTTTATAGAACAACGTATAGCCTCTTTACAAGATGAAAGTGAGCATTATACAAAACAATTTATTCGTTTATATGGACGTCAATATCATCAAGCAGTGCTTGGATGGCTCATGCAAGCGCGAGAGAAATCATCACTTTAAGGTTCATCACACTATATAGGTAAAAAGTTAAAAAAATGGCAAATGATAAAACAAACCAAAAAAATGAAGGGGCTTGCAGCAACACCAGCTGCTGTCCTCCTGAAGCCCCTGTTAAACGTACAGCCTCCAAAATAGGACGCAATGCCCCTTGCCTTTGTGGCAACGGAAAAAAATTTAAAAAGTGCTGTGGTCGAAACAGTGGGTGAACTCACCAAGAGCAAAACATCTATCATCTCTGCTATTCCCACCCATATTATTACTGGTTTTCTGGGGGTGGGAAAAAGCACGGCTATTCTACATTTACTTAAAAACAAACCCGATGATGAACGTTGGGCGGTATTGGTTAATGAGTTTGGTGAAATTGGCGTGGATGGCAATTTATTTCAGGGGCAGCATAGACAAGAGCAGGGCGTTTTTATTCGAGAAGTACCGGGTGGTTGCATGTGCTGTACAGCAGGTTTGCCTATGCAAGTGGCATTGAATCAGTTATTAAAATTAGCAAAGCCCGATCGCTTGCTTATTGAGCCTACAGGCTTAGGGCATCCAAAAGAAGTATTGCAGTCTCTTACCGTAGATTCGTATCGTGATGTTATCGACGTGCAAAAAATTGTCACTTTAGTGGATGCGCGCAAATTATCGGATAGCCGTTATACAGAACATCATACATTTAACGAGCAAATTGCTATTGCCGATATTGTCGTGGGCAATAAACAAGACCTGTATCAGAGTGATGAACAAGCTCAACTAGACGCTTATGTTAAGTCGCATGGATCTTCTGACGCCCTGGTGGTGTTTACAGAAAATGGCGATATTACCGCTATCGATTTATTTGGGCGCACAGCTGTGACAGCCGAAAAACCTCACCATCACCATCATCACTCAGCCGAAGTTACACCCTCACTGTCTGATGTCGCTATTCCTAAATGTGGTTACATTAAAGCCATTAATGAAGGTGAGGGCTTTTACAGTATCGGTTGGCGCTTTTCTGGCAGCCAACTATTTAACTATGAAACATTATTTTCGTTTTTAAAGACGATAAAAGCAGAAAGAATGAAAGCCGTCTTTATTACCGATAAGGGCGCGTTTAGCTATAACCTCACATCCGATGCACTCACAGAGAATGTGATAGGCCATTGCGTAGAAAGCCGAATAGAAATCATCGCCTCGCAGATTAATGACGATTGGGAAGGGCCGCTAATGGAATGCATTGCTCCCTAGGGTGAATTCTCCACTATTAAAGCGAAGTTGATTTTGATAGTGGAGAGCGCCCCCCAACAGCACTCCGGCTAGCAACCTGACACGTAAATTAATCAGACTCTGTAGAAAACTCTAGGGTTTTTTTTCAATAGAGCCATTAAGTGGAAATATTCTAACGACAAGGTTAGTTGCGATAAACAGAAATGCACTGACACAAACGATCGTGGGTCCAGTAGGGGTATCCATAAAATAGGAAGCCTGTAGGCCAGATATGCCGCAAAAAGCACCTAAGCAGGCTGCAATAATGGCCATGGTTTCAGGCGTGCTACTAAACGTGCGTGCAGTCGCAGCCGGAACAATTAGCATCGCTGCAATCAGTAGAACGCCCACCACTTTAATGGCAACCGCCACCACAATCGCCAGTGCAATAGTTAAAATTAATTGCTCCTGTTTAGGTTTAAAGCCACTGGCAAGTGCCAAATCAGAGTTAAGCGTCGACAGTAAAAGACCGGACCATCGCCATACGATGAGCCCCAACACAATCAACGCACCGCCCCATATCACCATAAGGTCTGTATGCCCTACGGCTAAAATATCACCAAACAAGTAGGACATTAGGTCAATGCGGACGCCGGATAAAAAAGAAACCGCGACCAAACCGATGGCTAATGATGAATGAGAGGCAACGCCTAGCATTGTGTCCATGGCAAATCCTCGTCCAGTTAAGCTTGACACCATAATCGCCATTAATAAACAAACCACTAGAACACCGGCAAATATGGGTACTGATAGTGTCAGTGACAATGCGATACCAAGCACTGCGGCATGAGCGGTGGCATCACCGAAATAAGCCATTCGTCGCCAAATCACAAAACAACCTAAGGGCGCCGCTGCCAGTGCAACCCCAACACTGGCCAGCATGGCTCGTACTAGAAAATCATCAAACATTAGAGATCCGTTCAGCATGTGTGTGTGGGTGATGTCCTTGATGTAGATACAGCGCTGCTTCACTCTCTTTATCAAGCCCAAATAAAGCATGATATTCTGGTGAGCCGCTGACCATTTCAGGCTTACCCTGACAACAAATATGACCGTTAAGACAAATTACCCGGTCAGTTTGGCGCATCACAACATGAAGCTCGTGGCTGATCATCACAATGGCACACCCGAGATGTTCCCTCACACTGGCAATTTGTCGATAAAAGTCCGCTGTTCCACGATGATCTAAGCCCTGAGTTGCCTCATCAAGTAACAATAGATCTGGCTTACCTAACAAGGCTCGAGCCAGTAATACACGCTGAAATTGGCCGCCAGATAAATCCATAATTTGCTGCTTAGCGAGCCCCGGTACGCCGGCGTGGGTGAGTGCATCAGCCACTGTTTTCTCCGAATGGCCGCCAGGCAGATTCATAAAGCGCTTGACCGTTATGGGTAATGTTTTATCAATGTGCAGGCGTTGGGGTACATAGCCAATCTGTAATCCCGGCTTTTTTTTCAATACGCCTGAGCTTGGCTGTAGTGCGCCAATCAAGATTTTGAATAATGTGGTTTTACCCGAACCATTCGGGCCAAGAATCGTCACGATTTCTTGAGGCTCGACCGACAAATTGATATTACTAAGTACTTTTCGCTTCCCTAGATGAACAGACAAGTCGTCACATTCAATTAACATAGATCTACCTAACTTAACCCTTTAAAGAACAACTACGCTGCTTAACCCTAATAAAATCAACTGATTTTTATTTACTGTCATAAGTTCGTTATGTTATAACATAACTATTATGATATCTATTCTAATATAGTGTCTATCTAATATTTCTTTGATTTCAATATTTTATCATTTATAGGAGTACCTAATGCGTCATACCTTAATCGCCTACTCAGCCTTAATGCTGAGTTTATCCATCAATGCTCATGCGTCACCACCTGCAGTTGCGGTCGATATTGCCCCTTTGCATTCTCTGGTTAGCCAGGTGATGGAGGGCGTAGGTCAACCTAGCTTATTAATCCCAGCTGAAGCGTCTCCTCATCATCACACACTACGCCCTTCACAAGCGAAAGCATTGGCGGATGCTGAAGTGGTTTTTTGGGTGGGTGAGGGTCTTACACCGTGGCTGGAAAAAGCTTTGGATAATCTGGCTGAATCAGCACAAAAAGTCAAAGTGTTAGAACTTGAGGGTACTACCACCTATGCATTTCGAGAGGGCGCCACTTTTGAGTCGCATGATCACGGCGAAGATGAGCATCATGATAAAGAAAAAGACGAACCTCATAAAAAAGGTGAGCACAGCGACAAAGAGAAAGATGAGCA
>JBLHWO010000153.1:0-8545 GCA_047629215.1 Cellvibrionaceae bacterium | reverse complement strand
ACGATGACCGTACTCTCAAATCGGTGCTCAATAACAAAACCTATACCGAGCTAAGTCTTTTTCTCTCGGCCAGAGGCATGTCCATAAGCTCTTTCGAGCAATTTAAGCCGAGCATGTTATCCGTTGTATTGACGGTAGTGGAATTGCAGCGCCTAGGCCTTGCCGGTATTGGTGTAGATGAGTTTTTTAATAAACGAGCGAAAAAAGACGGCAAGCAACGTCTATTTTTGGAAACCATCGACGATCAATTTAATGCTTTGCTGAGTACAGGTGAGGGCAAAGAAAATCAGGTTATCGTTCAGGCAATCGATGAATTAGAGAAGATGTCAGAAATAATGCAACAAACTAAACAGGCGTGGCGACAGGGCGATAACAATACGCTGATGGCAGTAGCTCTCGCTCCTTGGGTAGATGATTTCCCGAAACTTTATCAAGCTCTTCTGGTCAATCGTAATTTACGCTGGATTCCTCAAATAAAATCCTTTATGAAAACGTCAGAAGTAGAATATGTTTTAGTGGGCGCTCTTCACTTAGTGGGCCCAGATGGCTTGCTTGCTTTGATGAAGGCTCAAGGCTATCAAGTAGAACGGTTTCACTGAGGAGCGGAAGCTTTAGCCACCAAAAAATAATTCATGGTTTGATGAGAAGCTCACTAACATCTCCCCTATATTTTAAAAATCACTGAAAAACTAAAATAATGCTGGCATAATCGCTCATTATTTTGAGCAGCGTGCATTCTATGCTGCTTACGACCACCATTGTCCACTATTTATTGTCCAATATTACTGTACTAGGAATTGAATTCTATGCCGTCCTCTACACCGGCCACTAAGCCAAACATTAAGCCCGCTAACCCCAACTTTTCTTCTGGCCCTTGTAGCAAGCGACCTGGTTATGATTTAAATCAGCTAGATATATCAACTCTCGGTCGATCTCACCGAGCCGCTGTGGGCAAGGTTGCACTCAAACAAGCATGCGAACAAACGGCTGAATTACTTGGTTTGCCAGAAGGCTATCGCGTTGGCGTTGTGCCTGCATCTGATACCGGCGCAGTCGAAATGGCAATGTGGTCACTCTTAGGTGCTCGTGGCGTTGATGTGTTGGCATGGGAGTCCTTTGGCAGTGGTTGGGTTACCGATATCAACAAACAGCTTAAATTAGATAATGTTCGCTCACTGGTTGCCGATTACGGGCAATTACCGGATCTTGAACAGGTTGATTTTGATAACGATGTTGTTTTTACTTGGAATGGTACGACTTCAGGAGTCAAAGTAAAAAATGGAGATTGGATTGCTGATGACCGAGCGGGTCTGACAATTTGTGACGCGACTTCAGCGGTGTTTGCGATGGAAATGCCATGGGAAAAGCTCGATGTGGTGACTTACTCGTGGCAAAAAGTGTTGGGTGGCGAAGGTGCTCACGGCATGTTGATATTGAGTCCTCGCGCTGTTGAGCGTTTAGAAAGCTACACCCCTGCATGGCCCTTACCTAAAATTTTCCGCATGACAAAAGGCGGCAAGTTGATCGAAGGCATTTTTCGTGGTGAAACCATCAATACGCCGTCGATGCTGTGCGTAGCTGATTATTTAGATGCCCTAGGCTGGGTGGCCGGTATGGGCGGTTTAAATGCTGCTATCGCTAAATCAAAAGCGAATTTATCGGTTGTAGAGGTATTCGTTGCTGATAACGAATGGATCAATTTTTTAGCCGTCGATCCAGCGACCATCTCAAATACCAGTGTTTGCCTAACACTTGATGCCGAAGCGGATCAAGTAAAAGAGATGATTAAATTGTTGGATCAAGAAGCCGTTGCTTATGATGTGGGTGCATACCGCGATGCCCCATCGGGTCTTAGAATTTGGTGTGGCGCAACTGTCGAGCAGTCGGACCTTGAAGCCCTAATGCCTTGGTTGAAGTGGGCTTACGCAAGCGTAAAAAATTAATACGAAACCTTTCAATAATGATTTTTTCTCCTTATAGGCGTTAAAATCTTACTCATCCGGTTATTTATTACATATAAATTGCCTCATTGCGTGAGCTTTTGCCTTGCCCTCCATGGACGGAGAGGACATCAACAATGCAGGAGCCATTTTTGAGTGCCTAAGAAGAAAATTTTCATCCTTGAAAAGGCCTCAATATTTTTGAACCCAAATAAAAGTAAGAGTTAAAGTAATGTTTAAAATTAAAACCTACAATAAACTTTCTATCAAAGGTTTAGAGCGTTTCACATTAGATAAGTATGAATTATCCAGTGATATTGGCCGCCCAGATGCTTATCTCCTGCGTAGCCATAAATTACATGGCGAAGTTTTGCCAGAAACGGTTAAGGCCATTGCTCGCGCAGGCGCAGGCGTAAACAATATTCCTGTAGAAGATTGCACGGCTCAAGGTCTTGTTGTCTTTAATACCCCCGGTGCCAATGCTAATGCGGTAAAAGAATTAGTATTAGCGGGTATGTTGTTAGGATCGCGCGGCATTGTAGAAGGCATGGCTTACGCCCAAAGTTTGCAATCCATGGCCGATCCCGCCGATATGCATAAGCAGCTAGAGCTCGAGAAAAAACGTTTTGCGGGTTCTGAATTGGCCGGTAAAACACTGGGTGTGGTTGGTCTAGGTGCGATCGGTTCGATGGTGGCAGAAATGGCCTTATCGATGGGGATGAAGGTATTAGGTTACGATCCTGCTTTATCGGTAGATGCCGCGTGGCGCTTACCTAGCCAAGTTGAAAAAATGGAAAATCTACAAGCATTATTAGCAAGAGCCGATTACGTTACCTTGCATGTGCCTGCTATTAAGCCTACTTATCATCTGATCAATAACGATGCACTGAAAAGTGTTAAGAAGGGCGCAGTCTTATTAAACTTTGCGCGTGAAACGATTGTCGACCCCGAAGCTATTGTGGCTAGTTTAGATGCAGAGCAGCTAGGGCAATATATTTGTGATTTCCCAGAGCCTTGCTTGCTGGGTAACAATAAGGTTATTGCCATGCCGCATATCGGTGCCAGTACGGCTGAGGCAGAAGAAAACTGTGCAATTATGGCGGCAGACCAGTTAATGGATTACCTTGAAAACGGTAATATTAAAAATTCGGTTAATTTCCCTGCTGTTGCAATGGAGCGTGCTGGGGATTGCCGAATTACCTTTGCTAACCACAATGTGGCGGGCGTATTAGGTGAGGTCTTGTCTGTTTTTACTCGCCATCAGATCAATGTTATCGATATGGTAAATAAGAGCCGCGCGGATATTGCTTACAATATTATTGATGTGGAGGGCGATGTCACGGAGTCTGTGATCAGTGATATTCAAGCTTTAGAGCATGTAGCCGCATTGCGTGTCTTAAGATAAGAACGCGTCTAAAAATGCACTGTTTACGCTATAGTGGCGTCATTACCGTACTCCCCTCGTTAACAATAAAGGGGCCATTTACTCCGTATAAACTGCGGTCCTTCTCTCGCTTAGACGCGCTCATAAGTCGTTCAATAGGGACGTGATAATAGCTCCTTCACAGCGGGGTGGTTTATTAGCGGTCGCTGCCTTTGCGTTTTGGGGGGTATTCCCTTTCTACTTTAAGCTTATCTCTCATCTTAGTCCTTTAGAGGTCTTGGCTAATCGTATTATTTGGTCAACGGTTTGTTTGTTATTTTTACTTTTTACATTAAAAAAATATTGGCATATTATTGTCGGTATTTTTTTAAATAAAATCCACCTGATTTACTTAACTGCCTCGACACTACTTATTGCTACCAATTGGGGTGTTTATATTTGGGCTGTCGATACTAATCGATTGTTTGAGGCAAGTTTAGGTTATTACATTAATCCCTTGTTCAATGTTTTTTTAGGTTTCATTTTATTAAAAGAAGTTCTCAGCCGTACGCAATGTTTTGCGGTGGCTTTAGCTGCTGTCGGTGTCGGTATTCAGATTATAGCCTTAGGTGAAATTCCTTGGATTGCGCTAACGCTGGCATTCAGCTTTGGCTTATACGGCTTTATTCATAAAAAAGTAGCTGTCGATGTCATTCCAGGTTTGTTTGTTGAGGTGCTGCTGTTACTTCCAATTGCGTTGATCTATTTGGGAGGTTTGTGGATGAGTGCCGAATCGGCAATAGTGGGCCCGATAAGTTGGACCCTATCCGATTGGTCATTATTAATGTTGGCGGGCCCTGTTACCGTCATTCCATTGTTATTATTTACGGCTGCCGCTAAGCGCCTTACGTATTCAGCTCTAGGTTTTTTTCAGTATATAACGCCTACTACGTTATTTTTATTGGCTTTATTCTTTTACCAAGAGCCATTTTCTTTAACAACATTGCTGACCTTTATATTAATTTGGATGGCGTTAGCGTTGCTGAGCTTTGATGTTATAAAAAGCTATCTACGTTCTAGATAGCTTTAGCTAATAACTCTTAACTAATAAGCTAAGGCCTACGCTGATCGTTAAAATCTCAAACACACGCTTGATCAAATGATTGCCCCTACCTATAGCTAAATGAGCGCCTAGGTAGCCACCAATAAGAGAACCCAGAACTAAGGGTATCAACCAGCTCCACTTCACATCGCTTAAAAAGGATAGGGTAAGCGAGCCTGTCGCATTCCAAAAAAAGCCAACTAAGATCATCGTGGTGGCAACAGCACGCTTATAGTCTAAGCCAAACCAATGGACTAGCCATAAAGTTAAAAATAATCCAGTGCCAGAGCTTAGTGATCCGTTAATAACACCAATAAAAAAAACCACCAAACCACCAATTAAAAGGCCCATTTTATTCCGCTTCTTAGCTTGGTAATGTTGTCCTAGCTCTTTCTTTAAGAAAGAATAAACACCTAAGCTAATAGTGAGCACCCCTAATAAAATAGTGGCGATCCTTTCGTCAATATTCAAAATCACCAATGCACCCAAAATTACGCCTGGTAAGCCAGAACCAATGACAAAAAGAGAAAAAGTAAAATCGACTATTTTTTCTTTCCAGTAGCGTGCTGTCGATCCAATACCTAATGCCACCGTTGCGATTTTATGGGTGGCTAAAGCAGTGCTAAAGGGTAAGCCTAAAAATAGAAGGATAGGCAGTTGTAGAAGCCCTGCGCCTCCGCCGGCTATGGCGGAGAGTCCATTGGCAATGATGGCAATAATAAGGAGGGCAAGAAACTCAGAAATACTGAACATATTGATTGAATATACTGTGCTGAAATGATTAAACGGGTGGCGAAACGACCAAAAGCACTTCAGTTTGAATCAGCTGATAGGTCTTGTCCAATTGCTATGGCTAATAAGTGCTTTCTGCAGCGAGTATCTTATAGTCATTCAATTATTTAGTTGAATGACTAACTATGGTAACATCTTCGTTGGAGTTGGCTAGGCAATCGCCTGATGGTTAACGTTGGTGTTCACTTTTCCTCGGAATAGAGTGCATCAAGGTGCTATCGGGAGGAAAGTCCGGGCTCCAAAGGGTAGAGTGCCAGGTAACCCCTGGGGGGCGCGAGCCTACGGAAAGTGCAGCAGAGAGTAAACCGCCGATGGCCTCTTTGAGGAACAGGTAAGGGTGAAAGGGTGCGGTAAGAGCGCACCGCGCAACTGGCAACAGCTTGTGGCATGGTAAACCCCACTCGGAGCAAGACCAAATAGGAATCCTATAGGCGCGACCCGCGCTGGATTCGGGTAGGTTGCTAGAGGTGTATGGTGACGTGCATCGCAGATGAATGATTGTCCACGACAAAACCCGGCTTACCGGCCGACTCCAAAATTAAACCTAAAGCCCCCATTAATGGGGGTTTTTAGTTTAAGCTCAGTACATTTTTTGTGGCGCACTACTATTTAAAAAATGCTAGTAAAAAGTATTCAATACTACGGTTTTCGTGGGGAAATTTCCCCTGATGTCTGCTCTGTTCCAGGCGCTAGAGAGTTTATTCGCTTTTTGTGGGCTGATTCT
The DNA here is from genome assembly GCA_047629215.1 of Cellvibrionaceae bacterium. GTDB lineage: Bacteria > Pseudomonadota > Gammaproteobacteria > Pseudomonadales > Cellvibrionaceae > CANLBN01. The sequence goes on along the minus strand of JBLHWO010000153.1, from coordinate 2,624 downwards.
AAGTAGCAAGCTTTCATAGGGCTGGTTTTTTCTGGCGTAGCCTAGCCTAAGCATTTATGCTTCTTGCGCCGCTATATATTCACTACCCCTTTAGTCGCGATCACGTTCGGACTGCACCAGCCCCGCGCCAAAATCCTAAAAACCGCGGTTGAATCTACTGCGGCTGCCTAAGACATGGAATCTAAAGTATTTTTCATTTTTTAGGCTACACCCGTAGGGTGGCTACGAATTTGAAAAAATAAAAAAATCACTTTATGTTCTGCACCTTAAACACCCTTATTTACGCGGGCAAAGGTTGTTCCTTACAGCTTTAATTGTATTCCCTCCTTCCATGGAGGTCATGTAATGTATGCAGGAGCAAAAACCTGTCGCTACGATCCAACCGCCGTTTTTAGGATGATGACGGCAATTTATTAAATGCCTGAGCTGGTATTGCGTGTGTTCTTTTTCTGCCAGCTTGATATTTATTCACCTTTTACATCAAAAAGACCTTTGCAGGTAAATCATTTTTATTTAACCGCTTTTTAAGACGTTTTTATTTCAGATTGCCGCTTGTTGTTGTGATCGTTCATTTTATTATTTACCTATTTCTTATTGCCACTTTCAATAAATAAAAGCGCATTGTTTATAGTTCGCTATTTTTTTGCAAGTTGCGTCTCATAAGTGTCCATTCATAAGCATTTTTATTTTTTGTCAATCGCTAGTATTAGTCGCTAATTAGTTTTAGTGATACGTTTGTTGTTTAGATTAAATATTAAGCTTTAGTTGTGTTTTTATCAACGATAAAAAATTCTGTGTTAGCTATTACTAGTGATAGACAGTAAAAGGTTATCTGTTTACGATTCGCTACCTCGAATTAAAATAACATTAAAAAATAGTTTTTTATTTTTCGTTATTTTTTATTAAAAATAATGGAGTTGATGAGCATGAGGTGTTTAATGCAAGGCGCAGCGTATCCCGAAAATCACTGCCGACATAAGCGATATCGCGCATTGGTTAACGCTCGATGTTGTGTTGGAGATGCTAGATGATGCCGGTTATGTAGCCGCAGACTTGCCTCAGAGTAAAGCTCAAAGCATCCTCGGTAATACCTTAACGGGTGAGTTTACCCGTTATAATATGCTGCGCTTACGTTGGCCATGTATTCAAAAAATTCTACGACAAAATGGCAAGCAGCTTGGGTTGACTGCCGATCAGTTTGCCGGATTTACCCAAAGGGTAGAGGCAGAATTTAAATCCATTTCACCCGCGACCAATGAAGATTGCTTGGCAGGTGGTTTCACCGTCGACGCTGCGTGCTCATCATCGTTGATACTGGTCTATACCGCGGCGACTCACCTCGCTAACAACAGTATTGATTTTTCGATTGCGGGTGGTGTGGATGTCAGCCTTGATCCTTTTGAATTAATTGGTTTGGCTAAAACCGGTGCGTTAACGCAAAGCGATATGATGTTTTATGACAAGCGCGGTAGCGGGTTTATTCTTGGTGAGGGCTGCGGCATCGTCGGCATGTAACGCCTTGAAGACACCTCGCGAGATGGCGATAAAATTTACGCCGTACTAAATGGATGGGGAATGTCTTCCGATGGCAAAGGGGGAGTTACAGCACCCACTGTTAATGGTCAGAGTCTGGCCTTGGGCCGAGCTTATCAACAAGCGGGTATTAATACAGCAGACCTCGATTCTATCGAAGGTCATTGCGCGGGCACTAAGGTGGACGATCGAGTGGAGCTGCTTGCCATAGCCGATGCCATTTAAAAGGGTGGCTCGGTTCAAGCTCGCCATTATTGCGCACTCTCCAAAGGAATTAGCGCAACGATTAAAGCAACTAATTAAAGCTCTTTCGAATCCTGCTGCGCTACAAGAGTTGATGAACAATCCGGAAGGTGGATTTTTATTGAGTATTAATAAGATGGATTGCAAATTAGGTTGGGTCTTTCCTAGTCAGTGATCACAACGAGCCAATATGTCTCGAGTATTAGTAGAGCGTTTAGACTGGGCTCAGGAACAGGTGATCAAAGCGGATATTTCTCACTGACTGAAATCTGCGGTTTGGCTTTGCTTCTTTCGCATTCTTCAATACTTGCTTACGTTTCGCTAAAATCTCGCCATCCTGTTGAGCGTGACGCTCAGCGGGTGTGACGAAGTTAAGCTTGCTGTGCTTGTGTTCGGTGTTATACCTACCGACAACATGATCCACCCAGTCGCGGCCATCTGCGAGACTGTTAAACCCCGAGGTCGGCCTGTTTGGGCGATACTGCAATATCTTAAAAAGCGTCTCCTAGGTAAGGTAGATGCCTTGATCTAGCAGGCTTGGTACAATCTGTGTCGGTGGCAAACTGGCATAATGTGCTTCGTTACAGACATCCACAATAGCTTGCTTCTCTTCTTTACTCAGCTTATTTGCAGGTTCTGGTTTCTTCGTATCAGGTCTCTATCTACCTGTACTTCGCCTTGCTGCAACCAGCGGCGATAACTGCGAAGACTCAATCCAGCTTCACGACAAGCAAGCTCTAGGCGTGAGTCGTTAGCCCGTGCTTCTTGGCTTAGCTCAACCAATTCTGTGCGCTCTAGAGTCGAGGTTAAACTTCCTCGTCATCTTCCCCCAAGAGCGTATTGAGCTT
>JBLHWO010000152.1:0-8619 GCA_047629215.1 Cellvibrionaceae bacterium | reverse complement strand
GTGTTTGGCAACAGCCCTCAGGCCATAGCGCCGTGGGGTGGCAACAAAGGCGTTTTCGGCACCAACCCCATCGCATTTGCCGCACCTAGAGCGAATGAATTACCGTTATTGATTGATCTAAGTCTAAGCAAATCAGCCAGAGGGAAGGTCGTGGTTGCGCAACAAAAGGGGGAACTTATTCCCGAAGGTTGGGCACTCGATGAGCACGGCCAGCCCACAACCGATGCCAATGCAGCGCTGAAAGGTACCATGCTACCGATGGGCGGCGCCAAGGGCGCCGCACTGGTTTTAATGGTTGAAATTATCGCGGCGAGCCTAAGTGGTGCTAACCATGGATATGAAGCCACTTCATTTTTTACCGCTGAAGGCGAGCCACCTGGTGTGGGGCAATTGATAATGGCTTTCGATCCAGAGTTTTTTTCTGGTGGTACTTTCTCCAGTCGGATAGAGGATCTGATTGAAGAAATTCTACAACAAGACAGTACCCGAATCCCTGGCATGGGGCGCAGCGCTTTACGCTACAACGCTCATAATGAAGGCCTCCGTATACCTGAAAATTTGATAGCCCAACTCAACACGCTAACAATCTGACAGCGAGTGGCTAGTAGCTCGGCATACACAAAGATTACGACTCGACCTGTATTAATCATCAAATCCAGCGCTGAGATTCCTAGGCTGAATTAAAGCGTAGGTCATGCTGTTTATCCTAAAAATCTCAGTTGGCGCGAAACAGCTGTACGAGTTATTAGTGTGTATAGAAAATTTTAGAATCACGTAACGACCTTATTGGTCGTAAGTGACTTCTAAAGTTTTCTAGGTGCATCAAGAACTTGTGCAGAGTTTGCCTACAGGGATTTTAGGTAAGGGGGCGGAACCCCCTCAAAATAGTAACTGTACCACCAAACATAATTACTAACACAAGAGGAGTTTCCCCTATGAAGAAGCGCACTTATCGCACGAAGAATGTCAACAAGATTGATTGGCTCCAACTAACCACAAACCTGTCTGGCAAAAGGTTTCGCTAGCGATTTATATTGCCAAAAAGCATTTATATGCGGTGTTAGCTGATGAACAAGCGGGCGTGCAAGAATCAATAAGGTGGCGACATCCAGAACAGACGCCCGTGTTAATAGAGGGCTTGAGAAACCTGTCTTGCCCAGTGGTTGTGATTACCGAATCGACTAGTACGTATGGAGGTGCACTGCGTTATCAGTTTAGAGTGCTTGGATTTACTGTTCACCAAGCGAGCGCCAAACGCGCTCATGATGCCAGTGAAGTTTATCATTTAGTGCCGAGTTGACATGATGCTAAGTCAGCTAGTATTTTATCGCGATTTTATCATGATGACCTGACCAAAGTGTGGGTAGAACTCAGCGAGGAAGAGCGTAGCCTCAATGGGTTGAGCAGAGCACCAAAGCCAATGCCAACGTAATCTGAATCGTTTAGACGCGTATTTAAGCAGCATGTTGACTTTGGACTCGGCGGCGCAGAGGGCCTGCTTCGGCAATATGACTCGGCACAACGAATCGCAGAAAATGCTGAGCAGGCCAGGGGGCTAATGTGTAGCAGAGGAGGTAACTTGTTGTGTCGAGAAAAGATAGCCAAGGTTATCTGCGGCGCTGCACGCACCCGAGGAGCACCTTGTACGGAGGCTGAAAGAGAGTATATGTAAGCCTTGGCTACCGAAACGGCGCATAATCGACAGATAATGGCCGAGCCAGAAATGAAGCCGGTAATGATCGGAAAACTTAGAGAGTAACCGAGAAAGACAAGGCGCAATATACCGAATGCCAACAGCATCATGCCACTGCTTAGGGCTAGCACTTCGGCGCCGATTAGATAATCTTCTGGCCGTGCATTCGAGAAAGCGTCACTCAAAGCCGTTGCCGTCATGACTGAGGAAATGACGAAGGCGCCTAAGTAGTGCACGACAAGGTTATTTGCGTGTTTCTGCTATTGTCCGAGCATAAACTTTATAGATATTGCTGGCTCTTGTATGCTTTTACAAGATTCTAAGCGACTGAAAAAATTAGGCAGAAAGCTGAGCTTTTGTGAAATGAAAAACATTGTTAACGATGGGCTAGATAAGAAAGGCTACTTGGATAAGCTTGATGCGGGGAAATTTTACTTTATGCCCGATGATGCACTTTTTCTTCGAGCCCATAACTTCGATGAAATAAAATGCGATACTTATACTGCCCCTGTTTTCAAACAGCGCCCATAAAAAAATAAAAAAACAGTCTATTTATTCTTGTGAAGAATCAGTATAACGTATTCCAGTAATGGTGTTTTTCCGTTGTACAACGACTTACACGTAATTCAATTGGTACATTGTCCAATGTTAAAGCAAGACGCTCTATCTCAAGTAGGGGAGCACCCTCTGTAAGATTAAGAATGACTGCATCATGTTTAGATGCACTGATTGCTCGTAAGGATTCTTCTGCGCGATGAACGGTAATAGAAAACTCGATTTCATATAAATCATACAGAGTGTTGAGCAAATCGATATCTTTAAGCCCTTGAAAAAAATGATCTGGCAGAGCAATACTTTCTACAAGGATGGGCTGGCCGCCTAAACTTCGTATCCGTTCAATAAAAAATATTCGGGCTTTTTTAGGAAGCTTGAGCTTTTTCGATTCAGCAGTGGAGGCGCAGCGCTCGGTAAAGGTTAGCGTTTTACTTTCAGGTAGGGCTTTTTCATTTTCTTCATTGTGGATACGAAAAAACTGAAACAAGGCACGAGCATTATTATGGCCGGCAACAAAAGTGCCTTTACCATGACGCCGAATCAATACCTTTCGCTCGACCAGCCCGGTGATAGCTTTTCGAATTGTTCCTTGGCTGACACCTAATTCCCGTGCTAATTTTATTTCGCTGGGAATAATTTCTGTAGGCGACCACTCCCCTTTGATTATACGCGTAATCAATAATTCTTGAACCTGAGCATATAGTGGAACAGAACCATTAGCGGTCGAAAATATCACTTTAATTTCCTATGTATTTAAACAACATTAACAATGGCCTCTTAAGCAACCGGAGCTATAAAAAATTTCTTTAATATAATAGATCTCTAGCCACCTCATCAGCTACTTCATGTGTGATTTTCAACCCGTTAAAAAATCTGTTTTATCCTCGACAACAATATTACTAAGAGTTAATCATCCGCTTAATAAATTATTCTGTTGGACATAACACAATTTTTGGGGCTGCTGTTTTGCCGTTGTGAATATCATCAAAAGCGGCCGCGCCCTCAGAAAGAGAGCGTTTTTCGACCCATTTTAAAGACCCTAAAGAACCATCGTAAAGCGCATCAATTGCCGCCTTCAAGTCAATAGGACTATACGTATAGTTACCTAAAAAGGTAATTTCTTCTAAGGTTATTTTTCGGATGTCTAAACCCGGCTCGTTATCTTGTAGGCCAACATGTGATATAACTCCACCAGCTCTAACGAAACGTGAAGAGGCTTCGCGTGTACGGCCACTGCCAACGGCATCAATTACTAAATCAAAATAATTTTGATCCGGCAAATCACTACCGAGTGGATTATAGACTTTGCAACAACCCAGTTTACTGGCTGTTGATCTTCGTAATTCATTCGTATCGCCAAGAAAAATCTCATGGCAACCTTTATTTTTTAAGAACAACGCGGCAAAGACACCGATGGAACCTCCGCCCAAAATCAATGTGCGGCTCTCGGATAAAGGTCGATGTAAGACTTTTTCCGCAAGATAAAGCGCATGTAATGATGTCGCTGCAGGTTCAGTGAGACTGGCAATCACGGGGTCCATATCTTGAGGTATGTCCAGCAGATTACGCTCAGGTATTGTCACATATTGCGCAAATGCACCGGCCAATCGCATTCCAATTAACTCACGTTTCGCGCATAAATTGGATCTGCCGCCCTGACAATGGTGACAAATACCACAGGTCATCAGTGGATTCAGTACGACTCGCTTACCTTGCTGATCACCATTTTGAACAATGCCTACTGCTTCGTGCCCCAAGATTAATGGCGGCACTCGGCGAGCATCGTGTCCGTGATAGGCATGCATATCTGAACCACAAATACCCACCGCTTCCACCTTAACTAGAGCTTCCCCCAGTGCGGGGATTGGTTTCGGTTCATCTCGATAAATAACTTCCTGAGTATCAGTATATACTAGCGCTTTCATAAAATTTCCCCAGAATGCTTTATTTAGCAGTAAACCCGCCGTCAAGATTGATCACTTGGCCGGTAATATAGTCAGATGCCGTTGAAGCCAGAAATACGGTTAACCCGTCAAGATCAGAAAGTTCACCGTTTCGACCGATTGCGGTTTGTTTAGCTAAATTGTTTAATAACTCTGGTTTTCCATAGACTGGAGCGGTTAGCTCCGTAGGGAAAAAACCAGGTGATATTGCGTTGCAATTTATGCCTAGCGCAGACCAAGCCTCAGCCATCGCGCGGGTAAGCTGTGAAACTCCGCCTTTAGAGGCACCATAAGGTACGCTATTCGCAAAAGCACGCTCAGACTGTAGCGAAGCAATATTAATGATCCGACCCCAACCCTTTTTCTGCATTGCAGGTATTAATTCTTTGGCGAGAAAGAAGGGGGCAGCTAAATTCAGATTCAATGTACTATTCCAGCTATCTAGCGTTACTTCATCAACTGGTTGACGAAGGTTCACTCCCGCTGTGTTTAGCAGAATATCAATGGGGCCAAATAGACTCTCAGCACGTTTAGCCGTATCGGCTATTGACTTAAGATCACCAAGATCACCAGCTTGCGCAATAGCCCTACCACCAACAGTTTCGATTTCGGCAACCGCATCCTGTAGCCGAGCTTCACGCCGACCAAGCAGAATCACTTCTGCTCCGGCCTGCGCCAGAGCAAAGGCTTGTCGGCGGCCAATACCTGAGCCTGCACCCGTAACCAAAGCTACCTTTCCCTTTAATGAAAAACTGACCATTAGTTTAACTTTTCAGGCTCTAGAGTGAAAGTTTCATCGGGAAAGTACTTGCTCAGACGATCATCGCCAGTGCGCGCATGAGCTTCCATACCTTCAAGACGAGAAATACGAGCGGTTGCAGATGCCACTTCACGATTTGCTTCACGACTCATACGTTGAGTAGTGACAGTTTTGATAAATTTTCCCACAAATAAGCCACCGGTATAGCGGCCAGCACCTTTGGTAGGCAAAATATGATTGGTACCAGAGCACTTGTCTCCAAAGGCGACAGTGGTTTCTTCACCGACAAATAACGAACCATAGTTGCGGAGTCTGTCTACCCACCAACCCAGACCTTCTGCATGTATTTCAAGATGTTCTGGGGCATAACGATCACTGACTACAGATGCTTCTTCGCGATCCGAACAAAGTACGACTTCACCATAATCGCGCCAAGAGGTCTCTGCTGCAACCCGCGCGATTTCTGGTAGAGCAGCAATAACACTAGGCATTAACGCCATGACTTTATTACCCAATTCTTCGTCTGTTGTGATTAACCAGCAAGGCGTATCCAAACCATGCTCTGCTTGACCCACCAGATCGCTGGCAACAAGGGCAGGGTCAGCTGTTTTATCAGCGAGAATACCAATTTCGGTAGGGCCGGCAAACAAATCAATACCCACGCGACCAAATAGCATCCGCTTGGCTTCCGCAACAAAACGGTTGCCTGGGCCAACAAGGATATCGGCGGCATGACCACCAGTAAATAAACCAAAGGCCATTGCAGCAATACCCTGTACACCACCCATATTCAAAATGGTATCTGCACCACACAAATTAGCGGTATAGATAATCGCAGGGTTGGCGCCTTGATCAGGCTTTGGTGGTGAACACGCAATAATATGATTAACACCTGCAGCTTTAGCAGTTGCAACTGACATTATGGCTGATGCCACATGTGAATAGCGCCCACCAGGAATATAGCAACCCGCAGTTTCAACAGGTATTTGCTTTTGCCCCGCAAATAGGCCGGGCGAAAGCTCTACTTCGAAATCAATTAATGCTTCACGCTGCTTTTCGGCAAAACGACGAACACGATCATAAGCAAATTGAATATCGTTTTTAACACTTTCTGGTACTTTCTTAGAAGCTATGACAATGTCTTCTTCAGAAACAACAATATTGCCCGTATAATTATCTAATTTCTTAGTATAATCAACGGCTTTTTCCTCACCGCCTGCTTCAATCTCTGTTAACATTTCAGCTACAGTATCACGGGTGTTATCCTCCCCAGTTGTAGCGGATTTTTCTGCTTTTTTCATATACTTAATAGTCATCATTAAATCTCTACGTAAAAGGAAAATCGAGAAGGCAAATGTAAAAGTAAATCAATATTTTTAGGTTATTGCCCACAGCGATAACGCAGGCACGAAGGCAAGTACCATCACTATCGTTAGCATAGCAAGCACAAAGGGCACCGCCCTAGCAGCAACTTGTAAAACCGGCGTCCCAGTCAAACCGGAGACCACAAATAAGTTTAAGCCCAGTGGCGGGGTAATAAAACCAACACCTAGCGACGTGACCATCACAATACAAAAATGAATTTCATTCATGCCAATCGCTTCGGCAAGAGGCAGCATAATAGGTGCTAAAATAACAATATTAGGTGTTGTTTCCATCACACAGCCGGCAATTATTAATATTGCAATCATCATTAGTAGAATTAACGTTGGGTTATCGGTAAGCGAGGTCATACCATAAACAAAACCCTGTGGCACATTGAGTGCAGCTAAGGTCTGAGCCAATGGTAAAGATAAGGCAATGATGGGTACGATCACGCCATTCACTTTTGCTGAACTGGCCAACATCTTGGGGAAGCCCCCTAACGTTATCGTTTTCTGCCACAGACCAATAATAACTGTTGTTATTACGGCAACTGCTGCGGCTTCTGTTGGCGTAAAGATGCCACTATAAATTCCACCGAGGATAATGAAGGGTACTAATAATGCGTATCGACCATTGTAAACTGCTTCCCAAAGACGTCGGAATGAAAAACCACCTTCCGAGCCTTCATATCTATAAATTCGATTCATGATAATGTTTGTAATCATGATGCAGAGCATAATCAACAAACCGGGAATCATTGCCGCAAGAAATAATGTGGATGCAGAAATACCCAGAATTAAGCCGATAATAATGTAGGCGATGGAGGGCGGTATTAGTATACCCGTGCAGGCTCCAGCGGCGACTAAAGCGCAGGCGTATGGCCTGGGATAACCTTGCTCTACCAAACGGCCGATGGTCATACGACCCACTCCGGCTGCACCCGCTGCATCGGACCCCGATATACAGGCAAAAAAGCCACAAACTAATACGGTAGCGGTGCCAAATCCTGAACGGAACCCCCCCGCTAGGGCTTCGGCCACATCCAATAACTGTTTTGAAAGCCCTGTTCTAACTAAGACATCACCCGTGAGGATAAACAGAGGCACTGCTATTAATGCGAAAGCATCAATACCATCAAATAATGCCTCACCAAACAGTGATAATGGTAGTACGCCTGAAAAATGCAGCATAGTAACGGAGGTTACCCCTAACACTGCCCATACAGGGACTCCAACAACAATTAGGAACAATGCGATAAGTAGCGGCACGTAAAATTCCCAACCCAATACTAACTCAACTGCGCCTTGCGTAAAAAATTCCATTAGTCAAATAACCTATAGCCTTCAAAAACAGGACGACCTGAACGTAAATCACTAACGTCGCGACAAATTGATTGTATTAGTCGTGTACATACCAACACAAATCCAAAAGGTACTGCTGCCAGAAACCAAGCTTGCGAAATTCGTAAACCGTGAGTGACTGAGCCGAATTTGAGGGAAACTTGTAGTGTTTCATAAGAAAAGTATAAAGCCAATACCGCTATTCCCAGCATAATTACATCACCGAAAATATAAGCGAAAGCTTTCCCTTTTGGCGAAAGGAATTGCATTAGCACATCAATACGCAGATGCGCACGGTCTTTTACAGCCGCTGCAGTACCTACCCAAACTAAATAAATAAATGCATAGCGTGCGATTTCTTCACCCCAAATAGAGGAGTAACTAAGACCAAACCGACGTAAGACCTCCATACCAATTGTTGCTACGATCATTACATAAAAGATCAACAACAACCAACGTTCACAATTTTCTTCAATATTTATTAATACACTTTTCATCGTAATGAACTCTCAGCTGATCAAAAAGTGGGTAGCTGCATTAATCATTTTTAAGAATTATGCACTCGTTATTAATAATGAGTGCATAGCCAGCCCGACTAGCGTTAAAGATTAGTTATGCATCGTTAACGTAGTAACGGCCCTGCGTATTGGCAGCATCAAGTAGCTTGCCAAAGTTTGACATTGATCCAGCCAAATCTTTTTTGTAGGAATTCCACTCTGGATTTTGGTGACCGCCTTTTGCAACCCACTGAGCCAGCTCATCGGGAGTAAGCGAATAAAATTCAACGCCTGACTTTCTCATTTCAGCCATAGCGTAAGCGCGGGCTGAAGGAACTTTAGACAAGTTCTGATGCGAAGTCACTTCACTAGCCATCTCAATACCCGCTTGAATATCAGCAGGAAGACTATTGAACCACTCTAGGTTACAGGAATAAACTTGCGCGTCAGGCACGGCACGGGTAAA
>JBLHWO010000151.1:0-8711 GCA_047629215.1 Cellvibrionaceae bacterium | reverse complement strand
CACTCAGAATTTTTATAGGCTCTTTCCAAAGGCCAGTAAAAAATTAGGTTCTAGAGGGTAAGATTTACGACATCAGGTGAGTGTGCTTCTGGCCTGAGGCTATATGCTAACCCCCTCTGTTTTGCCAATTTCTTTCAGTTATCCGCTTCGCTATGGCGTCGGATACATTAGGATAAATAACCACTTTCCTGAAAAGTCAGATAGCCAGATATTTAAGATTGATGCATCTAGAGGTTTCATCGATATTCCCAGTGCAAGATTATCTCAAGCTTCTCTAATGCAAAGGCGTTGGAGAGCTGTTCTATTTGACCTTTCAGTGGCTTTACTAATATAGATGTATAGCTTTGCTAGTCAATCCAAAATCTACATTGCTTTTAACGCCAGTAGCTATGTTAATATTACGCTCAAATTTGAGGAGTTACTGTGATGCAAACACAACTACAGATTATGCTTGAACTTCAGGATGCGATGAACACTCGTGTTAACTTAAGTTGGCGATCAGAGAAATTTGAATGGTATCGGGCTATATGGATTGAGTGTGCGGAGTTAATGGATCATTACGGTTGGAAGTGGTGGAAGCATCAGTCGCCAGATTTGGAGCAGGTAAAGTTAGAGTTAATCGACATATGGCATTTTGGCCTGAGTATCCTACTACAGGATAATATACCCTCGCCAGTTATTCTTGTGGAATTAGAAGAAGCGTTAGGGAGCGATAAAAAAGATGATTTTAAGGATATTTTAGAAAACTTCGCTCTTTCTACCTTAGAAAGCAAAGATTTTTCTATTCCTTTGTTTGTTGCTCTTTTAGAGGCCACCGATATGAGCTTTGATGATTTATATTGTGGTTATGTGGGTAAAAATGTTCTAAATTTCTTTCGCCAAGATCATGGTTATAAAGATGGTAGCTATAAAAAAGTCTGGGGTGGCAAAGAAGATAATGAACATTTAGTCGAGTTGGTAAGCAAGCTTGATACTTCCGATAAGCAATTTAGCGATAAGCTCTATGCTGGCCTTAAAGCACGTTACTGTAAACTTTAAGGTTACGTTCTTGGTCTTCTTAGTTTAAATTAGGTGAAATTAGCTGAAAAACCCCTATAATGCGCGACATTAATCACAGTATTAAATTTGTTAGTCATTTTTTATTTTTTAAATCCGGAGAAATTACGTGAAAGCACCTGTACGAGTTGCCATCACCGGCGCGGCTGGCCAAATTAGCTATTCTTTATTGTTCCGCATCGCCGCTGGCGAAATGTTAGGCACAGATCAACCTGTTATTCTACAAATGTTAGAAATTACTCCTGCCCTTAATGCACTCAAAGGTGTGGCTATGGAGCTTGATGACTGTGCTTTCCCATTGTTAGTCGGTATGGTTCAAACTGATGATGCCAATGTCGCATTCAAAGATGCAGACTATGCTTTACTAGTAGGCGCACGTCCTCGTGGCCCGGGTATGGAGCGTAAGGACTTATTAGAAGCCAATGCGGCTATTTTCTCTGGTCAGGGTAAAGCAATCAATGCCGTCGCTTCACGTGATATTAAAGTGTTAGTGGTTGGTAATCCTGCCAATACTAATGCGCTTATTGCTCAACGCAATGCGCCTGATATTGATCCACGCAATTTTACAGCGATGACACGCTTGGATCATAACCGAGCTCTAACTCAGTTAGCTCAAAAAACAGATAGTAGCATTAACGATATTAAGAAATTGACTATCTGGGGTAACCACTCTTCGACTCAGTATCCAGATATTCATCACTCCAGTGTGAAAGCTAAAGATGTTGTGGGCTTGATTGACCAAGCGTGGTATGAAAGTGATTTCATTCCAACGGTACAGAAACGTGGAGCTGCAATTATTGAAGCTCGTGGAGCCTCAAGTGCAGCCTCTGCTGCTAATGCAGCTATTTTTCATATCCGTGATTGGGCGCTAGGTACGGCAGAAGGAGATTGGGTTAGTATGGGTGTTTATAGCGATGGCAGCTATGGCATTCAGAAGGGTCTAATTTACTCTTATCCGTGCGTATGTAAAAACGGTGATTGGGAAGTTGTCCAAGGTTTGGATATTAATGACTTCTCTCGCGGCAAGATGGAAGCAACTGAGCAGGAGTTAGCTGAAGAGCGTGACGCGGTATCACACTTATTACCTTAAACGTTAAGTCTGCATTGATATCTAAAAACGCGAGCTAGGCTCGCTTTTTTTTCATTTGTTTAACACGCTTTTTCGTAAACAGCTGTTTACTATTCCACTTATTCTTTTCATTGGAGTTTTTATGGTACACCCAAAAGCAGGCAATAAAGCACCGGTATTTTCTCTAAAAAATCAAAAGGGAGAGACTGTTAGTTTAAAAGATTTTGCCGGTAAGAAAAATGTAGTCATCTATTTCTATCCCAAAGCATTAACCCCTGGATGTACGACCCAAGCTTGCGGTATTCGTGATACGCAGAAAGAGTTAGCCGCTCGAGATACGGTTGTGTTTGGTCTGAGTCCAGACCCAGTTGAGAAACTACAAAAATTTATCGATAAGCACGACCTTAATTTTGATCTCTTGTCCGATGAAGATCATGCTGTTGCAGATAAATACGGTGTTTGGGCTTTAAAGAAGTTTATGGGTAAAGAGTTTATGGGTATCGTCCGTACGACGTTTGTTATAGGCAAAGATTCTAGATTGCTGGGTGCCTTAGATAGCTTTAAAACGAGTAACCATCATGAGCTGCTGTTGCAATTTCTTGACAATCATCTCTAGTAAATCCTTCTAATTAGAAAATAACAGAAAAATTATTATACTTTTTAGTTATTAAATATTGCTCACCTAGTACTTTTTTGTTGGTTTTGTCGTGCTATGACACATTTTTTTCTTTCTTGGCGATATTTTGTTCAGATATTATTTTCTGCCCGTATGACGCTCTGGCGCTTTAATTTCATAACCCTATAATGCATTATGAAGTATGGTGACTTTGCAGTAATGATGGGCTAGCAACGAATGAATGACACTAACAATAATGATACAGAATTATCGTGTAGGAGCGCCCTAGTGATTAATAGTGATGAGTTATTGGATGATAATCTAGTTGATGTAGGCTTTGCAGACTTTGACAATATAGTAGAGAAGGCGCGTTTACCTAATCTGGATGGTTTAGCGGGGAGGGTCATGGATGTTCTTCAAAAAAGGGCGGGGTTATTGAGCCTTTCTATTGAAGATGTTGCCGATGAAATACAGATGTCTAAGCGAACTTTACAACGACATTTACAGCAAGAAAATATGCATTTTGGCGCTATTCGTGATCTAGTTCGTTTCAATGTATCTATAGATTGTTTATTAAATAAAGACATGACGGTCGAAGCAACGGCCACCCATTTGGATTTTGCTGACCGAACTAGTTTTACTTATGCTTTCAAGCGTTGGTCCAAGCTGTCACCTAGTGTTTTCCGTAAGCTCTATCGAGATTATGTTTAAATTTACTCTTTAGAAATACCTACAAACATTGCCTGCTAAGGAAAAAATCGTTAAAGTGGCGCCTCAATTTATGTAATAAAAATAAGAGGTGTTATGTCTTTCTTCATTCCTAATGCAGAGGCTCAAACGGGCGGTGGTATTGCTGGCGACGGCTTCACCAGTATACTGTTAATCGGTGGTATGTTCGTATTGATGTATTTTATGATCATTCGCCCACAGCGCAAACGACAAAAAAATCATCTGAGCTTAGTGGATAATTTAGGTAAAGGTGATGAAGCCATCACTAATGGCGGAATTCTTGGCAAGGTCGTTAAAGTTGACGAAAACTATATGGTTCTTGAAGTCTCACCTAACGTTGAATTAAAGTTCCAAAAAGCGTCACTGCATGCCGTGTTGCCTAAGGGTACTATCAAAGCTATATAGCTGACAATCTAATTTCTACAGAGGCTAATACTGGTGATTGATGCCATCAGCCCTTGCGTTAATGTTGTTTTCCCTGAGTCTCAAATGCCTCGGCTTGCATTGGCGTCGCTACCGACGCCAATGCAAGCACTCAATCGTTTTTCTAAAAAATTAGGCGGCCCTACAATTTGGGTAAAGCGAGATGATCTCTCTGGCTCCATTCTCAGTGGTAATAAGGTTCGAAAGCTTGAATTTACTTTTGCTTATGCCATCGACAAAGGCCACGACCTATTTATTTCCTGTGGCGGGATACAATCAAATCACTGCCGAGCGACTGCTTTCATCGGTGCTCAATTAGGGATGCCTGTCCATTTACTGCTAAGAGGCAACGAGTCTGGCACTCCAGATGGTAATTTATTGCTAGATTATCTTGCAGGGGCTTCTGTCCACTCTTATTCTCCGAGTCATTATCACAAGCACCTACCTATTTTATTAGAGCAGCTGGCTGCCGATTGTAGACTACAAGGCTATAAGCCTTACATTATTCCTACGGGGGCTAGCGATGGCGTCGGTGTTTGGGGTTACTTAAATGCGTGTAAGGAGTTAGCGGCTGATTTTAAACATCATTCTATTCAGCCCGAATTGATTGTAACGGCGACCGGATCAGGGGGTACTCAAGCAGGCTTAACCTTGGGTAACCATTACTTTGAATTGGGTTGCACTGTATTAGGAATGGCTGTCTGCGATGATGCAAATTATTTTGCCGCAAAAGTAAAAGCCGATATTGTTGCGTTTTATCAGCAATTTTCTGACATCCTCCCCCAGCCGCTCTCTTCTATTGATTCACTTTCAATCAAAACTAATGATCATTACATAGGTGATGGTTATGGCATTGCTTCCGATCAAGTGTTGGATATGATTATTGAGTTATCGAGAGAAGAGGGCATACTACTAGATCCAGTTTATACCGGTAAGGCATTTTACGGGCTTGTCAGTGAAATCAAAGCGGGTAATTTTGCCGATATGAAAGATATCGTCTTTATTCATACAGGCGGCTGTTATGGTTTATTTCCTTATAAAGAACAGTTAGCTAAGCGCCTTGTTGAGGCGAATTAATCTAGCCACGTATTTAACCCAAGGCTGAAGAGCATTCTATGTCAATTAAGAATATAAGCCGCAAGCAGATTACCAATTATACTAGGGGAGGCGACCCAGACGTCATGACTTGTGAGTCGGGTTCAATAAAGCCTCTAGGTGACAAGGCTCTCAGTGTTAAAAAATGAAATAGCCAAAATAGAATAATACCTATCGCTTTATGGCTTACTGGTCTTTCGGGTGCTGGGAAATCGACTTTATGTCAAGAAATTAATAAGGAACTATGCGCCCTTGGTGCGCAAACTTTTATGTTAGATGGCGATGCGTTGCGACAAGGTTTGTGCAAAAATTTGGGGTTTTGGGTAGAGGATAGGCGAGAAAATATACGCAGAGCTGGCGAAGTCGCACACATGCTAGTTGACTCTGGTGTGCTAACCCTGGCGGCCCTCATCACCCCTTTTGAGGAGGATAGAACCGCCTTGAGAAATTTATTTCAAGAGGGGAGGTATTTAGAAATGTTTTGTAATAGTTCTCTGGAAGTTTGTGAACAACGGGATACAAAAGGGCTTTATAAAAAAGCCCGCTCTGGTGATTTGGATGACCGGTATTGGCTCCCCTTATGAAATACCTATTCGACCTGATCCGGTGCTTAACACGGGTAGTGATTCTGTAAACTACTGTGTTCAGAAGGTAATGCATTTTCTTTTTTTTCGAAAAGTTATTAATGGCAGTAGGTGAACCGTGATAAATAAAAATCTTATTTTTATCGTTGGTTTACATAGCAATGGTTTATCATTGTTACTCGAGATTATCAAAGCCCACTCCCCTTTAAGCGGGTATTCCTAATACGGCTTGTACCTGAAGATGAACACCAATATTTACAATCAGTCTACCCGCTCGCCAAAGTGGACTGGGGAGGTTTATTTTTGATCGGTGTTTCTAGTTAGGACCATCGAGGCAGCTCGAAGAATAAAGCCTATTGAAAATGAGTAGCGCTTGTCAAGGATCCTATTTGAAGAAAAAGCTTCTGTTTATTGTAGGTGAGCCAGGCTCGGGGGAAACCCAAGATCTAGGCCGCCTCTCAGCATTAAATGTTCCGCGCTGCTCCTGCATACGGACAATATTTGCGGAGCAGCAGCAAAGTATTACTAAATCGAGTACTTATGCCTCAGATACAAATGGCAGTTGTGGAAACTTGAGTTTGACAACGCCAGCAATCAAGTTGCACTTTATGCAGCTCATTTAGCATCCATAAAAGAGCGATATGGAGATACCATTACTCAAGCCAGTAATATCATTGTTGAAGGTGTTCGGTGCGGTCACCCTGAGCTAAGAAAAAAACTGGTTGCTCTGCTTACAACGCTGGGCTTTATCGCTTCTAAGGTATCATGTTTTGCCATTAGTTCCTTCTGGGAGCAGGTTCAGCTTAACTTAAGGAAGCGAGGCAGGCCAGAGGATCAGGATGAAAATTTTATTAAGGTTAGAAGTGCTGATTACCGGCAACGGTTGTCGAATCAAAAAAACCTTCGACAATTTACCACTATAGATGAGCACTACAAAGCTGCCATCGACTTCATCAAAAATGATTCTTAAGGGCAATCATCATATGAAAGTTTTCGTAAGAAACTCCGTAAATGACAACAATGAATGATCCCGTGATTAAAAATCGGAAATTATTGATCACTGGTTGCGGGCTTAGCGGCACCCAGTACAGCTCAAAAGTATTTCAGGCTATTGGCCTAAAAATAACACATGAACAACCGATTCCACCGAATGGCCAAATGGGCATGGACGGTATTGCTTCTTGGTATATGGCAGTTCCTGCCCCTGATCCACCGTTTGGCCCCAGTGCTTGTGATTGGGCATTTGATTATATTATTCATTTGGTGAAGCATCCTTTGGAGGTCATACCTAGCACCGCACAATTTATTTTGCGTGCTGACCATAGAAATTGGCTTTATATGGCCAATAATATTCCAGAGATCGCTTTAGGTTTACCTAACTTTGACATCATACGAAAAAAGGATACTCTTCTGATGGTTGCTGCCGCGCGTTATCGGTACTTTTGGAATCTTGAAACAGCTAAAAAGGCAACTTATCGATTGCAGGTGGAGCACTTTCGTAAACAAGTGGCTAGCCCCTGTGAGTCAATGGATATAACTTACGATCGAAAACTAATTGATGCTATTCCGAATACGATCAATCAACGTTCAATATGCACATCGGAGAAACCATGGTTGCTTAGTTGGCAAACATTGGGTGCTCTGGATTTCCAGTTATCTCAATCGATTAAAGAATTAACAAATATCTATAATTACATTCAATAGTTATGTTTGAGTTATATAAGGCTATAAACATTGTCTATAAACCCTTTTTATCTATGATTTTACTTAAGTAATGTTAGTCAAATAACAGAGAATAAAATGAGTACTACTCAACAAAATAATGATGCGGAAACTAAAGATAAGAGCACGTATGGCTTACCTAAAAAACTGGTTATTGCTATATCATCGCGTGCTTTATTTGATCTCAGCGATAGCCATAAGGTGTTTACTGAACAGGGCTTAGCGGCTTATTCAAATTATCAAATTGAACGTGAAAATGAAGCGCTCAAGCCTGGAGATGCTTTTCCCTTAGTGAAAAAGCTGTTGCGTTTAAATGAACGTCTGGGTGAGCCCAGAGTAGAAATTGTGTTGATGTCGCGGAATAGTGCCGATACTGGTCTGCGCATTTTTAACTCAATCGAAGAATACGGTTTAAGTATTACTCGGGCGGCCTTTAGTAGTGGTGAGAGCCCTTATCGATACATAGAGGCATTTGGCTGCCATTTGTTTTTATCTCTAGATGCCTCCGATGTAATACGTGCCTTGGGTCATGGTATTGCAGCAGCCACCTTGCTGCCTTCGCGCAGCGCTAATGAAAATGAGCAACTACGTTTTGCTTTTGATGGTGATGCCGTTTTATTTTCAGATGAAGCTGAGCGTATTTTTAAGACACAAGGCCTCGATGCTTTTACCAAGAATGAGAAAAATTCAGCTAAAACACCGTTATCCGGTGGGCCATTTAAGGCATTTTTAGCCGCGCTGCATAGTTTACAGTCAGAATTTACAGGGGAAGATTGTCCTATTCGTACTGCACTGGTCACCGCTCGCTCTGCTCCAGCGCATGAGCGCGTTATACGTACTTTACGTGCATGGAATGTACGGATTGATGAGTCTTTATTTTTGGGTGGATTGCCCAAAGGCGAATTTTTAAAGGCCTATGGTGCGGATGTCTTCTTTGATGATCAGCCTCTACATTGCGATTCGGCCAAAGATCACGTCGCCACAGGCCATGTGCCACACGGTATCGCCAACGAATAGAGATTTTTGGGTAAAGTCGTAAACCCTCACTCTTTCTTTATTTCTATTCCCAATCTGTCTATTGATCTTGTTCTAATCAGTGAAAACCTTGCTATTCTCAATATATGTTTCACTTTTATGTGAAACTAGGACAGATATTTTTAACGCCTAGGGTATCCGTAAATAAATAGATACCAGTATTCAGGGTTACTTTTCGTGATAAAAAATATTTTACTTGCAGCTGATCTCGGAGCATTTACTCCCTGTCTTTTACAGCATGCTTCCGAGCTGGCAAATCAACATGGCGCAAAATTAATAGTGGTCCACGCAGTTGAACCCCTAGGAACACTTGGGCATGCTTTACTCAATGCTTATTTAAAACCCGAAACAACTCGCTTAATGACCACAACGGGCCTAGATG
>JBLHWO010000150.1:0-8730 GCA_047629215.1 Cellvibrionaceae bacterium | reverse complement strand
GCGAACCTCTCGGAGTTATTCGCTAGGCATTACTCATTAAGGCTTGCTCGTATGATTACTTTCCCCACCATCGAATCATGTATTGGTAATACTCCGTTAGTACGATTACAGCGCTTACCCGGTAACACTTCAAATACGATTTTGGCTAAATTGGAGGGTAATAACCCCGCTGGTTCGGTAAAAGATAGACCGGCAATATCGATGATTAAACGAGCTGAGGAAAGGGGTGTCATAAAGCCAGGAGATACTTTAGTCGAGGCAACAAGTGGCAATACAGGGATTGCTTTGGCTATGGCTGCCGCTATTAGAGGTTATCCAATTATTCTTATTATGCCAGCTAATGCGACAATTGAACGCAAACAAGCAATGACAGCATATGGTGCAGAACTCATTTTAGTCACAAAAGAAGACGGCATGGAAGGGGCTCGTGATCTTGCTTTAAGAATGCAGGCAGAAGGTAAAGGTATAGTGCTAGACCAATTTGCCAATACAGACAATCCTCTGGCACATTATGAGACTACGGGTCCAGAAATTTGGCAGCAAACACAAGGTACCGTCACACACTTCATCAGTTCTATGGGCACCACTGGAACCATAACAGGTACCTCCCGTTACCTTAAGGAACAAAACCCCAATATACAGATTGTCGGTTTACAACCATCTGATGGCGCCAGTATTCCTGGTATCCGACGTTGGCCAAAACAATATATCCCCTCTATTTACGACGATTCTTGCGTTGATCAAATTGTCGATATGGATCAAAATCTAGCAGAAGATACTATGCGCGCACTAGCTAAAGAGGAGGGTATCTTCTCTGGTGTATCGTCGGGGGGGTCAATTGCAGCTGCTCTACAATTGAGTGAAGTGTTAACAGATGCTATTATTGTCGCTATTATATGTGACCGAGGTGATCGTTATTTATCGTCAGGCATATTCAAATAATGATTAATTTTCACATAATGTACAGCTATTAATGGCACATTTCTTTAAATCAAAAAACAATAACCCTGCACGTCTTCGCTCTGGCTTATCGACGCATAATGCGCGGCTTCACAAAAATCAAGCTCAGAATGCACAGCAGCTATCTGTTGTGCGTCTTAGCGATGACGGCAGAGGTATAGCGACTTATAATAGTAAAACAATTTTTATAGAAAATGCCTTACCCAACGAAGTAGTTGATGTAACGATTAATTACGAAAAATCGAAATTCTACGAAGGCTCGGCCCATACAATCAATAATAAATCCAGTCATCGGCGCCTACCACAGTGTCTTCATTTTAACGATTGCGGTGGTTGCCATCTTCAACATCTTGTTATTAAAGAGCAACGAAATTTCAAATTGAGAAACGTACTCAATAAATTAAAGCATGTAGGTCAGATAATCCCGCTAAATGTTTTACCCACTATTTCTGGTGAAGAGTACCATTATCGTCAGCGCGTACGCTTAAGTGT
Source organism: Cellvibrionaceae bacterium (assembly GCA_047629215.1). GTDB lineage: Bacteria > Pseudomonadota > Gammaproteobacteria > Pseudomonadales > Cellvibrionaceae > CANLBN01. Next base: position 7,278 of record JBLHWO010000150.1, on the reverse strand, counting down.
TGCTGCCATTAATAACAAAATACTCGTGGGTTTTAGAAAAAAAAATAGTAAAGCCCTAGTTGATATTAATGATTGTTCGGTGATGGCACCAGCACTGACTCCGCTGCTTGGTTGGTTGCGTGATTGGTTAAATAAATACCGACCCTCAGTTAGTCATATTGAGCTTATTAATGCAGATCAACATGTAGGTTTGATCATTAGACATACTTTGCCTATATCTATAACTATTAGACAAAAATTAAATGAACTACTCGAAGATACGTCGATAATATGTTGGTTTCAAGCAAATAAAGGTGAAGCACTAACATCAATGGAAGGCAATATCTGCGAGCCGCAATTGAATTATATGCTCGAGTTCTTATTAGGCGAAACGAAAAAGCAGCTAGTTTATTCATATCACCCACAAAACTTTATTCAAGCAAATGCAAGCGTCAATCAAAAAATGGTTAATCAAGCGATAGCTTTGTTACAACCCAAAGACAACGAAATATATTTAGATTTATTCTGTGGAATAGGTAACTTCTCTTTACCTTTATCGCTATCAGTTAAATATGTTTTAGGTGTCGAAGGTTCTATTAAAATGATTGATCAGGCGACAAGTAACGCCTTAAGTAATAACTGCAATAATATCGCTTTTAAGGAAGCCGATTTGTTCGATCCTAAGGCTGTTGAAAATCTACTCGACAGGGAAGACGGTATTGACGTTGTCGACGCAATAATTTTAGATCCACCACGTGCAGGTGCAAAGCTAATTTGTCAAAACATTAAAAAAATTTCTCCCAAAAAAATCTTATATATTTCGTGCGATCCCAATACATTTATAAGAGATGCACAATTATTGATTGCCAATAATTATAGGTTAGAACATTTTGGTATTATGGATATGTTTGCACAAACCTATCACAGTGAGGTTATGGGGTTATTCGTTCTAAAAAGTAAACCTCATGCGAAGTCTCTTAAAAGGCAGATAATGTAAATGGTTAAGATTAGACATTATTATTCTAGTAATTCACCTCAAAATATTGATATCAATAAATGGGCTAGTCGAATTATTGAAGTTGCCAAATTGCCAGAATCTTCTTATGAACTATTAGTAGGCCTAGCAGAAAAAATTCAAAAAGCTGAGCAAGAAGCTATTGCAAGTGACAATATCTGGTCGGCGCACGCTAGTAGCTTTATTTCTGGCTTAGAAATGGCTGATATTTTAGCAGATTTACATCTGGATCAAGATGCAATTATTGCCGCCACCGTCTACCGCAGTGTACGTGAAAATAAATTGTCGATAATAGAAGTAACAACTTTATTTGGCGAGAATGTTGCAAATATTGTCAATGGTGTTTTGCGTATGGCGGATATACGTCTATTACGTAATGACACCAATAACGATGTGTTTGGCAAAGAGTCTGAACAGCAACTTGAAAAAGTTCGCAAGATGCTTATCTCAATGGTAGATGATGTTCGTATTGCCATTATTAAACTAGCAGAGAGGACCTGTGCGATTCGTGCGGTTAAAAACGGAACTGAAACCTCCAAGCGAAAAGTTGCAAAAGAAGTCTCTGATATCTATGCGCCGCTTGCTCATCGCCTAGGTATTGGTCATATAAAGTGGGAGCTTGAAGATCTAGCTTTTCGTTATTTGAGACCTGACGAATATAAAAATATTGCGGGATTATTAGCCGAAAAGCGCATGGCACGTCAAGACTATATCGAAAAAATAGTCGCTGCACTAAATACACAAATAAAAAAAAATGATTTAGCGGCAGAAGTCTATGGGCGCGTTAAGCATATATATAGTATTTGGTTGAAAATGCAGCGCAAAAAAATTAGCTTCTCCGAAGTTTATGACATTCGTGCAGTCAGAATTATGGTTGATAATACTCGTGATTGTTATGAGCTTTTAAGTATCGTTCACACCATGTGGAGAAATATCCCACATGAGTTCGATGATTACATAGCAGCACCTAAAAAGAATGGCTATCGCTCATTACATACTGCAGTTGTTGGTCCAGAAAATAAAGTCTTAGAAGTTCAGATACGCTCAAGGGAAATGCATGAAGAAGCTGAATATGGCGTTTGTTCTCATTGGCGCTACAAAGGTATAGATTCAGACTCTTCACACAATAATGATAGCTACGAGCAAAAAATTGAGTGGTTACGTCAAGTATTAGATTGGCATGAACATTTAAGCGTAAGTCCTCTATCTGATGATGTCTCAAGAAAGATAGTACAAAATCGTATCTATGTATTTACGCCAGAGGGGCATATTGTTGATTTACCGAAAAATTCTACGCCCTTAGATTTTGCCTATCGTGTACATACAGCGATAGGCCATCGCTGTCGTGGTGCCAAAGTTAATGGTCGAATTGTACAGCTTAATTATAAGCTCAAGACCTCCGATCAAGTTGAAGTATTAACCGGTAAGGATGAGCGTCCAAGCCGTAACTGGTTAATTGAAAGCTTAGGCTATTTATACTCAGCGCGTGCACGTTCAAAAGTAAGGCATTGGTTTGGCGCACAAGCTCGCGAACAAAATATTACCGACGGTCATTCAGTTTTTGACAAAGAATTAAGGCGTCTAGGTCTAAACGAAATAAATTTCACTGAACTCGTCAATTTACTAAAACATAAAAATTTAAATGAATTATATGCAAGTATTGGCTCGGGCGTTATTAGCGTTACGCAAGTGATTAATGCAGTTCAAAAACTCATCGCACCTGTTAATGAACCACATGTCCATATTGCTAAAAAAGTAAGTGATAATAAGGGTGCCGATATATATATTGAAGGTGTAGGTAACCTAATGACGACTATTGCTAGTTGTTGTAATCCCGTGCCTGGAGATTATATTAGTGGCTATATTACTCAGGGTAGAGGCGTTTCTATACATAGAATGGATTGTAGAAATTTTTTACAATTACAATCTGACGAGTCGGAACGTATTTTAGAAGTAAGCTGGGGACAAACACCCCACGATAAATATTCAGTCGATATTATTATTGAGGCTTATGATCGTATAGGTCTTCTAAGAGATGTTACTATGCTTCTAGATGGTTCGCACATTAACGTGACGGCGATGCAGACAAATTCTAATCATGAGTTAAATACTGTCGATATGGTTATGACCATTGAAATTGAAGATTTTACGCAACTCAGCCGAATCCTAGCAAAAATTAATCAACTCCCTAATATTGCATCTGCACAGCGACGTCAATCATGAGCGAACACTTTAGCATTGATGACCTGCAATATTTAATGCAGCGCCTACGTGAACCAAAATACGGGTGTCCTTGGGATTTGGCACAAAGCTACCAATCTATCGCTCAGTCCACCATTGAAGAGATGTACGAAGTTATCGATGCGATTGAGCAAAATGATATGGTCCAACTAAAAGATGAGCTCGGTGACTTACTGTTTCAGATTATTTTTTACAGTCAATTAGGTAAAGAAGATCAAGTATTTACCTTTGATGACATAACAACATCAATTACTAAAAAGTTATTAAGCCGACATCCTCATGTTTTTCCCGATGGTACTCTCGACAGTAAGTCTACTGGCTTTGACGTTGACCGAGATCAAGCCCAAACGACGATTAAAGAAACTTGGGAAAAAATAAAACAAGAAGAGCGTATTGCAAAAGGCCAAAAAGGTATCATGGCAGATGTACCACGTGCTCTGCCCGCGACAATTCGTGCGGTAAAGTTACAAAAGCGTGCTGCCTCAGTTGGCTTTGATTGGCCTAATATCGATGGTGTCTATAAAAAAATAGAAGAAGAAATAGATGAAGTGAAGGCTGCTGTCACTCACCTTGAATCACTGAAAGTCGTCAATAAAAAGCTGGTTGATGAAGCCTTGTCATCGGCAGGCAGTCTTGTTTCAGAAGAAATTGGCGATCTACTTTTTAGCGTCATCAATTTGGCACGACACTTAAGAATAGATCCTGAAATGGCACTCAGGCAAGCCAATAATAAATTTGAGCAACGTTTTATATATATAGAAGCGACGGCGGACAAACATCAAACCACTATTGACGCTCAGTCGTTAGCTTCGTTAGAGGCTTGGTGGCAAGCATCTAAAAATCAGTGACAAAGGTCTAATGCGTTTGTCTTGAGGTTTCACTTGTTAGCATGGTATCTTATGTATTCATGTGCTTAATTTTAAGTATAGACATATAAAAATATCAATTAAGCGATCTTTAATTATCCAGTTAACAACAAGACGCTACGAACTATTAGGAGTTATGCGTGCGAATCATCTTATTAGGTGCGCCTGGTGCAGGTAAAGGCACACAAGCAAAGTATATTATGGAAAAATTCGGGATTCCCCAGATATCCACTGGTGACATGTTACGTTCAGCAGTAAAGGCTGGGACAGAGCTTGGTCTTAAAGCTAAAGATATTATGGCTTCAGGCGGTCTAGTCTCTGACGATCTAATCATAGCTTTGGTTAAAGATCGTATCAGCCTTGACGACTGTAAGAATGGTTTCTTATTCGATGGTTTCCCCAGAACTATACCTCAAGCAGAATCTTTAGTTGATGCTGGTGTTATTATTGATGATGTCGTCGAAATTCACGTTGACGATGAGGTGATTGTTAATCGTTTAAGTGGACGTAGAGTCCATGCAGGTTCTGGTCGAATTTACCATTTAAGCTTTAGCCCTCCTAAACAGACTGGAATTGACGATGAAACGGGTGAAGCGCTAATACAGCGCGACGACGATAAAGAAGAGACAGTCCGCAGGCGTCTTGATATTTATCACGAACAAACTGAACCTCTAGTAGAATTTTATCAAAATTTAGCGGATCAAAATGGCCGGCCCGGTCCAGCATTTCTTAAGGTAGACGGTGTTGGCGATGTAGATAAGATTAAAAAGCAGTTGTTTTCAGCACTATCCTAACTTATTAATGCTGGCGCGTTTTAGAGAAGCCCCCTGTTTAACGACTAGGGGCTTTTTATATTGTGTACCTTTAACAGCATTACCGCTAGAGTAGACTCTCTCAAAAACTCCTAAACAGATGATCGTTTTATCATGCCAACTATCCTTGCTATAGACACCTCAACAGATGCTTGTTCGGTCGCACTAATGATCGATGAGAATACAGTTGTTGAATCAAGTGTCATTGCCCCCCGGGAGCACACTCAGCGAATACTACCTATGGTTGCGGGCTTATTAAAACAGCAAGATGTTAAATTGAAAGATATCGATGCTCTCGGTTTTGGTTGTGGACCAGGTTCCTTTACGGGTTTACGCATATGTATTAGTGTAGCTCAAGGGCTCGGTTATGGTGCCGATATTCCCTTAATTCCAATTTCTAATTTATACGCAATGGCACAAGGTGTTTTGCGTCTGTCTTTAGAACAGGGTTTGGGTATTCAAACGGATGAGTCTGATGCAGTTATTATTCCTATTTTTGATGCGCGCATGAATGAAGTTTATTGGTCCGCTTATCGAGTTGTTAAAGAGTCAAATAGCTTGTATTTAACAGCTGTATTACCCGAAAGTGTCTGTTCTCCGGTGGATTGCCATAACGCTATACTAGGTATTGCTAGCTCCTGTATTTATCCTGCTGGATCAGGGTGGGAGTATGAGCCGTTGATACATCAAGAGCTAAGTCAAAATAAACTGTCGTTAACAAGTAGGCCCATTTATTCTAGTGCCGTCGATATTGCACAACTCGCTTGGAAAGACTATTTAGCTGACAAAACAATTAATCCAATCGCTGTAGAACCAACCTACTTGCGCAATGAAATTTCTTGGAAAAAACGAGCTCGGGTACGTAAGAAAATTGTTTAACGAGAATAGGCAATAAGCCAACGATACTATTCCCAAGGCTTCCGATAATTCCAATCGACCCTTTATCTAATTAACAAATAGCAAGTCATCGGCACTATGGATACTCTTCACATTATTGTTCTAGCCTTAATTCAAGGTATCACCGAATTCTTGCCTATTTCTAGTTCTGGGCATTTACTACTACCGGCAGGACTTTTGGGTTGGCCCGATCAGGGCTTGGCATTTGATGTCGCTGTACACGTAGGTACATTATTGGCGGTTCTTACCTATTTTAGGCACACTATTATTAACATTAGTGGTGCTTGGTTAACCGGCTTTTATAAAAAAGAGCAAACGCCTGATAGTAAGCTTGGCTGGTATATTATTTTAGCAACAATTCCTGCAGGTTTTGCTGGGCTAATCTTCAACGATTTTATTGAAACGCACTTGCGCGGCACACTGGTTATTGCGCTAACGACGATACTTTTTGGCTTATTGCTTGGCTGGGCAGATTACTTGGGTCAGTTATCAAAACAAGATGATCTTACAAGGTTAACTTTCACTATCGTATTAATTATTGGCTGTGCTCAAGCGGTCGCATTGATTCCTGGTACTTCGCGCTCGGGTATTACCATTACTGCCGCTCTATTTTGCGGTTTACATCGGCAAAGCGCTGCGCAATTCTCATTTTTAATAGCGGTACCTATTATTATATTAAGTGGTGGTTATAAAGCGTTAGAATTATTTACTGACCCTATTACCTACTGGAATGACATTTTACTTGGCATTGTCGTTTCGGCAATAAGTGCATTTATTTGTATTTTCTATTTTATGAAATTTATAAATCGTATTGGTATGCTTCCTTTCGTCATTTATCGACTGATGTTAGGTGGCGGCTTATTAATATGGATCTTTATTTAGGCAGTTGAGCACTAACAGCTCACTCAATATGTTAACGCCGCTTAGTACGATTTTACGTTTTGCTGAGGTGCTATATAGCGACTGAGGCCTCATGCGTCTAAAGTATTATTAAAAACTCAAGGTGGCCCACACTAAGACAGTCGTCATGCTCAGACTGTCTGCTTGAGTTAAATTATGGCCAAAAAATATAGTCAACAAAAAAATAAAGGAAATTAAGAGAAGTAATGCATAACTCAGAATTGAATCAAGGTTTATTAGAATTTTTAAATAGCTCACCAACACCATTTCATGCGGTAGTATCCATGGTGAAAGTGCTAGAAAATAATCATTTCACCAAGCTTAATGAAAAAGACATATGGCAGCTAGACACGGGCAGGGGCTATTATGTAGTTAGGAATGACTCATCAATTATTGTATTCCGCTATTATCCTGAAAAAATGCAACAACAAGGATTGGCTATGCTCGGGGCGCATACAGACAGCCCTTGTTTAAAGGTTAAGCCTCAACCCGAAATAAATAATAATGGTTATTTTCAGTTAGGTGTTGAGACTTACGGAGGTGCACTGCTTGCGCCCTGGTTTGATCG
>JBLHWO010000149.1:0-8743 GCA_047629215.1 Cellvibrionaceae bacterium | reverse complement strand
ATAGTGTCGACTTTTTCAATCTCTGAGGCGGCTCAAACCGCACGAGAAAAAGACCAAACTATGTACATGATGTATGAACTGGAGAACCTAAATACCTACGGATTTGTATTACCTATTGGATCGAAGGTACCGGAAGTACACCAACTGGCCAACGATTTGCAATACTCTTTTTTTAACTACCAAGACAAATCGAAATATGAAGAAATAGCGGCGAAAATTACTGAATTAGACCCAAGCTATCCGTCGGCCTATTTGATGCAATCTTTTTATGTGCCAGATGACACACCTAAATATAAAGAGTTGGTGGCCAAAGCGTTTGAGCTGTCCAAGATTCATCCCTTAGATAGCGAGAGGAGTATGGTTCAAGCCGATTATCATTTACTGATTACCGAAGATTACGATCAAGCCCTAAATTTCTTTCAACACGTAGCCGATTTATACCCGGAAAGCTCGGTAGCTATATGGTGTGTTGGCATGGTGTACTACTATTCAAGGCAAAACAAAAAGGCGCTGGCTGCGTTTGAAAAGAGTGTCGAACTCAAGCTAAATTTAGCCAAGGGTTACGAGTCTATTTCTTGGATTTATAGTACTAAATCAGATAAAGAGTTTTTCGATAAAAAAAGTCGCTGGAATATCTAAATATAGCAATCGAGAAAGGAGCAAGCGCGGCCAATGATCAGTATTATGCTGACCATGAGTCATACGTGTATTACCTTAATGGTATGTATCAAAAAGTGATATCCAACATTCAGCATTACTACACGTTTGGGGACAAGTACAAAGAGTCTGATACTCTTAAAAAAGTCTTGCAATGGAGTAAAGAGAAGCTAGTGGAGACTGCCATGGAAAACAAATAAGCAAAGATTTTAAGTGTCAAAATTGCCTAATATTTTTCAATCGCCACCTATGCTCGTCGGTAAAATAGAGCCTTTGATCAAGCATCTTTTTCCGCTTGCCACTGCTGATGGCCGCCGCATAAAAATTATTCTTTGGTGTGAATCGCTGATACTTAGTTTCATTAAATTAAATAAGCGCTACTCATCACGACAACGAAACTGGCGAGATAAAAACTTCTATAGGCACAAGCTATAAAGCAGCTATTCAAGGAAACCTAAAGGAGGAAAAATTTGAAGGTTAGTTGAACGTATATAGTGTTAATGTGTTGAAATTCAGGCTTGATCTGACAGATACCTGTTTTCAGCTCAAGTATTGTTCTAAAGCCTTTCCATTTAGATTAAATTGATGCTTGGCGCTCTAAAGCCTCAGCTTATTTTGTCTTTAGGTATGATTGGTATTCAAGCCAAACTTCAAAGTTATCATAAAGCTCTGGATTTTGTTGATGCAGTTTATGCCATTCTTTATAGGCCTCAAAATCAGTTTTTTCATCACGATTATTGGTTTTTTGGTCACGCTCATAGCTAGAGGTAGCAACCGTTTCTAGCATTTGGCTTTCATGGTTAGTTGTGTGATCGGTTGTCGCGGGTTTGCTGCTAATTAGTTGACTCAAACTAAATTCGCCGCTGTCACCAGAAAATAAACCCGGGCCAGGGGTCAAGTTGTCGTCAGCCAGGCTATTGGTGCTATATGAAAAGGTGCTAATCACCGTGAACGTAATTACGAAGTATTTCGACGCGAACATAATATATTTCCTCTGTTAAATAGGGGGGCATAACCATCTTGGGGCTATATCGTTAGCAGGGCGATTACTCAAGCAATAGCCACGTATAACAACGGGTTTTTGATTAGAGTTTGACTAAACCGCCAATTGCAACTGAGTCAAAACTCGACTGGCCATCAGTGTCACCCGACGTAGCTTGCAGCCAAAACTGGACGCCGCCTACGGGTTTAAAGTTATACGCTAGGGTGGTGCGATCATGGTCAGCGTCATCAATTCCTTCAGCATTTTCCGATCCGTATGAACCCCGACTCACACTCACTGCGTGCTTGCCGAAGGTGTAGCCTAACTTGACAGCGTTTAAATCTCGCTCGCCATCATCTAATTGGTCGGCGATGATGCTTGTAGCACTAATATTGAATCCTGATTGGTGTTTATAACCTATTAGTGCTCCAGCACCAGACTCAGCACCAAAAAAACCAGAGGTACGAAAACCGTCAACGTTTTGTTGCGGGTCATCGTCATTATCACCGTCGCCGTGATCAACAGACCATGCGTTGAAACGAATGCCATTTTGAGCGCTGTACTTTAGCGCGAATTCTGAACCGCTATCTTCATTTAGTTGCGCGTGAAATGTTGCACCACCCCACAGGGTTGGCGAATCGTAACGAATGCGTTCATTAAAAATAGATTGACCTTGAACAAAGGGTGTTTGGCTTTGCCCTCCGGGGCCTCTGCGTGTTGAGCCAAATCGCGCACTCATGCCCAGAGGATCAGAAAACCAGGTGCCTGATTGGTCGACATCGGAAATCACAAAGGTAATTGAGGGCCCTGTACCAAGGCTAACCGTACCAAAGGACCCGGAGAGGCTGAATTCTTGAATTCGGTTTCGCGCATTACTACCGTCCTGTAGTAGATCAGACACGCCTTCGTTGAGACCAAACTCGATGTTGGCTGCTATTTTTAAATTGCCCCAATCTTTACTGCCCTTGATGCCAATTGTTGTTTCAGCGAATTCATGGCGCCCAAAATAAGTATCATCGGAGGTGTCGTCGGATATCAAGTTGTAGGTCACTCGCCCGTAGGCGGTCACTTCGGCGTGGGCGGAGCCGATGCCAAATAGCGTAGTAGTGGCTATGGCCAGGGTTAGTAATTTTGCTTTCATCCTTGTTCTCCTATGTTATTAAAATAATTTTTTTTGAAAAATTGCTACTTAAAATAGTACGGTCAAAATAGTACGGGGAAAATATCTAGTAAAAAATAAATGTGTTTGGAAAACACACAACCAGTAATAAAACAAACACTTGAAGTGCTATAAATGGCATTACCCCTTGGTAGATAGTCGAGGTCTTAACTGAGTCACCGGCGACACCTTTGAGATAAAATAATGAGAAGCCGAACGGGGGAGTTAAGAAAGAAGTCTGTAAATTCATCGCAATCAAGATAGCGAACCACACCATGTTGATGCCCATCAACTCAGCGATTGGGGCTAATAAGGGTACGACGATGAAGGCGATCTCGATAAAGTCGATAAAAAAACCTAATATTAGTATCGACAGCATTGCGATGAAAATAAAAGTCCATTTATCGCCCGGCACTGATAAGAAAAATTCTTCTATAAGGGCGTCACCTCCGCCATAACTGAATACCATCGAGAAGGCAGTGGCACCGAGTAAAACGGCAAACACCATTGACGTGACTTTGACGGTTTCTAGCGATGATTGCATCAAGCTTGAAAACGAGAAGGAGCCGAAAAAGATGGATAATATGGCTGCGCCAACGGCACCTATAGCGGCTGATTCAGTTGGCGTCGCAATTCCCATAAAGATCGATCCTAAAACGCCAATAATCAACAACATGGTTGGAATGATGTTTTTAAGCGCTTGCTTTAGTACCAACATTTTGTCTTCAGTCACAACGACCGGCGGACAACGTTCTGGCTGGGTTCTTGCGACAAACAGAATATATAAGGTGTAAGCGGTTACTAACATTAAGCTTGGCACCACGGCGGCTTTAAAAAGATCGCCGACGGAGATACCCATTACGTCACCTAAAATTATGAGTACGATAGAGGGGGGCACAATTTGCCCCAACGTACCGGAGGCACAAATAGTACCGGTGGCCAAACGAGGGTCGTATTTATGTTTAAGCATCACTGGCAATGAAATAACGCCCATAGCTACTACGCTCGCGCCTACAACACCCGTGGACGCTGCAAGAAATGTGCCAACTAATATGGTTGAGATCGCTAAGCCGCCAGACATGCCGCCAAACAACTTTCCCATGCTTTCAAGTAACTGCTCAGCCAAACCTGAGCGTTGCAGAATCACGCCCATAAGAATGAACATTGGAATAGCCATCATCACCGTGTTCTCCATGATCGACATGATTCGATATGGCATAAATGCAAACAGGTCTAGCCCCAAGAAAATAAAGCCGACGACCAACGCTACGCCGGCAAAGGTATACGCGACATAATAGCCAAAAAATAGTAGCAACAAGGCCGCGAAAAATATGATGATACCAATCACAAACCGACTCCACGCTGATCAGAGTTGTCGAGCAGAACGCCAACTTTTTCCAGTAGTAGATGTATAAAACAAAGAATTACGAAGCTAGATGCTAATGGGATAACTGATCTAATAATCCATCGGTGTGGTAAACCGCCGGGATCCGCACTGCCTTCGCCCATTTGAAACGCATCAAGAGAATAGCCGTAACCGAAATAAACAATTAACGCGGTGAATGGAATTGCAAAGATGAGCGTTCCGATAATGTCGATCCATGCCTGGGCTTTGGGTGACAAACGGTCATAAATAATATCAACTCGTACATGCCCTCCTTGCTTTAAAGTGAAGCCAATACCAAACATAAACATAGTCGCAAAAAGGTGCCATTCGAGTTCTTGCATGCCTATACTTGCATTGTTAAAAACATAACGCATGACCACGTCGTAAAATACGTTGAGCACCATTAATATCATCAGCAGCCCACAAAGATAACCAACCATATCGATTAGTTTTCCTATTGCTAGTGTTAAGCTTTTCATTTTATCGCTCTCTAATAAGCTTAAAAAATGAGACGTGGCGATTCCCTTCGCCCCGCCTCACAAACTTACATTGACCTACTCTGAGGGAATAGATAAATATGCTTTGTCGGAGAAGTTGGTCCAAGCTCGAGCATTCTTTGTATAGTCTGCTATCGAGGTTAATATCTTCGCCGTCATCGGGTCTTTCGCCGCAGACTCCTTCAATAATTGAGTGTTGGCAGAACGCAAGGCCTGCATCACCTCCGCTGGAAAGCTACGAATTTCAACATTTGGAAAATCTGTTTGAATTCTGGCCAAATTAATCGCGCTCTCATGTGTTGATTGAGCATACATGTCGTAAGCACTTACACGCATTGCGGTTGTTAATATCTCTTGCAAGTCTGCTGGCAACGTCTGATAGGCTCTTTCATTAACCATGAATTGCAACTCGGTAGCCGGCTCATGCCAGCCGGTGTAGTAATAGGGAGCAATCTTGTGAAAGCCCATTCGCAGGTCTAATGAGGGACCTACCCACTCAAGTGCATCTATGGTGTTTCTTTCAAGCGCGGTGTACAACTCGCCAGCGGGTATGTTGGTGGGCTTGGCACCTAGTTTTGCTAGCACTTCACCGGCAAACCCTGGAATCCTCATTTTCAAGCCTTTGAGGTCGTCTACGCTCTTAATCTCCTTGCGAAACCAACCTCCCATTTGCACGCCGGTGTTGCCGCCGGGAAACGACATCAACCCGTAGGGTTTATAGACCTCTTCCATGAGTTCTATGCCCCCGCCGTGATAAAACCAAGCATTCTGTTCGGAAGCGGTCATGCCAAATGGCACGGTGCTGAAGAACATTGTGTTGAAATTTTTACCTTTCCAATAGTAGGAAGCCGAATGACCCATTTGATATTGCCCTGACTTAACGAAGTCAAAAATACCTAATGCAGACTTATGTTTATTGGCGGAATCGACCTGTATGGTTAAACGTCCGTTCGACATCTTCTTGACCATAGCGGCTAAGTTTTTAGTGGTATCGCCAAACACCGGGAAATTTGGCCCCCATGTTTCAGCTAAACGCCAGCGATAGGTTTTTTCTACGGCTAAAGATTGGCTGGTCACAATTACCGTAGCAATCACAATTGTGAGCTTAGCAACGGTTTTAGTGGTAAATAATGTCATGCTTCTTCCTCGGAAGTGGTCTTTAGCTATGTAGCCATATACACATTAGCTATTGAGATAACATTATTAACTAACGAAGCTGCGTTCGCGTCGGTACTACTGCGCATGGGCCCTAGGTATAACTACCTAGGTAAACTGCGTAGGCTCGGTTGGTAAAAATCCTCTATAGTATTTATTAAGGGGAACAATATGATCAAACTGCCAATAAAGCTTTTATTACTAGCGACGACGCCAGTTGTTATTGCCTTAGTGCTGACCTACGTATTCATTACCAATGAGTCAAGGCATCTCTCGGAACAAACGCTTAGTACGCTTGAAACATTTTTGATGGAATCGAAACGCCGCGAGTTGCATAACTACTCACAGCTGGCCAATTCTGCGATTAACCACATTTACAAGTCTGCTGACCCAGACAATCACGTAGCTCAAAGTTTGGTTGCCGATATTTTAGAAGAGATGTCATACAATGGAGACGATGGATATTTCTTTGTTTACGACGACAAGGGCAACAGCATTGCCCACTCAAAGCAACCCTTCAGAGTAGGTCAAAATTGGTGGGATCTTGAAGATAAAAGTGGCTCCAAAATTATTCAGATATTAATTGAGAATGCAAAAAACGGAGGAGACTATTATCAGTATCCATGGGACAAACCTTCGCTACACAGCCATACTGAAAAAGTTAGTTATTCTTGGTATCTGCCGAAATGGAACTGGATGATAGGCACAGGAATATATCTTGATGACGTTGAGGCACAGATCGCTGCGTTACAAAAGGACATCGACCGACATATTAAGAACACTGAAGAAATTATTCTTGGCATTGCCTTAACGACTGCGTTTACTATCTTCTTAATAGCGTTGATCATTGCACTTAAGGAGAAGACCAAGAGCAATACGCAGCTTAACCTGCTGAGTCAAAGAATTGTCAACCTACAGGAAGAGGAGCGACGGCGTATATCGCGTGAAATGCACGACGGTATCGTGCAGATATTAGTATCGATAAAGTACTCGATTGAAGCCACACGTATGTTTTTAAATAAAAATAACGACATCACTCCCGAACCGCTACATCATGCAGCGACCAATTTAAATTCCGCTATTCAAGAGATAAGACGCATATCACATGACCTACATCCACGTATCTTAGATGAGCTTGGTTTGGGATTAGCACTGGATTCACTTACCAATGAGTTTAGTCGCCGTACTGGTATTTCAGTTGACCTAGTTCGCCCAGCGGTTAAAAAAGTGTTGCCGGATGATATAGCCACTACCTTGTATCGAGTGGTACAGGAGTCGCTTACTAATATTGAACGCCACTCTCAAGCAAAATTTTGTAAGGTTAATCTTTACTTTACATCTCAAGAGCTGGTGCTAGAAATTGTTGATGATGGTACCGGTTTTGATGAGGGTCGTACCCCTCTTTCAGATGGTATCGGGATTCGCAATTTAACTGAACGACTTGATTACCAGGGCGGGGAATTTGTGGTCATATCTACTCCACAGGGAACAACAGTCGTAGCCAAGATTTCAAATTCGCTCTTTAAGGGATACTCAGCGCCAGACATCGATAAAACTGCTTGCGCTGCATAAATAACAGGGAACCATGAATATGGACAAACGGAAAATTTCAATTTTGATAGTCGACGATCACCCTATGGTCATTGGAGGGCTGATTTCATGCTTATCTTTTTATGAAGATATGGAAGTAGTGGGGCAGGCTTCAAACGGTAAAGATGGCATTACAAAATGCTTAGAGCTTAAACCTGATGTGGTGCTCATGGATATCAGCATGCCGACGATGAATGGCATAGATGCTACCGAGATTATGCTTGAGAGGGCGGCCGACACCAAGGTTCTTATTTTTAGTATGCATGAGAATCCGGAATTCGTTGCCAACATAATGGCAGCCGGAGCAAAAGGCTTCATTCTCAAGGATACATCGACTGAAGAAATTCACTTTGCGATAAAAAGCGTGTACGGAGGTAGACCCTATTTTAGTGGAAGTATCGCCACCAGCATCATCGAAAACCCGATGCCCAAGAACGAAAGTTTGACCACACGGGAACAGACTATTTTGGCTTTTATAGCTGACGGTTATTCCAGCAGAGAAATAGCTACGGCACTCGATATAAGCTGCCGAACGGTTGAAGCGCACAGACGAAATATTAAATCAAAATTGAGTATTGATTCTTTTGCCGAGCTAATTCGTTATGCCTTAGATCACGGCATTACTAAAAAATAGCCTCGGGCCTTAGCTTAAAGGGCACCAAGAGGTAGAAATGACCGCATATGATCGTTTTAGGCGTGATCTGAGCTGTTCCTAAATGATGAGAGCGGCTTAAGAGTCTTTAGCTCTTCTACAACATATTGTCGATCTCGGAGGTGATCTGTCGAAAACCTCAGTTACAGCAATCTCGAGTGTTATCAAAAAACAACATCGGACCTAGGCAAGCGTGGCGTATCGCGTCTCTTGAAGCGCCAATACTACCGGCGCTAAACAGCGTGGGGCTTTTTCATCTTTCTAAGCAAAAGCGTCTAAAATTTTTAATCTCTTCAATCCCTGTAGGGAGCCGAGGGGACACAGTTGTTGCTGCCAAGTCCGGTGTCCGCTTGCAATTGAGCTTGGTATTGTGATTTTAGGCTTTGACTTACAAATGTCCATATATGACTGTTTGTTGGCGTGATCTGATCTTAGAAGTCATTAACACGGTTGTTACTATACAGATGTTGTTTAGGAGCCGGAACCGAGGGGACAGACCACGGTTCAATCTGGTCAATGTTTTTTCGATTCAGGAACGGGCGCATCGAGTATTACTGCTGCATTCACCTCGATTCGAAACTTATTAAACTAATTAAAGGAGCTAACATGCGTAAATATAAACTAATCCTGGTCTGTTTTATAACGACTTTACTCGCCACCACGG
>JBLHWO010000148.1:0-8803 GCA_047629215.1 Cellvibrionaceae bacterium | reverse complement strand
TAAAACTTAATTTCATCTAGAGCATTTTTATTAGTCGGGTCAATGGTCGCTACAAATAAGCTCTTACCGTGTTTGTAAATGGGTAAAACACTATGCCGCGCGACGATTTTATAATCGATAAGCTCAATAGGGATGGTATCTTTATCTAAGGTTGATACATCCAGTAAGGGGATGCCAAAACGCGACGACATCTCTTTGTTGTAGACATCACTGGTGATCACCGACGACTCGAAAAGAGTGGCCAAAGATTCAGCGGAGGACTTTCCTTGGAGTGGTAGAGAGCGGATGTGCCCCTCGTCAATCAAGTCAAGATTGATCAATGTCTTAACAATGGGTGATATATTTTCGAGCATAGTGATATTCTTTGGTGATCAAGGGTAACAGCCTGTAAAGAAGCCATTGTATCTATATCTCCAATAAAAACTACTTTAAATAAATAGCGATTTGTGCAAAGTTTTGTAACTTACAGAGTCTTTCCATTGCATAAATCGAGCTAACGAACCGTACAATTATATGAAATATACTATTGTTATCCCGGCTAAGAATGAAGCCGAGGGATTAAAGGTGATACTGCCTAAATTACAGAACTTGGGCGCTGAAGAAATCATTGTTGTTGATGACGGCTCTACAGATAATACTAAGCTGCTGTCAGAGTCATTTGGCTGTAGAGTTATCTCGCACCCTTACTCCATGGGTAATGGCGCTTCTATAAAATCAGGCGCGCGTGGTGTTAACACAGAATCCATTTTATTTATGGATGCTGACGGACAGCATGATCCAAGCAATATTCCTGATTTATTGGCCAAGTATGACGAAGGCTTTGATATGGTTGTTGGCGCTAGAACCGGTCAAGCTTCTCAAGCTAATATGGCTCGAGGCTTTGGCAATAGATTCTATAATTGGTTTGCTTCTTGGATGGTGGGCCATAAGATAGACGATCTTACATCGGGTCTTAGAGTGGTCAATCGTGAAAAATTTATGCGGTTTTTATACATGTTGCCGAATGGCTTTTCTTATCCAACAACCTCGACGATGGCGTTCTTTCGGGTCGGCTATAAGGTCGGCTATATGCCTGTGACAATGCCGCCTCGAGTTGGGAAAAGTCACCTGCGTGTATTTCGTGATGGTATTAAGTTCTTACTAATCATTTTCAAGATTGGCACCTTATATTCACCGTTAAGAATCTTTCTACCGATTGCTCTACTGCAGTTCGTTTTAGGAATGGGTCGTTACGCGTATACACTTGCCACATCTGGGACTTTTACAAACATGAGCGCGTTACTAATGAGTAGTGCGGTTACGGTATTTTTAATTGGTCTTGTTTCAGAGCAGATATCCAACCTTAATTATAAAAACTAAATCGTGATTCACATTGTTTTAGGAACTAAGGCTCAACTCATAAAGATGGCACCTGTGATGTCAGAATTGAATGATCGAAGAATAGAATATAATTTTGTCTTTACGGGTCAGCACCGCGAGACTATCGATAGTATATTGGAGGTGTTTGAGCTAAAGAAGCCAGACATTCAGCTTTATACCCATAAAGAATCGACTTCGCCGCTTGGAGTACTGTTTTGGTTTGTGCGAGTTTTTTTTACATTTTCTTGCTCCAAAACAAAGGTATGGCAAGGGGATGTAAATGGCTATGTGCTGAATCACGGTGATACGCTTTCGACGTTACTGGGCGCTCTTTTTGCTAAGTTACACGGGCATAAGGTGTGCCACATTGAATCGGGTCTTAGATCATATAGCTTACTGCACCCCTTTCCAGAAGAGCTGGTAAGAATTTTAGTATTTCGGTTAAGCGATTATTATTTCTGCCCAGGCGATTTAGCTATCAGCAATATTGCTGCCTACAAAGGCGTGAAGGTTAACACCGAGATAAACACGCTCTATGATGCTTTAACAATGGCATTAAGCGGAAAGCATAAAATAGCTGTCGATATTCCAGAAGGGGACTACTCCATTGTCTCGATTCATCGTTTTGAGAATATTTTTGATAAGAGGCGGTTCAGCAAAATAGTTAAAATAATACTAGAAGTTGCCACTCACTTCCGACTACTTTTAGTGCTGCACAAACCAACCAAGAGACAGCTGATTAAGTTGGGTTTTTTCGACACACTAGACGATCATCCTAATATCTTACTAAGAGACCGATACGACTACTTTAAGTTTATTAAGTTAATAGGTGGGGCTAAGTGTGTCCTCACAGATGGCGGTAGTAATCAAGAAGAATGTAATTTTCTTGGGAAGCCTTGCTTGATTCTTCGCAAGCATACAGAACGGGATGATGGCCTAAATGAATCGGCGGTATTATGTGACTTAGATCTCGAGAAAATATTGAACATTATGAATAACCTTGATGATTATAAACGGGGCTGTTTTGAATACTCTCGTTCGCCATCTTCGGTCATTGTAGACAACATTACTGGCGGTTAAATTAATCCTGTAGATATTGTAACACTAGAATGTTTAGCCATGAACAATATGCTCAAGGCTTTTTCTATAAACTTTATCACAGTCGATAAAACTGGGATTTTATGAACGTAGGCAAATGGCCTTATAATACGTGCACAAATTACTTTTTTTATTTTGAAGTGTTGCGAGACTGTTGATTTCACTTGTTTTGGCGAATGGTAAGTGGTGTAAACTTTTTTCAAAGCGCCAGCTAGCTTATTGGCTAGAACCTTTAAGCTTACGGGGTTGTGAAATTCTAGCACCGCAACTCCGTCGTTCCTTAATGCACGCGAGATTTTACTTATTGCTTTGTCGATTTCTATCACGCGAGGTAGAACTTTAAATGAATAAACCACATCTAACGAGTCGTCTGGGAATGGTATTGAAATAACTTTTCCCTCTATCACATTGACATTCATTTCACGAGCATGTTCGTTAATAGGTTTAGTGTAAGCGCTAAGTTAACTACACTCTGCCCGAAGCAGCGCATGGTCTCTATCATTAGCGTTTTTCCAGAGGGCGAACCGATGACCGAACAACGGCAGGCCTGTGACTTGCCGTCGAACGTATTGGTTAACTGTTCCTTTGCGATTAGTAACCGGATCGATAGCCATCACGGCTGCAATGGATTAGGCTGGTTTGTACTGAATTTGATTGACTCGTTGGCCCCGCAAAGACAGAATATTACTCGAGATGTTGATGCCCATATTGTTTGTTACGTGCAGAGGGTTAAGAGACTTAACATTTCAACAGCTTACCTGGGTATCCGCATCCTTTTTTTATCCATCAAAGCGGAGAGGAGCCCGGGAGAGTATCCAGCAATAACATTGAAATGTACTTCCGGTAGGCGCTTGACTAAATTGACGACTATATCGGCTCATTTTACATGTGATAAATGCCCTGTAATGCAAACTGAAAATCGCCGGTTATTGCCTATATCGTCGCCTCGCACTTTAGCAATTTTTCGTATCGGTACGAGGTCTACGCCGGGAAGTAGCAGTGAACCAGTATTTTTTTTCAAGCCAATTTCGTCTATTATTGATTTATTTGCATAAAAAACTGAATTAAGCGGTTTTAAAAATAATCGAAAGAGCTTTTTTTGGGTGTTTGAAAGTTCTAAATTTATTGTTTGGTAAAAATGCGTTTTCTTGTCGCTGCCTACAATCAAGGAGCTTAATAGCTACCAAATGAGCGCTAAGATACCTTTGCTGATACTGGAAAACATTATCACGAGATCTGGCGAAAAATTGTTCTCAATTTACCTGAGCCTTTGGTGCAAGCAAGGCAAACTCTCGAATGCGGAAATGAATTCGCGTATAAGTGATTTTACACCCGACTGGCGATCGATCGGATAGAAATGGAGAGTAAGTATTAATATCTTCATTGTTAATATAACTAGTCTATGGCCCTACTGCTTCGGTATGCTGCAAAGCCGCCAATCAGTAGTATAACCAACATCGCTGCAACTCGGTCAACTATAGATGCCGCCAGTGCAATGCTTATATCGATACCGAAGATAGCTGAAATAAACACAGTTGCAGCTTCCTTTACGCCGATATTGCCGGGAGTAAAAGCCCAACTTAGACCTATCGCTAAGAGGCAATAGATTGTCACCGCATCACTTAAGCTTAGTGTGTATCCAACAGCCACAAAAGAAAGCCAAAACCTCACGCAGGTAAGGGTGTTAAGCATCGCGATTAAGGCTAAAAATTTACTGATTTGGGCGGGCTTATTCGACCAGAGCGCTATGCCTTTGTTCAATTGCGTGATAACTTTTTTCCCGATTTTAGTTTTAATAATCAATAAAGCTAAAAGGGGTAGAGCAATAAGCGACAGCACAATAATTTGGATTGGTGTCCCGATTAAATAAGAGCTTAATGATCTTAGAGCGACATTGTCTAGCAATAGAGCGATTACAAGCACCCCCAGCAAAAATCCGATTTGCGCTATTTGGCCGGTGGATACTGCAAATAAATAGTTCTTCCAAGGGACGTTAAAATACCTTTTTAAGTACGCTCCTCGAATCCAAAGCCCCCCCGTCATGGGTAAAATTGTGTTGAAGAACGTATTCATAGATGTAGACATGAATGAGATTTTCAACGGTAGATTTACGCCAACGACTTTCATCGAAACTTGAAACATTAACGCCAGTACCACGAAGATGAAGATTGACAAGGATACCAGTGCTAACCACATGCCTATATTGATCCGGAATAGGGTCTGATAGGTGGCGGCTGCGTGTTCTGTATTGAGAAATTTAATCGTAAGAAAGACGACTCCAATACAGGCACTTAGTCGGATTATTTTATCGATCATTTAGCATAATTCTAAGTAGGCACCACTTACCAAGAGTGTATGAGTTGGATAGTTACAATTGCTTGTTTACCCAAGAAGGGTACCCCGATTTTTGGACAGGTCACTTAGGCGTTATTTTTACTAATTATATGCTGCCTTTTTCGATTGTTCGACGATACCATATTTTTTGTTGGGCGTTGATTTGAGGGGCTAATGTTTGCGTTCACGATTGTAACATCCCACCCATCGGACAAGCCGTTGTTTTGCATGAGTCATTGATTCATCGCAATTTAGATAGACTTTCTGGTATTTCACGCTGCGCCACAATCAATCGACAAACACATTATCGCACCAAGCCCCTTTGCCATCAATGCTAATTCGAATGCCGTTGGCGTTCAGCCCATTTGTAAAAGCCTTGCGAGCATTAATCACTCTTGAATATCTCAGGTTTTCCATAGAGAGGTAAGGCTTTCTCAAGGGTGTCGATGCAAAAGCTCACGTCTAAACTATTTGATAGTCGCCAAGCCAGATTTTTACGGCTATACCAATCCATGATAACCGTCAGGTAAACAAAGCTCTTGTCCATTGGAATATAGGTCACGTCAGTAAACCATGCATGATTTGGTTTATTGATGTCTAGATTTCTCAACAAATAGGGATAGATTTTGTGCTGCTTATTGGCTTTGCTCAAATTTGGCTTAGGATAAATTGCTTGTATACCCATCTTACGCATTAATTTATGTACTCGTTTTCGATTCACTTTATTACCTAAATCTTGCAACACGTCTTTGATACGGCGGATACCCAAAAACTGTTTATCAACGTGTATTTCGTCGATTAAACGCATCAGCACTAAATCTCGTTCACTCACGGGTTTGGATTCATAATAAATACCGGATCGGACGATATTGATACCACGACATTGCTTCACCAGTGACAGATCATTATTTCTATTAATCATTTTTTGCGCTCTTGTTTGCTTAGCGACCGAGCGCTTTGCACAAAAAATCGTTCACCATCGTGATCTCTCTGATCTTAGCTTGATGGTCCTTAATTTCTGATTCACGATCCGGTGCTAAGCCTTTCCCAGAAGAGAAAACTACGGCGGAGATTTCTAATAATTGTTTCTTCCACAATTAAATTGGTATCAATAGCGTGTCTCCCTGATAATTGACTCAAGGTTTCATCCCCCTTGATCGCGTCTAAAGCAATCTTGGCTTTGAATTCTGGAGAATGATTTCTACGTTTTCTACTCATGGTTTGTTACCTCTGTTTGATACTATTTTAAACAGAAAATAACTCCTTAGCTTGATCAGTCACCTGTCCTAATGCTGGGGTACACTTCAGTCTTTGGATAGATCAAAACAATTGCTTAGTCTATGGCCCTAGAACGATATTAATCCCTCGCAAGGCGAGCTAAACACAGCTTTAGATAACCCCAAACGACTTAAGGTGCACGCGCTAAAAGTAAAATCAGATCTTAAAAATTTCGCCTTACCGATGACTGTAGGTGGTCGTAAAAGGGTTCGAGAACTAGACCGATTCTGCCGAGCAGATAAGTGGCACTAATTACACTATCATGGCCGGTTATTGAGTTCCTCGATCTGTTTCTCTAAAACCGAGAGTTTCTCTGCATACAGCCTGAGGTCAATTGATGGTTCATTCTTGATTCGGTGCAGTAGTTCGGCTGCCAGCTCTGTATGTTCCTTTTTAAACGACATAGCTGTAACGGCATCGAGCAAATAATTAATACGTCCAGTAGTTTCATAGGCTGACACCAAAAGATCTTTTGCTTCTATAAGCCGGTTCTGCCTAAAAAGTAGCATAGATTTTATTGCCCTCAAGTGACCAACATAGATACTTGATGCTTTTTTGTTTTCAGCCTCAATCGCGACGTCGACCAAGGTAAAAAGTTTTTTGAAGGTCAAATTGGTGCATGTATTCTTAACGTGATTGGAAATCAGTGCCGAAATGTTAGATAAGCGCCCGCCGTTAATGCCACCGAGCCGTATCAGTGAGATTGCCTTTTCTAACGATTCATCTCCTAGCCCTTGAGTCGGCTGCAAAACACATTCGCGGCCTAATCGGTTCATGATTAGCAGCGGCTCGTTAGGGAAGTCCTCTTCGGCCTGGCGAGCCGCATCCGAGAGCTTATCAACTTGCTTGTTAAAATTTAAGTATTCAATATAGGAGACTCGAGTTCGGAGCGATTTCGGGTGAAAGGCAAGTTTGGTTTTTTGCCACTCGTGCTCGTCTTGCCAAAATCCCACGCGAGTAAATAATAACAGTGAAAAAGTGGTCAGTATTAGCAGCGCAACTGAATATCTCAAAATCGCCGATGGAATAATCGATACCGCATAGGCTAGACCAATCGTTATGCCGACTATCGGCAGATAGTTTCGGTGCTCGAATGCCATTTCGAGGGGTACTACTGTTGATTCAATTAAGTGGCCAACATAGAAAAAGACAATCGCATAACCTAGAATTTTTCCCTTAAAGGTGAACCAAAGACCCGATACTAGCAAGCTTATGTGCAGCGCTAGCAGCGTCAAAATCAATGGGCTAAAGCGCCTGAATACGGCGATATCATCGAAATAAAGACCCATTCGTGATAGGTCCGGTAGCACTATTTGCTTTAAGTAAAAAGCGACAAAATAGATTTGTGTAAGCAGGCGGTCTGCTAAGCTAAATTGCCGTAGCGAGTAGTCTAGCAAGGTCGGCGATATTGCTAAAAATAATATCACGCCGAGTACCAACGGAGTAGCACAGAATACCATTAAGAAAACTTTGTCGAGGTTTTGCCAGGGCTTATATCGACGAAGCAATAGTTCGGTCAGAGCGATATACACAAAGATTAAGGCCCCGTTTTCCTTACTCATTAATCCTAGCGCCAGAGTAATCGGGAATAATAAGAAGTAATAGACCGACTTGAGTTTGGTGTTCGATAATGTTCTGCCGTATAAATAGCAGCAAAGACCGACAATTATAAACAAGGTTGAAAATTGAGCCAAGCGCTGCACTGCGTAAAGTACAGTGCTAACGTGCAGAGGGTGCAGCAGCCATAAACTGGTGGCGAAAAAAGCGACTACTGTGATGTTGTTTGTATTGGCGAGTTTACAGGTACTAAATAGCCTCCTGGCAAACAGAAATATAAAGATACCGCAAATAAGGTGGATAATCACATTGTGAAATTTGAACCCCCACGATTCGCTTCCATGAATTTGCGCGGTAGCAACAAAAGACGCGACTGGTAGGGCTCTGGTTATGGGGTGAATGCCAGATTTGTGTAGTGAAATAGCACGGTGAAGTCCATCAATAGAGAATTCGGTCTTCATTAACGGCGTCAAATTTTGAAAGTCGTCCAACATAAATGGACCATTTAGTCCCTTCGAATAGATTGCAAAGATAAGGCTAAATAATACGAAGAGGGATATGAAGACAGTTTTCTTTGAGTGCATTGTTATGATGAGTGAGTATCGGCGGTGACTAGTTTTCTGGAAGAATAAAAAAAGGGATGACGGATGTCACCCCTTTTTAGTTTAAGGATTGGCTATCAAGCTAGCCTAACAGCAATGTTAGCCACGACAAGATGCTGGAACGAATGTAGTTCCTACTGCTGCGCCACATACCCAATTCACAACAGAGGTAGTGCCGTTTAATGACGGCGTAAGAGTAATCGTAACATCTTCGCCGATTAATGTTGCATTACCAACAACAGTAACTATCGCATCGCCGTCGATGTCTAGGCTTCGCATCTTACCAGTGATACGATCTTCGTCGATGCCGGCTTGGTCAGGTCCACTTGGCAATGAGCCAATAGACGCGGCATATTCAGAGATGGCTGTACGTGAAGCAGATGCGCCAACGATGAGCTCAGTTACACGTGCACGTACAGTGTAGTCCGAATAAGCTGGTAAGGCAATTGCGGCTAAAATACCGATAATCGCGACTACGATCATCAATTCGATTAGGGTGAAACCCTTCGCGTTTGCGTGCATTTTTTGAATGTTTTTCATTTCAGTGTTCCTGATTTTATTAATAAATTTAAATA
>JBLHWO010000147.1:0-8882 GCA_047629215.1 Cellvibrionaceae bacterium | reverse complement strand
CGCTGAAAAATATAAAAGTGAGAAGTCAATAGTATGCAAATGCTATCCGCTTAATTAAAAGTAATAATGTTAAGCTCGTTTGTTATAAACCAAGCAGTATGTGCTCCTGCAC
Source organism: Cellvibrionaceae bacterium (assembly GCA_047629215.1). Classification (GTDB taxonomy): domain Bacteria; phylum Pseudomonadota; class Gammaproteobacteria; order Pseudomonadales; family Cellvibrionaceae; genus CANLBN01. Next base: position 8,770 of record JBLHWO010000147.1, on the reverse strand, counting down.
TATTTCGAATAGTAAAGCATTACTCGCTCATAAATAGAAATAAGCAAGCACAATAAAAAAAATGGTGATCACTATTATTTTTTCAAGCCTAAGGCCTATAGAAATCATCACTTTCTATAGAATTTAATGCGATAAAAAATTATTTTTTGGTATCAATAATTCATTAACACTTAACACTACTTTTTTAAAGAATCATCCATAAACTTTAATGATTTCAAGGCCTGCAGAAGCATAAGACCAAATAGAGTCTATATAAACCTGGGGAAAGCAACACTTTTCAACTAGTTGGCTCTCGTAGGTATGCGTAATTCGTGCCACAAAAAACTATTGAAGTTTAATAAAAATAAGCAGATAGTAAACCTATGGTCAATAGAAAAGTAATGTACACAGCCCTTGCCTATTTTCAATTGAATTCCTTAAGAGAATTCAACATAAGGCATATTAACCTCCCCTATATTATAGCTTCCCTTTTTACTACATTCGCTACGCACCAGAAGATGGTTCCTATACCGTGTTCCGATCGTGACGATTTTGCTCGTGTTAACCATCATCACTAATCTCAGGAGGATTACTTTATGACAATGGCTAATCAGGTTACCTATCGGGACATGGATCCCTCTCAGGCACTCAATGCAATTATCGATAAGCGCCTAGAAAAGTTAACGCGCTATTCCAGCGATATTCAATACAGTCGCGTGGTCATTGAGTCTCCCCATAACCACAAACACAAAGGCAAACAATTTAGAGCCACTGTAGAAATTGAAATTAAAGGTAGCCCTATTACTATCAGCCAAGACGACGCGTCTATTCATATTGCCGTCAGAGACGCCTTTAATAGTGCTGAAAGAAAACTAAAATCACATACAGAGAAACTACACTCTTGGCACTCTGACCAACTTCGGCGCAACGCTCGCAGCCCCGATGACGATATTGATGCAATAGCCAGTTAGGCGTGCATCTCATCAGGGCGGCATTTCGCCGCCCTATTCCTTTTTGCCTACTAATTAACCCGCGCTCCCTACACGGGTTAATAGTCGTCAATAAAAACGGGCGTAGTTTCCGGACTTACTGGCTTTCATTCCCTCGAATGAGCTGACACTCATGACCATGCGTCCTGCATGACTCCCATTTTTTACAGCCTAAATAGATATCTCGTCACTATGTAGCTAATCATAGCTAGCATCGAGCCCTCACTTACCCCTACAATACCAAATTGAGATAATTCGAGACTAACCGTGAGCATCAATTGGTACCCTGGGCATATGCATAAGGCCCGCAAAGAAGTCATTAAACGTTTAGATAGCATTGATGTTTTGATGGAAATCGTAGACGCACGACTTCCCTATAGCAGCCAAAACCCTTTTATTGGTGACTGGAGAGAATCGAAGCCCACTATTGTCATTCTCAGTAAAACTGACTTAGCTGATCCAGAAAAAACAGCCGAATGGCAAGCTTATATAGAACAGCAAAGTAATATAAAGACGATTGCCTATCATAAGGAAGATCGCTCTACACTCCATCAAATTAGCGAGCTTTGCCAGAAACTAGCGCCAGAGAAAGCAAAAAGCGCCAGCTTTAAGGCGATTAATGCCATGATTGTTGGTATTCCAAATGTTGGAAAATCAACGCTAATCAATGCCTTAGCAGGGAGGCAGATTGCCAGAGTGGGTGATGAGCCTGCTGTAACTAAGCAACAGCAAAAAATTGTATTGAATGACAATGTGATCTTGCATGATACGCCTGGCATGCTATGGCCAAAAATTGAAAACCCCAATAGCGGCTATCGCTTAGCGATGATCGGCTCTATTAAAAATACCGCCGTTGAGTTCGAAGATATGGGCTTTTATGCCGCAGAAAACCTGTTAAGGCTCTACCCTGAACGCTTAATGGAACGTTACGCGCTAGAGGAGCTACCACAGTCTGAATTGCAGTGTTTAGAAGCCCTAGGAAGAAAACGCGGTGCAAAACAGACGGGTGGACGCATCAATCTTCACAAAGCGTCAGAAATATTGATTCATGATTTAAGGGGCGGCCAACTTGGGAGACTTACCTTGGAGACACCCGCAATGATGGAAACTGAGATAATAGAAGTGAGTGAAAAAATAGCCGCTAAGAAACTGCTAGACGACACGAAAAAGAAGAATAGAAAAGCCAACTTCAAAGCTCAACTTCGTCAAAAAAATGAGTAAAGCTATCGACCACTTCTCTGGGCGTTCGGTATCTATTGATCACCGCACTCGTATCTTCATACCCCAATGCCATACCACAGACAACGGTAGTAGAGGCATCATAAGCTAACTGATCCCTCACAATGTTAGGGTATTCAGCTAGCGCTGCCTGAGGACAAGTAGCCAATCCCATTTCTGTGGCCATTAGCATAGCGGACTGTATAAACATGCCATAGTCCATATAAGAACCGGTTTCCATAACCGAATCCATTAAAAACAAGAGCATTACTGGCGCATCGAAACTACGGTAATTGGCCGCCCACTGGTCTTGACGTTTCTGCTTATCTTCTCTGGCAATACCCACTGCTGAATACAGCATTAAACCCGTTTCTTTACGCCGACTACGATAAGGCTCTCGCCACTCTTTAGGGTAGTACTGGTATTCTTGAGCAGAAGGCTCACCGGCACGAAAGGCCGTTTCGATACGCGTTTGTAGTTGTTGCTTCGCATCACCGGTCACGACCGCTACTCGCCATGGCTGGGTATTCACACCAGAAGGAGCGCAGCGAGCGGCATCCAGTATTAGTCTAACTTGCTCTTCACTAACAGCTTGCTCGGTAAAGGCTCTTACCGATTTTCTTGCGCGCAACGCATCCGACACTTTCATATAACGACCCCTTTATTGTATTGAGTACCTTATTAACGGTATCGGTATAGATCTATGCCAACCCAGCCATACGAGAATCATCCCCATAGTTTAACCTAAATACCGCAGTTAAATTGTTGCGAGGGTGACTAAGGTGCAGAATATAAAGTGATTTTTTGCTTTTTTCGGCAAATTCGTAGCCACCCTTCGGGTGCAACCTAAAAAAGTGAAGAACGCTAAAATAGTGTCATTGACTATCAAAATTAAGAGTACAGGAAAGATTAATACACCCTTTTCATCAATCAACTGAGGATGCGGGTTACTGGTAATCGACAAAGGTTCAATCTTATTTGAGTTAAGCCCCTATAGCGAGCCATAATAGGTTTTCAGGTCATCCGAGCTTTTATTTTGAAACCCATCACCGACTTCAAACAGCTGTTTTTATCCGATACCCCAATGATAGACGTACGTGCGCCCGTCGAATTCACTAAAGGGGCCTTCCCCAGCAGCATCAATGCTCCATTGATGAACAATGATGAGCGGGAAGCCGTGGGTACCTGTTATAAAGAGCACGGCCCAGATGCCGCTGTTGAACTCGGCCATCAATTAGTTTTTGGGGATTTAAAAGCCCAACGTATACAAAAATGGCAAGATTTCACCAACCAACACCCTGACGGTATCTTATATTGCTTTCGAGGCGGGTTACGGTCTCGCATTGCTCAGCAATGGCTCAGTGATGCAGGCATAGACAGACCCTACGTGAAAGGTGGTTATAAAGCGATGCGCACCTATTTGCTCGCGCAATTGCAACAAAGAATCAACCAAGGCCAGTTCATTGTGTTATCGGGCGCAACCGGTAGCGGTAAAACAGAAGTGATTAACGATTGGCCTCATTCCATTGACCTTGAAGGCTTAGCTAAGCATAGAGGCAGCACCTTTGGTAAAACCTTTGTACCGCAGCCTGTGCAAATTAATTTTGAAAATACTTGGTCGGTAGCATGGCTAAAACGCATCCATGTGGACGATTCACCGGTACTCATTGAAGATGAATCGCGCTTGATCGGTCGAATTACAATATTGCCAGAGTATTTAGCGGCGACTCGGTTCGCCAGTAATATTTTGATCGAGGCACCCTATGAACAACGTATTGCTCGCATCCGACGCGACTATTTTATGAATACTTTAAAACATTATCAAAAAAATGACCCCAACACGGCATACGATTTACTGGACGCCTTTATTCGAGAGGCGGTATTACGTATTAAAAAGCGCTTAGGGGGAACTCGGTTCACGTTCATTAACGCAACACTTGATTCAGCAATTATTGCACTGAAGAGCCAAAATCAGTGGTCTGGTTTTGACGATATTATAAACATACTACTCAGTGAATATTACGATCCAATGTACGAATATCAGTATCAGCAAAAGACCGACAAAACTATTTTTAAAGGCTCGCATACTGAGATCGTTGAATGGCTAGCCACAAGATAATACTGTTTAAGCTTATTATCATTTCCATGGGGTCACTTTGCTTAGGCTGCAAAGCAATTCCATATAATCTTAGCCCCAGTGCTTTTATAAGAAACCATCACCATGCATGAATATGACTTAGTTTTTATCGGCGGTGGGCATACCCACTCTTTAGTGTTGAGAATGTTGGCTATGAAACCAATAAAAAATGTCCGTCTAACACTAATTACCGACACATTATTAACGCCTTACTCAGGCATGCTGCCCGGTTACATTGCGGGGCATTACAGTCTAGAAGAAACACACTTGGACTTAAACAAACTGTGTAAAGCAGCTCAGGTTCGCTTAATTAACGGACGCGTCAATGGTATTGATGCAGTAAATAAAACGATTCAATTAGAGAATCAAGTCAGCATCAGCTACGACAAAGTTTCCATCAATACCGGTTCAACGCCAAACGTAAATATTCCGGGTGCGCGTGAATTTGGCGTTGGTGTAAAGCCTGTCAGCCAGCTCACCGCTGCATGGCGAAAACTTCTTGCTCAAAAAACCGAATACGGCACACCCCATTGGGCGATTATTGGTGGCGGTGCGGCAGGTATCGAAATGGTTCTTGCCATTGCTCATCGGTTTAAGCAGGCAGGGGATGCTTTAAAACTGTCATTGGTACAATCGGGCGATACACTATTACCAGATTATCACCGAAATGTACAAAAACAGGTGGCTATTGCACTAAAGCTTTACCGAATAGAGTTAATCACCGGTTTTCGAGTTTCCCAAGTAACCAAAAATACTATTGAATCTAACGTAGGTAACACACTGAGTATTGACCAATCTATTTGGTGCACACCTGCAACCGCGCCAACATGGCCCAAAGTCGCCGGACTTGATGTTGACGCAAGCGGTTTTATTGCCGTTAATGAATTTTTACAAAGCACTTCCCACAACGATGTGTTTGCCTGTGGTGACGTGGCAACAATGGTTAAATCACCCCGACCTAAAGCGGGCGTCTTCGCAGTGCGTTCGGCACCGTTTCTAGTTAAAAACTTACGCGCTGCGTTTAACCAACAAACGATGACACCCCTCACACTACAAACCGATTTTTTATCTCTGATTTCACTCGGAGGCAAAAATGCAGTGGGCCAACGCGGTTGGTTAAGTTTAAAAGGCAAATGGGTTTGGCGATGGAAAGACAAAATCGACCAAAAATTTATGGCCCTGTTTTTTAAAAACCTACCCACTATGCCGACAATGGTTAACGAACCCATGCATTGCGCAGGGTGCGGCAGTAAAATTGGGCCCGAATTGCTAAGCGAGACACTGAAAGAACTCAATGTTTTTCCAAATGAAAATTTTGATACCGATTTAACACAAACAGAAGACGCTGCCGTTGCTGCGGTAATTGACACAACATCGTTACTACAAAGTATTGATGGTTTTCGTGCCTTTACCGACGATTATTACAAACTGGGGATCGCGACGACGCATCACGCCATAAACGATTTATACGCCATGGGCTTACAGCCGACCAGCGCTCAACTGTGGGCAAATTTAAAGTTTGGACATCCACGGCTAATTAAACGAGATTTCACACGCCTAATGCAGGGCGTCACTGAAACCTTACTTCACCACGAAACGACCTTAGTCGGTGGCCACAGTACCCAGGGGCTGGAAACACACTTAGCGTTAGTGGTCAATGGAGTGGGTGAATCACGCTGGCAAAAGAATGCCCTACAAGAAGGTGACTGGCTACTGCTAAATAAAGCATTGGGCTCTGGCATTATACTCGCGGCAGATGCCCAAGGTGCTGCAAGCCCTGATAGTATTAAAATACTGTGGTGTAATTTATTGCTATCAAATCGACCGTTTTTTTCGGCTCTAAAAAATAAAGAAATCCATGCTGCTACCGACGTAAGCGGTTTTGGCCTTATTGGACACCTTTTAGAAATGCTTAAAGGAACACCATATTCTATAAAAATAAAAATGGACGATATTCCGCTAATGAATAGCGTTCTTAAATTAAGTCGGCAAGGGTTTGAATCTACATTAACTCCACAATTAATGCCTATGCTAAATCAATGCGATATAGGTAATACAGATCTCGCGACGGTAAAATGTTTATTAGACCCACAAACAAATGGTGGTTTATTGGTTTCTGTTTCTCCAGAGCTTGGTCGTGAAATTATAGCTAGAACTAATGCGGTTAAAGTTGGAGAGGCTTATAGAGCTGAAGAAGACGCAAAAATATTTTTGCTAAATTGATTTGATTATTTTAATAGCTCATCTCAGGCTGACTCAAGCTAAAGACAATAGAGTAATAGAAAAACTATTACTCTATTAAAAAATTATTTACAAATAAGCTTATAGAGATTAATAATTTTGAAAATTATTTTTCTACGCGCATAGAAATAATTTTATCAGGGTTTCTCGGGGGCTCGCCTTTTTTTATTTTGTCAACAAATTCCATACCTTTCACAACGCGCCCCCACACAGTGTACTTTCCATCTAAAAAGAGCGCATCTTTTAAAACAATAAAAAATTGACTATCAGCAGAGTTAGGCCGTGAAGAACGAGCCATAGAAACTGATCCACGTGTATGCTTTTCCTTATTAAATTCAGCGTTTAATTTTTTACCCGAACCACCGCTACCCGTTCCTGTTGGATCACCTGTTTGTGCCATAAAGCCTTCAATAACCCGATGAAAAACAATATCATCATAAAAACCTTTTTCGGCTAATTCTTTTATGCGCGCAACATGTTTTGGTGCTTTTTCTGAAAGCAACTCAACTTCAACCACGCCGTCTTTCAATTCCAATAATAGCTTTTCTGCATACACAGAGTTAATGGCGACTAGGCTCCATAAAAAAATAGCAATTATAACTCTCATTATCAATCATTCCTCGTTGAGTATAAAAAGGGTTAATACCCCCTATCTTTGTCAATCTACTACAAGATCTATACTACTGGCAATCGGCGCGTTATTATTAACACTCAACTGTGCAAATGTTGAGCGAAAACAAAAGAACTCTTGGACTTATTGCGGAAGAATGGCTCGATGGCTTTGTAAAGTACGGACCAAGCTAACCCACCATACTTATCAGTAAGGCCGAACAGTAGAAGATTTCTTCCTGTATTAACGTAAAGCCTTACCATCAGCAGTGATGATCAACTAAAATCATCCTGTATGCCTATTGCAGTTAGCCTAAGATTGAAACTTAAATAACCCAGACTTCGCTATCGGACGAACCAAACTATAGGAACTGTCACTCAGGACAGGTCAGTAATCAATTTAATAACCAAAGAGTCAGCAACTCTTGATTATTGTTGTAGAGAATAACTTGCTTGTCACCTAATGCAGCAATAGCCACAACAGCTATTTTATCGATAAAGAGAACTTTTATATGTTTCCAAAAATGGGTAATCCAACAGCTGGACCTAGGCCAGAAAGCAGAGTGGTTAGCTTTAACCAGAATACTTCTGAGGGCTATAGAAATACTCGCGAAAAAGGCGTTAAAAAAACGGGGCATAGGAATGAAGACTTAAGTGAGCAGATTATCTACGGGAAATATATTGCAGGCTTAGACCGTAATGTAATTGCACACCGTTTTATGTCAGATGTTAAACGCTTTTACAGTGAACTGATAAGCCAAAAACCAGAAAAGCAGGATAGTGAATTGATTCACGTTGGAAAAAATTTATTAAGGTTGTTAGAAAATAGTGTGGGTACTGTTGCAAATTATTCACTCAGCGGTAATGGTTTTGTGCAAGCTTTAACGGATACGTTAAATCAACCAAAACACCAGCACCCCCATACTGAACACCAGTGTCTCTCTGCTAGTGCAATAAAAAAGTTTTTAAGTAAGCTTGCTGAGTTTAACTCCCCCGATGATCAGATGATGGGTATAGAGGCGTATGTTGAGACATGCTTGCATCAGGACACCTCCTTTGCTGATAACGATGGGGTATTATTGACAGCGAAGCTGCCACCCGCCGAAACAGCTATACCATCTGAGAATAGGGGGTTAAAAAGAATGGCGAGCTTTGCTGGCAACCTAGCGGCTATGGGAGACTCCCCCACCCCAGCAGCCAAACGCTTGGCAGAAACGGACTCTCTCGGTCATAAATAAGATCAGCCCCCTTCAGGTAACACTTTAAAATCATTTAGATTATAGAAGGGGTTAACGAGCTAGGGAAAAGTGGCGATGACGAGATGAAGCAAGATTAGTATATAGGGCGTCCCTAAATATAAGCGGCTCTCTACAATAGAAAGTGTTTAGTGGATCGTTTCGAGAAAATATCGGGAAAGTTTTTTTATGGGGATTAACAAACCAATGCAGGCGACTGATTTTATTAAAAATAAATGGTCGGAGTGGCCGGATTTGAACCGACGACCACCACACCCCCAGTGTGGTGCGCTACCAGGCTGCGCTACACTCCGAATTCTTATCCACAACACAGTCTGTTGAAAAGAGTCGCTATCATACCG
>JBLHWO010000146.1:0-8961 GCA_047629215.1 Cellvibrionaceae bacterium | reverse complement strand
ATACAAAAAGGCGTTGCAGCCGCTGACAGTATCTTTAATCAGATGGATGAGCCCTTGGAAGAGAATATCGAAACGGGTGATTCAGCAACGCTTAAAGGCGGTATAGAGTTCGATAAAGTAACCTTTGCTTATGATGAGGGAGCAGTTGCCTTGAGAGGTGTTAGTTTCTCCGTCGCTGCAGGAAAAACGCTGGCCTTAGTTGGGCGTTCCGGAAGCGGTAAAACAACGCTGGCAAATTTGATCCCGCGTTTTTTAACTCATCAGCAGGGAATAATAAGCATAGATGGCCATCTTATTGAAGCTCTCAGCCTAAAATGTTTACGCAGCCAAATAGCCTTGGTGAATCAAAGCATTACTTTGTTTAACGATACTTTAGCTAAAAATATTGCCTATGGTGATATGCAAAATGCATCTGAAAGAGAGATTATAGCAGCGGCAAAAAAAGCAAATGCCTGGGAGTTTATTGCAAAGTTACCGGATGGTTTGCAAACGATGGTCGGTGAAAATGGCACCCGCCTTTCGGGTGGACAAAGGCAGCGAATCGCGATCGCGAGGGCATTATTAAAAGATGCGCCCATTTTGATTTTAGATGAAGCTACCTCCGCTCTCGATACTGACTCAGAGCGGCATATCCAAAAAGCATTGCAAACAGCAAGCAAGGGTAGAACAACGATAATTATTGCACACCGTTTATCGACCATTGAAGCTGCTGATAAAATCATTGTGATGGATCAAGGTTCACTAGTCGAGCAGGGCACTCACGCAGAGTTATTATCTACTGGTGGCCACTATTCTCAGCTTTATCAGCAAGGGTTTTCTGAGGAGGAGCCTGAAAAAGACCCCGAAGATGAATCTAAGGGGAAAGTTGAAGGGTTGGTTTATACAGAAAATAATAAATTAAATTAATGTTTATTTACTCTCTTGCTTTGTACTGTATTTTACCTTTACTATTGTTACGGCTTGTATGGCGAGGGTTTAAGGCACCTCAATATTGGCGGCGATGGCCAGAACGGTTTGGATTTTTTAAAGTACATGCTGCTTTTAAATCATCGAAACAAAAAAATGTATGGTTGCATGCAGTTTCTGTCGGCGAAGTATTAGCGTCTAGAGAGTTGGTTGAGCAGTGCCTTAAGAAATATAAAAATATAAATGTCGTACTGACTACAATGACGCCGACGGGTTCTGATCAGGTGCGTCGTTTGTTTGGAGGCAGAGTCTTCCATGTGTATGCGCCTTATGATTTGCCTGGCAGCGTTAATCGTTTTTTAAAAAAAATTCGGCCCGATTTGTTTTTAATTGTCGAGACAGAGATTTGGCCTAATATGATTGTTAAATGCGATCAAAAAAAAATACCTACCATATTAGTCAATGGTCGTTTGTCGGAAAAATCTCTTGCCCGATATAAAAATCTTCCCAAGTTTTCATCTTTTATTTTTAATAAAATAAATATAATTTGCGCGCAGTCGGATGCGGACAAAAAACGATTTTCAGCGTTAATGTTTGATAATACTGCCAGTAACAATATAATTGTTACTGGCAGTATTAAAGCCGATATTAAAGTCAGTGACGCTATACGCAAACAAGCATCCGGTTATAGAAAAGCTTTGGAGAAAGGCGCTAAACGTCTCGTTATGTTGGCGGCTAGCACTCATAAAGGCGAAGATGAAATAGTTTTGGCGGCATACAAAAAACTGAAGCCATTATTTTCTTCTTTGTTGCTGGTGCTAGTTCCTCGACACCCAGAGAGGTTTGATTCAGTTGCTGAATTATGCCGGCAGGCAGGGTTAGTGGTCGCTAGAAAAAACAAAAATGATCTTGTGAGTGATCTAACGGATATTTTACTGGCAGATACTATGGGCGAATTGTTTATACTTTTCGGTATTTGCGATATTGCTATTATGGGCGGTACATTTATCGAGCATGGTGGCCATAACCCCTTAGAGCCGGCTGCGTGGGGGCTTCCCATTGTGAGTGGCCAAAGTGATTATAATTTTTTATTGGCGACTCAAGAGTTAATGAGAGTTGGGGCTTTATCGAAAGCAAATGGGGCCGACGATTTAACTGCAGCTCTAAGAGAGCTAATGCAAACTCAACAATTAAGGCAGGTTAGAGGGCAGGCAGCTATCGATTATATTGAAAAGAATAGCGGGGCTTTGGATAAAGTGATTGATATCGTAGAGCCATTTATTCAAAAAAAATAAACTAAAAAATTTGGTAAATAACCTCTTCACTCTCTTTTAATGATTGTTCTAGCTGCTCTAGATCGTTAACGTTCAGGGTTCCAGCGACCCGCTTCAGATTTAGCGTGCTAATAATATAATTATAAAGTGCGTTAAAATAATCTCTCTGTGCCTGAAATAAATTACGTTGTGCATTAACTACATCAACAATATCGCGAGTACCGGCATCATAACCGGCTTGAGTTGCTTCTAATGCACTTTCATTGGATACAATAGCCTGTTTGCGAGCTTTAATTTGCGCAATGTCAGTTGATACTGTTAAAAACAGTGAGCGAGTTTCTTGAATGGTTTTACGCCGGCTAAATAAAAATGTTTCCTTGCTGGCTATTTGTTGTTGAGCCGCTTGTCTTTGTCGAGCGGTTAAATTGCCGCCACTGTAGATGGGAATATTTAAGTCTAAACTAAAACGTGTGGTATCGGTATCATCAGAGCGGTTAACGCTGCCAGTGCCATTATCGCTAACGTCCGAATCTCTATTCCCATAGCTAATAGAGCCAGTGAGGGTAGGGTAACGATTAGCTTTAATCGCTTTTGCATCATAAGACGACACATCAGCATTTATTTTATCTACTTGTAATAGTAGGTTGTTTTTATTGGCGGCATCAATCCACGCTTGTTTATCATTAGGGCTTGGATAAACAGCAGAAAATGTATTTTTTAATGGCGCAATACTTGTGTGATTTTTGCCTGTCAGTATTGTGAGTGATTCTAATGTGGTGCCGACATTAACTTGGGCCGACAAGCGACTTGCCACTGTGCTGTCATAAGCAGCTTGTGCTTCATAAACATCATTAATAGAAATTAAGCCAACTTCGTAGCGCTGACGAGTTTGCTCTAGTTGTGTAGAAAGCGCTTTTTCTTCTGCTTGGGAGGTACGTAATTGGTCGATGGCCCGTAGCACATCAAAATAGGCCTCAGCACTACGAATAATGAGCGACTGTTGGTCGGCGGCTAACTGTATTTCTGCAGCGCTTGTTTGCAGTTTATTGCTGCGATAAGTATTCAAGGCATTAAAATTGATAAGGGCCTGTTGCAATTCTACAGAATATGCTTTGGTGTCAGTATCAGATTTGCCATCAAGACTAGTGTTAGGTGAGGATGTAGTAGCGTTAGCTTCACTGTAGCCTGCGCTCCCCGCTATTTGCGGCAGTAAAGCGCTTCTCCCGATATTGATCGCCTCTTTGTCAGCATTATAATTCGCTATGTTAGCTCGATATTCATGATCGTTATTAGCGGCTAATTCGTACACTTCCAGTAGCGAATCGCTATAAGTATTTAAGCTAAATAAGCTTGTCCCTATTGTTGCAATCGACAATACACTTAGTGGCGTAGAGAAAAAAGAAAAGAAAGTGTGTTTATTGTTCATAATTATCCATGCAAGTTGCTACAATTAATGGAGACTAAACCAAGCTTTAGTCTAACTTCTTATTGAATCTGCGTCGATACCGGATTCTAACAATCAAGACTGGTTGACAATTTTTTCAATGGTAGGCTTTATGTCATCAGAACACGACAATATAAATAAAAAAGCGACTTTCTCTTCTCAAGACGTAAAAATAGAAAGTCATGTAGTTGCCTACCAAGGCTTCTTTAAAATGGAGAAGCTGGCTTTGCGTCATCGTCTGTATGAGGGCGGCTGGAGCAACACCATTAAACGAGAAATCTTTGTTCGTGGTCAAGCGGTAGCAGCGGTGATGTACGATCCAGTGAACCGGCTCATCGGATTGATTGAGCAGTTCCGAGTAGGTGCGCTCGGTTCAAATAATAGCCCTTGGTTGTGTGAGGTAGTAGCAGGAATGACGGAGGTCGGTGAGCAGCCGCAAGATGTTATATTGCGCGAGTTAAGAGAAGAAGCTGGAATGAGCCCAGAAGAGCTCATCCCCATTTGCGATTATTTTTCTAGCCCCGGAGGTACGGATGAACAGCTTACCTTATTTTGCGCCTTAGGCGATCTAAGCCATGTTGGTGGTATTCATGGCCTTAAAAAAGAGAATGAGGATATAAGCGTGCTGATTTTACCTGAAGAAAGCGTGTTGGGTGATCTATATTGCGGTCGTTACAATAATGCCGCCACTTTAATTTGCTTGCAGTGGTTGCAATTAAATCGCTCGGATATGGCGGAAATATATGCAGGGAGCCTAAATGCCGCACTCTAAAAAACGCTATGTTGTTAATTTCCCCGCTCACTTGGCGGATTGTGAATTCAATTACCGCCGTTTAAGGAGGTTGATGCCTGGGTGGCGTACGGATACAACTGACACTTTCAAAGGCGGGGGCTTGTCATCTAGTGAGCTTTCGTCCGGAGATGAAGAGGAAGCGCTTACTGACCCTATTGATAAAAGTCTTACTAACAACAAGGAATGGCGCTATATTATTGGTTACACTAAAAATAGCGAAATGGCCTTGTTGATCAAGGTCGCAGATGTGGCTAAATACACCACTACTGTTCACGTTGCGGTTCATCCTAGCTTGCACAATCGGGCATCATGGAATGAATATTTGAGATGCGACGCTCAAAAAAGCCAATCAACAGAGGCTAAGACTCAAATTTCAATGGCAGATATCCAAGGAAGCGTTACAATGCTATCCAGCAGATTTAAGTCTTATTCATTTGAAGTGCGTTTATATCACGATGCAACGGTTGCTGAGGTCATTGCATGGGAAGGTCGTAGCCGTTTTAAAGCTCGCCATGATTATCCCAACCCTCGAATGTATCATTCGGATGAAAAGGCACAGTTAAATCGTTTTTTAGGAGAGTTGCTTGAGCTCTGTTTGACCCAAGGGCGTGTCTTAGATAACGTCACAATAACGGGTTAAATGTGTATTGTGAATAATTGGGCTTGGCAGTAAGCAGAGAATAGCGATATCCGCACTATGATTAAACTTGTACAAATTACCGATAGTCATCTCGGCATTAATCATGGTGATCCCTTGTTGTCGATGAACCCCGATGAAAGTTTGGTCGATGTATTGAATTTAGTTAACGCCCAGCAAGATGAGATAGACCTTATCTTGGCGACGGGTGATATTGCTAATGATGCTAGTCTCGCTGCCTATCAGCGCTTTTATACGACTGTATCTGATCACCTTCTAGCTCCTATGGTATGGTTGCCAGGCAATCATGACGATCACAATATGATGGAGGCGATATTACCTGATTCAAAGCATCAGCTCATCATATATGAATCATGGGCCATTTTGCTCTTGGATTCACACGTTCCCGGCGAAATCCATGGTAATTTTTCTCAGTCGGAATTAGACTTTTTATCGCAGTCACTCTCTTCACATTTAGATAAATATGTCCTTATAAGCTTTCACCATCAGCCTGTCCCCATAGGCAGTCAATGGATGGATCGCTACATTATTCAAAATGCCCACTCTTTCTGGGAAGTTATTAGCCCTTACTCAAACGTTAAGGCGGTGCTATGGGGGCATGTACATCAAGAGTTTAGTGAAATTTATAATGATATTCACCTGCTCTCTACGCCTTCTACTTGTATCCAGTTTGCACCAAATCAAGATGATTTTATGGTGGAAGATGAAATGCCAGGTTATCGTTGGTTAGAATTACACGATGATGGGGTTGTTAAGACCGGTATTGATAGAGTCGAGACAAAAGACTATGGTATCGATTTCGAGTCTCACGGCTACTAGCTGACTTTAAATACAAATGCCAACACTGCTCTATATTCATGGTTTTTTAAGTTCGCCTAGTTCATTCAAGGCTGTACAAGTAAGAGAATATTGCCAGAAATATCATCCGGATATATCGTATCTTTGTCCACAGCTACCGCCTTATCCTGATCAGTGTGCTCAACAATTAGAAGCTTTAATGAATGTTGCTGATCAGCCAGTTTATTTAATTGGCAGCTCAATGGGCGGTTTTTGGGCGACGTGGTTATCGGAGCGTTATGCTTGTCAAACCGTGTTAGTTAATCCGGCGGTTGATCCGATCAACTTAATGCCAAAATATGTGGGCATTCCTCTAAAAAATTATCATCACGATGAAACCTACTGGTTAACCCAGCAGCATTTAGTGCAGTTGAAAGAGTATAGGGTGGATGACCTTAAGCAAAAGTCACAATATTGGCTGATTGTCCAAGAAGGCGATGAAACGTTAGATTGCCAATTGGCTGTCGAAAAGTATGCGGGTTGTAAGCAAACCGTGGAGCCTGGAGGTGATCACGGCTTTCAATATTTCGAACGGTTTTTTGATGATATAGTTGATTTTTTCAATAGTGAAAATACAAAAAAAGAGTAGTAGTTAATAATAATGAGCAATTATTCCGCAGAAGACATTGAGGTGTTAACGGGCCTAGATCCCGTTAAAAAAAGACCTGGTATGTATACCGAAACCACTCGCCCCAATCACCTTGCGCAAGAGGTGATTGATAACAGTGTCGACGAAGCGTTAGCTGGCCATGCAACGACTATTGAGGTTGTTTTACATAAAGATCAATCGATTACGATTAGTGATGACGGTCGCGGTATGCCGGTTGACCTTCATCCAGAACAAAAAAAACCGGGCGTGGAAGTTATTCTTTCTACCTTACATGCGGGGGGTAAATTTTCTAATAAAAATTATCAATTTTCTGGCGGCCTTCACGGTGTCGGCATTAGTGTTGTTAATGCGCTTTCCCAAAAGCTTGTTGTAACGATTAAGCGCGATGGGGTTGTTTATGAAATTGGTTTTGCAGACGGAGAGCTAAAGAAAAAATTAAAAGAAATCAACACCTGTGGTAAGCGTAATACGGGTACTTCTGTTCACTTTATCCCTAATCCTAGTTATTTTGATTCGCCTAAGTTTTCTGTCACCCGTTTGCGACATGTATTAAGAGCAAAGGCGGTACTTTGCCCGGGCCTAAAAGTGTTTTTTAAAGATGAGCAATCAAAAGAAGCGGAGGAATGGTATTACGAGGATGGCTTAATAGATTATTTGATGAGCGCTACTCAAGGCTGGGATACTCTGCCAGCGGATCCTTTTGTAGGCAGTTTTTCTGGCGCTAATGAGGCCGTCGATTGGGCTTTGCAATGGTTGCCGGAAGGTGGCGAGTTAACGCAAGAAAGTTATGTCAATTTAATCCCAACCGCACAAGGCGGTACGCATGTTAACGGGTTTCGTACGGGATTATTAGACGCCATGCGTGAGTACTGTGAGTTTAGAAGCCTATTACCCAGAGGTATTAAATTAGCCCCGGATGATATTTGGGCAAACTGTTGTTATATCCTCAGCTCTAAATTAGCGGATCCACAATTTTCTGGTCAAACAAAAGAGCGCCTATCATCAAGAGAAGCTGCAGCGTTTGTGTCGGGTGTAGTAAAAGACAGCTTTAGTTTATGGCTAAACCAGCATACAGAAGAGGGAGATGCCCTCGCTGAGTTTTGTATTGGTAATGCTCAAAAGCGCGTACGTAGTAGTAAAAAAATTGCGCGTAAAAAAATCACGCAGGGTCCTGCGCTGCCCGGTAAATTAGCTGATTGCTCTAGCGGAGAGCCAGAGCGCTCAGAAATATTTTTTGTCGAAGGAGATTCTGCGGGAGGTTCAGCCAAGCAGGCGCGCGATAGAGAATTTCAGGCGATAATGCCGCTACGTGGAAAAATTTTAAACACATGGGAAGTCGATAGCAGCGAAATTTTAGCGAGTCAGGAAGTGCACGATATTTCAGTTGCACTGGGTATCGATCCAGCGGTCGATAATTTAGAAAAACTACGCTATCACAAAGTCTGTATTCTTGCCGATGCCGATTCTGATGGTTTACATATTGCGACACTGCTGTGCGCATTATTTTTACGACACTTTCCAGCCTTAGTTAAAGGGGGCCATATATACGTTGCAATGCCTCCACTGTTTCGAATCGATATCGGTAATGATGTTTATTACGCGCTAGACGAAAGTGAAAGGCAAGGTATAGAAGATCGTATCGCGGCGGAAAAGAAAAAAGGAAAAGTGAATGTGCAGCGCTTTAAAGGTTTGGGCGAAATGAACCCTCTGCAGCTTAGAGAGACAACGATGAACCCTGATACGCGTCGCTTGGTCCAGCTTACCTTGGATCCCAGTGATGGAGCGCATGAGATATTTGACATGCTGCTGGCCAAAAAGCGCGCCGCAGATCGTAAAGAATGGCTTGAAAAAAGCGGTAATCTAGCGGATGTTGGTTAGAAATATATTTCTATACAGTTAGAGTGTGATTATTTATTCTGTCTACCATAAAATATATAGCTATAAAGAATACCGCTTATTGCACCAAATACGTGGCTTTCAAAGCTGATACTGGGTGAGTTTGGAAGGATACCGAAAACCATGCCCCCATAGAAAATGAGAGCAATAAAACTAATAAAAATTGATTTAATGGACCTATCGAAAAGTCCATTTATGGTAATAAAGCCCCAGTAGCCAAAAATCACCCCGCTAAGCCCGATATGGAAATAGGGGCGGCCAAGTGTCCAGGTTAGAAGGCCTCCAATAACAATAATAAAAAGGCTTAATGTTGCTAATTGACTTCGTCTTTTTGTATCGTAGAGTGAGGCGAGCCAGCCCAGCGTTAAAAAAGCGAAGGTATTGTTAACGAGGTGTGGCCAGCTGCCGTGGAGGAAAGGCGTCGCTAATATGCCTATAAGTGCATCTATCTTTCTAGGAAATAAACCAAAGCGGTTAAGATTGTAATCAAGAGCCCAGTTGATAGTGGCGACCAGCCAGATAGAAATCGTAACGGCTATTAAT
>JBLHWO010000145.1:0-8965 GCA_047629215.1 Cellvibrionaceae bacterium | reverse complement strand
CTCCGTTTGTTGCTTCAAGATAACTCTTTGAATCAAATATTATCTTATATAAAAAATCCCACGTGATACCGGTATTATAAGGGGCGTTATTAAAATTACTCGCCTCGTAGTAAATTGATTGAAAAACCCCGTTAAAGAATGGATACACGGGGTTACCTGATATTAGCCAAGCAGTAAAATAAGGAACTGAGTCAATAATCACAAAAAGGCTCAACCCTATCGTCAACGGAGATCTCATTAATTTGTTAAACCACCGTCGAATCGACAAGCTTAAAAAGATAAACAATAGATCAAGTTACACGTTGGTTTGAATCACGATGGGTACTTACCTGAATTCGTTAGCATTACTGACGGAAAATGTGCTGATGCAACTATCTTGACGTCTGGGGCAACCCGAACCAATTTTCGTTGTTGTGAAAGTTAACGGGACAGCAGTGATAAAATAGTTAACTCTTCCTCCGTATACATCTAAATACTTACTGCTCACACCCTAAACAGGATACTGGCTGACCTCAAAATAAACTTGAAGGCCTTCTATATTTGTTACTGTAGTCGCCCGAACATAACGCCCCAAAGCCTCAGTACCATTGGGCAACATATTAGGGTTCACATTAACCTCCGTTCTTTACTCTAGTTTCCTTAAGAAAATAAGATATGCAAAAACCATTCACGACATAATTAAAGTTATTCGTTAGTATGTCGGATATTGACCACCTAATACTTCGTAGTCTTGACGATACTGAGGCGCTATTAATTTGGTCTCGGACAGAGAGCCTGTTGTCGTCAATCTATGGCTTTAAAACAGGCCGCCCTAGTTTCCCGTATTGATGCTATTTCGAAGCCTATTATTTGGGCTTTGGTTTCAGTTTTCGGACGTATAGTTAGCACATTGCTTGTATCGCAACTCGTAGAGCATGATTTATGGGATCGTTTATTGGCAAAGCACTATTTCGAGTCACCATATGGTTTCATCTCGTCTAGTAAGTCGGAAATCTTTACGCTCAGGACTTCTTTAGAATACAAGCGCTCAGCAGCTTTAGTCGCGTTGTCCGCCATTTTCTCCCACAGCCCCTGATCGTTGTAGAGTTTAATGATTAGATCTGCAAACTGCTCAGGACTCTGGGCGATCATTACATCGTTGTCGTGTTCTAAGCCCATCCCCTCTGATGCTTCGTGAGACACTACTTGAGGAACACCATGACATAGCCCGGAAACTATTTTGCCTTTTATTCCCGCCCCATACCTAAGTGGAGCCACCATGATACGAACACCTTCGAGGAACTCTCCAACGGTTGGCACAAACCCTCTAACTTCAACCGATTTACTCGCTAAACCACTAACTTCATCAGACACATGGGAACCCGCGATAATGAATTTACAATCTTTGATTCTTAAACGCACCAGCGGCCAAATATCTGCGACAAAATATTTAACCGCGTCGACGTTTGGCGGGTGCTGATAACCACCGATAAACCCAACATTCAGGCGCTTCTCATATGAATTCACCCTCTCAATCACATCTCCAAACAGGGGTATAACGGCAATGTTTGCGCTAGTAATCGACTGGCAAATAATCTGCGCTTCTACCTCGCTGACCACGATGGTTGCGTCGCAAGCCTTTACCAGAAAAAGCTCATCTTGCTTGCTAACTTTCTGACTGCGCGCGGGCATTTTGTATTTAGGATGTTTTTTTAATAACTCTAATTCTCGCTCGTAGCGGAGAAAATGGAGGTCAACCGTATTGAAAATTATCTTCGCATTAGGAAAGCGACTTTTAATCAGCGGGTATGTATATTTTGCAACGGTGGCTCGAGATAAAACGACCACATCGTATACATCATCAAGTTGTTCTAAACAATCGGCAGGCGACTGTGCTGGGGCCGCACCATCGTATAGACACTCTATTCCCATATATTGAAGGTCCGTTGTATAGCGTCCCTCATGTCTAAAAGCATCCCATGGGATGAAGGAAACACCCCATCCGTCTTCAAGAGCACGCTCAAAAAAGTGAACTGTTTCAATAGAGCCGGCGTCTTTATCTGGCGTTGGGGTATTAGAATCTATCCAGAGTATCCACCCCCTTTTCACTTGGCCGCGAACGTATTGATCGATGTGATTTGCAGGTGGCACGGGCGGCCTAGCATCGAGCTGCGTCTTCCATTTTCGATAGAATTTGTCTTTATTGATTTCTTGATAGCGCTTAACTCCCTGAGTCACATTTGTGCCTGAGGAAACGCCTTCATAGTGGACCAGACGAGAAAATGGATTATAAATTACCTTATAGCCACTTTCATGCGCAGCCATCGCAATGTCGGCGTCTTCATAGTAGGCCGGCGTATAACGATCGTCATAACCCCCCAGCTTTTTCCAAACGCTGCGTTTGATTAGAATTGAGGCACCCGAACAAAAATTTACCTCACGACAATAATTGAACCGCGATTCGCTGTGGTGCTTCCCGCGGCCATAGTTATAACCAGATGCATCGTTAAATATAATTCCACCGGCTTCTTGAATCAGGCCGTCTTCACCAAGCATGAGAGAGCCGGCGACACCTGTATCGGGGTAGTACTCAAATGTTTTTACTAAATTTTCAAGCCAGCCTTGCAATGGCAAGGTATCGTTATTTAACTGCAATATATATTCAGCTTGAGACTTATTTGCGGCTTTATTACACGATGCTAAATACCCCGCATTCTTCCTATTTCGTATCAAGGTAACGCCTTTTATCGACGCCAACTTTCGACACTCGCTATTGTCTGACGCATCGTCAACAAGAATAATTTCGTAGTCTGTAAACGACTGCAACTGTAAGGCGAATAAACAATTCACCGTATATTCAAACTTATTATAGAAAGGAATGATTATACTTACTTTGGGCGTTGTACCAGAAACGCTATTTTTTTCAAAATTCAAACTCGCCAGTTTATCCTCTAACGATTGCGATGAAACATCGGCAATGATCTCCTCTATTTCCGACATAAGCGGAGTATAACTAAATCTATTGTTCTGACTTGGTTCAATCGAAGCCAAGTCACTTTGGTTTTCCGATGTTCCTTCTTTTGCTCGATTTAGATAATGGGCCAGGGGATTTTTATCGCTATCTAGCTTGTGCTTTTTTCGATACAAACGCGTTGAAAACTCTGGATTGGGGTCATAGTTTTGCTTTGCCCCTTGCTTAATATAATGCACTAAAAGAGAGTGCCACTTATTTTCACCGGGCGTTAATTGCTGAGCATAGTAAAATGGGTTAAAACCAGCATTAGGTAGACGACCTTCTCGCTCGCCATGCCCAACATAATGTTCTAGCGGAGACCGGATAGAGTATCTAATAAGCGGGTAAAGCTGGAGATAGTGCGCCGCATCAAATAGCCCCGACTCATTGACGATAAGCAGCCGCCGCCTTAAATTGAGATAATTTCTCAGATTAAGTGTTACCAACGCTTTAACAAAAAGGAGACTCTTTCCAAATATCGATAACCGGACTCGCCTAATTGAGCTATACAACAAAGTTCCTAGCTTCCAAGCTGAAGAACTGGTTACTCCCTGTAAGGCAAATTCAGCGTCGTGTCTTGATTGCCTAAGCTGTGATTTTTCTTTTGAAAGTGTACTTATTTGCACTTCCTGATTAGAATTCATTCGTTGCAATTTATCAAAAGCAAACCTTTTTCCTTCTTTCTCTTTGACAGCTTGTTCCAGCGTGTCACTCGCAATAACCGCTTGCCTTTTCGCTTCAAGCAATTTTCCTCTAACATATTGGTCTCGCGTCCGAACATACTTATCTAGCTCGGTTTCTTTCGCTGTGAGCTGTGCTTCTTTCGCTGTGAGCTGTGCTTCTTTAGCTGTAAGCTCAGCCTCTTTAGCTGTAAGCTCACTCTTTATAGAATGAATCTTCTGATTAAGACGCAAAATATTTTCTTGGGCAAGATCGTTTCGCTCCATATGACGACCAATTTTTTCAGTCTGCTGGTTTAAACGTCGATAGCTATTATTTAATTGTTGCTCGTCCATTTCAATATTGCGCAAATACATAACGAATTCAGTATGAGCATTTTCCTTTAGCGCCGATTCAATGTCCAAGCCAATATCTTTGGAAGCACCGTTTCCCTCTATGTTGGCTTGGCCGTCAAGCCACGTATAAAAGTATTTTACGACCTTGGGAACATTACGCTTTGCGATGAGCTCCCCTAATTGCACTTCATGATGCCTCATAGAGCCATCTAGAAAATTATCGACGCTTTCCTTTGCAGAAACCGATTGCCAATTAAGGGGTAATGGCAAATGCTCACATAAACGAGAAACAAACTTCGAATGGTTATTCAATAAGTCGTCATACCGAATGAATACCCGATTAGCCGCTCGCGTATTCAATTCTAATATTCGCAGATGAACAAACCAGAGGCTTAACGCGTATTTCAATTCGAAATTATTTCGCCTAGCCAGCGACTGAGCAATTTCCATCGGGTTTCGCAGGCTGATAATATAATAGGGATTCACTCCCATTTCGGCTAATGCAGACTCCCATAGAGGGATTAATTTACAAATTCTTGGGTCTTTGACTATCGCTAGATCAATCTCTTGGTATTGCTCGTTAATAAGTTTTATTAACCGGTTTTTATACAATTCGGCCTCTGGAGAAACAAACCATTGTTCAGGCACGGGGGTCAGGCTTGACCAGGAGCCTCCTAACGATGCTAAAATTTCGTCATGAAGCTCCATCAATACTTGGGATTCCCAAAATCCCATGTCATTGTCATTTTTAACTGGCTTCAATAAATCCTCTGGCAGAGTCGCTCCGTATAAATTCAAACAACGAGTAATTGCGGATGTACCACTTCTATGCATACCAGCCACAATAATGATTGATTTGGCTTTTTGTGCGCTATTTTTTTCGGTCATAAGTGTTTTGATACTATTTTTTGTTCCTAAGACTCGGTCACAGGAGTGTGATATCGGTGAATCACTTGATCAATATCGCCAACCAAAGTTACCCTACCGTGTTCCATATATATTGCCTTATTACAAAGCTGCTTAGCGACAATTGGATTATGAGTTGCGAACACCATTATGGATGAGCGAAAAACCATTTCAGATAAACGGTTTTTAGTTTTTTCGATGAAAGCCTGGTCCCCAGCACCAACCCATTCATCTAACAATAAGATCTCGCAATCAATACTGGTGCAAATTGAAAAAGCAAGACGCAAAATCATGCCAGATGAAAGTAAACGAACAGGCATGTTCAAATATTCACCCAACTCACTAAACTCGGCGATGTCATCAATACGTGCTAACGCGCCTTTACGGCTTAGCCCGTATAACATTCCACAAAGGAGAATATTCTCATAGCCGTTTAAATTCACATCCATGCCCGACATCAAATTTAGTAAGGCCGAAACTTTACCTTCTCGCTCTATAGCCCCAGAAGTTGGCTCATAAAACCCGGCTAACACCTTTAGTAAAGAAGTTTTCCCCGCGCCATTGTGACCGAACAGGGCAACTCTATCTCCCTCTTCAAAAGATAGGCTAACGTTATCTAAGGCTAAAATTGATGTGCGTTTTCCTTTCTCTTTCTTGATTCGCCCGCCTACTGGCAAGCTCTGTGTGATAGAGCGCCTTAACGAGCGACTCTTCGTGTCATAAACTGGGTAATCCAGACTGACATCATGTAGCACTAGCTTAAGCATAATTATTTGACCTTTATATCCAAAAAGCGATGCGTGATCGATATCTAACAAAAACAGGAAATGCAATCGACCAACCCACGACGGCCATACACGTAGCAATTATCCAACTGCTCTCATTTAAGCTGCCGTTCAATAAGGCTCCTCGATATATCTCAATAAGGTGATGAAAGGGGTTCAGCTCAGCGACAATTTTTAGCTCAGCTTTCATTTCTGGCATCCACATAATGGGCGTTACGAAAAAGATCAGCCTGAAAATATTATTTAGCAACTCACCCAAATCTCTAAATCGGGTAGCAAATACACTTACCAATAGCCCCATCCATAGTGCGTTAATCGTTATCAAGAACAAAGAAATCGGCACGACTAACCATGCAATGTTCCAAGTTGCCCCTAATACCCAAGCTAATAATAAGAACACTAACATTTGGTAGCCAAGCACTATAAGGTTCCGCCATATAACTCTAAACAACAAAGTAAAATAACTGAGCTGAAAAGACACTATATAGTTCACTGAGTTAACATACTCTCTACCACTTTCAAGAATAATCGCTTGCATATAGTTCCAAACAATAATGCCCAGCATTAAATACAAAATATAGTCTGGAGCGCTCACGCCAAAAAGCCTCGAATAAATCGGCCCCAATGCACAAACAAATATCAAAATGCTTAGGCTAGCCCAAAACACGCCTAACTTAGAACGATTATAGCGCCCCTGTACATCGTTCCAGCCAAGAGCAAGCCAAACACCATTACTCTTAAGCCCTCGTATAAGGTCAACGAACGCCTGCTTAAAATCATCTTTAGAATTCACGATTGCTTTACTCTGACTTTTTTATTCAACTTGTTATGTTAAATTATGGTGAGACCTTGAACGGGTATTTAGGTTGTAGCTCTAACTACTTCGTATGAAAATATACATAACGACCAACAGTTTATAGCCAGGTGTTTTTACAATTGTACTTTCACTCGATGCTAAGCACCAATTCAATTTGCTCGCATGACACAGAATGGATTTTTCACAAAGTTTACACTAGACTCTTGTGTCATGAATTAATAATTAATCCTCTTATTTTGCTGGCATAGCAAGTTGGTTGATATTAAGTAAAAGTGGGTTGCGAAAATTTTGAAAACAGCATTAATCACAGGCGTCTCAGGTCAGGGCGGTTCGTACTTGGCGAAAAAGCTTCTCTCTGATGGCTATCATGTCGTCGGCACTTCACGAGCTATCGCCGAAGATGGGTCTCAGAGCTTGGTCGGGCTTAAGATTAAGGACCGTGTGAGTATACGCGCACTGGACCTGCAAAATGGTCAGCAGGTGCTGGATTTGATTGATCAACTTAGGCCTGACGAGATCTACCATCTAGCTGCACCGTCATCAGTGGCTAGATCATTTGTTGAACCCGCTGATACTATATATAGCATCGCACTTACCACTGTAAACGTTCTTGATGCGATTCGGAAAACCGATAAAAACATACCATGCTTCGTTGCCGGTTCAACTGAGATATTTGGTAATTGCTTATCGCCTGCCACTGAACGCACCCACCATAATCCTCAAAGCCCTTACGGTATCGGTAAGAGCTGCGCTCAACATCAAGTAAAAATTTACCGTGAGGCTTATGGTTTGTTTGCCTGCAGCGGAGTTTTATCTAACTTTGAATCTCAATTACGCCCCAGAAACTATGTGACCTCAAAAATAGTAAACACGGCGTGTGAGATAGCCTTGGGCGATGCCGATAAGATCGAACTTGGAAACATTAATATCACCCGAGACTGGGGTGCGGCTGAAGACTTTATGACCGCAGCGAGTTTAACCTTGCGACAAAAGAGCCCAGATGACTACATTATTGCTACAGGAGTCTCTCACAGTTTAGTCGGTTTTTTAGAGATCGCTTTTTCGAGAGTAGGCTTGGACTATCGAGACCATTTGATTTCAAAAGATTTCTTAATACGCCCATTGGACATAAAGCAAACGCTCTGTGACACAAGCCACACAGAATCCAAACTTAAATGGCGTGCCGAGAGGGATCTAAACGACATTATTACCGAAATGTTATATGCTGAATTAAAACGAAGCTCATCGCATGAAAAAGCGTGCAAATTATTGGCAATAAATACACAAAAATCACCTCAGAATGTGATTGATATAAATACTAAAAACTGAGTTTTATACCTCCCCTTTACTGTACGTTAGGTGACCGTCTTTCGTCTGCTACGTGTTAACACTCACTCGCATTTGACTAACTATGTCTCATATTTCTTCAGCCCGTATTCTACATATCTGTAAAGTTTACCTCCCCGTCAGAGGCGGTATTCAAAAAGTCGTGCACTCAATAACCTCGCTATCTAAACAGCACACTCATTACGTGATTACCAGCGGTGAAGACGGTGCAATTCTTGAACAAATGCTGAATGGCACCTATATAACTCGATCTCACTCGTACTTAGAAGTCGCCTCAATGCCGATCGCCCCAAGAATGATTGGCAAGATTATTAAGATGGCAAAAAAATGTCATATCATCTGCGTGCACTACCCATTTCCGCTCGCTGATCTAGCGTTAGCGATGGTTATTAGACTGCCGCCTATGGTGGTCTATTGGCATTCTAATATCGTCGCACAAAAAAAGCTCAAGTGGTTAACTTACCCCTTGATTTATCTTACTCTAAAGCGTGCTACTGCGATCGTTGTAACGTCAGAGCGAATGATAGAGAACTCTACGCTACTCATGCGCTTTAGAGCCAAGGTGAGAATAATTCCCTATGGGCTGCCAACAGTCAGGGAAACGCCAGCCATCACCACGGCGTATACCAACAGTAATTACTTTGTTCTGGTTGGACGCCACGTTTCGTACAAAGGAATTGATATCGCAATCCGAGCATTGCAAGAGATTGACACTCATCTAGTGATCGTCGGCGATGGTCCACTCTTTGAGCAACATAAATTACTCTCTCAAACACTCGGGCTGTGCGGTAAAGTAAGCTTTGAGCAAAACGCTTCTGATGACGAGGTGAAGAGCCTTATCCAAGGAAGCATGGCCCTGGTCATGCCTTCGATTATGCATAATGAAGCCTTTGGATTGGTCCAACTTGAGGCCATGCGACTTCGCAAACCAGTCATTAATACATCGCTAGCCTCATCCGTACCCATGATCGCTCGCCATCAAAAAGAAGCTTTAACCGTTGAGCCGAATGATCCTGATGCCTTAGCTCAGGCCATGATTCAAATAGCGACGGATAAAGCTTGGGCTGCCACACTTGGAAACAATGGCTACCATCGTTTCAAG
>JBLHWO010000144.1:0-8969 GCA_047629215.1 Cellvibrionaceae bacterium | reverse complement strand
GCAACTATTCTGCAAGCGCCAGCCATTCCTGCGATGCCATTGACTTTGGGACCTGCGATTATTCGTGCTAGGCAAGAAACCCGTGAAGGTAAACACGAAGGCAACCCAGATAAAGTTAAAGAGGATATATTGACCAATGGTAAAGATGTTTTTCAGGCTATTCGTCATCAAGTAAAAGATCACTTAGAGCGCTCATTAGGGCCGATTGACACAGATGATATTGATGCGTCGCCCCTAATAACTGGTGACGTATTGGCTTCTGAAATGAAAGTGAGATGGGAGCAAGATTTTGTTCAAGCAAGTGCTGATATTGCAAAAACTAAAGCACTTTCTTTAATGCATCATGCCGTGACAAAAGAGCCGAATCAACCCGAAAGCCGAAGGGATGAAGCGGATCGTTTGATGGGGCACGGTACCAATTCTACTTGGAATGTGGGAGTTAAAAAGCGCTTCATGACGGTTGGTTTAAAGGCAGATATAATCCCCATTGTTATCCACCCTAGTCAGAGAACAACGATTCGCGATGAAGTACAAAAAGATATGCAAAGGCAATATGGTGATGCAGCTCAAGGCGATCGCCAGCTAAGACGCTTGTTAGAAGACAGCAACACCCCGACAGAAATTTATCGCAATATGGCCTCTGAACTGGGCGTTAACTCGGCTTCTGAAATGCTAGAGCGTTTGAAGGAGTTTGAAAATGATGGCAATGACCCACTAGGAAAGCTGGGTCAGTCTCTTGCACTCAATGTTCTCAACACAAAACCTGCAGCTGACTCTCCCGAAAAACTTCGAGATAATAGCCGCCAAGCTTGGCAAAAATTGTCCTCTATCGCAGAAAAAGCTTATTTTGCAGGTAACACACCAGCGGAGCGTGTTGCTCAATTCCGTCGTGCAACACAGGAGTTATCCCAAACGAATATAAAGCGAGGTACTCGTAGTGCGATTAATCTTACCAAAAAGGGGGCGAGAGGACTGCGCTCACGGATACCAGGCCTTCAGTCACAACAACCCATGTCAAACCCTTTGCTGAGTAAAAGCCGATTAAAGGCTAATATTCGTACGGAAGCTAGTCGTATAGTAAGTGGGTTATCGGATGCAGATCTAACCGCATTATTTAGTGCGGACTGTAAAGAAGTCGTTCGTCAGAAGATGAATCAAAAGGCGGTTGACAGTGGGGTTAATACAGCCAATAGGTCAGCTGAATCTATGCAAATTAATGCAGAGAACTTATTGGCACAACACCACTTGGTGGATATAGCTGCGATCGTCTATAAAAAGATAGACGACCCTACACAACGTATGTTGGAAATGGAAAAGTTGGTCGCAGGTAAGGGGGAGTTGATACCTGATTTAATGGCAAAGCTTACCCGACAAAATTTACCAGAGCATTTTTTACGAAATGCTAAAAACCAGTTTAAAGCTGATAAAGCGGCCTTTGAAGGATTATTTGAAACCTTGGGGGAAGGTGAGTTTCTTTTTGAAAAGCAAAAAATGACATTGTCACTCGGTTATTCTAAGCCAGTAGTCGTACCCAGTAGTCAAGCAGTCGCTAACCAACAAGCTAAAACCTTAACACAAGCCAAAGCTGAAAAAGAAATGCTACGCCTCATAAGTAAAGTTTATGACTCAGTTGAAGACCCGGATGAACGATTGGGAAAACTTGATGCGTTAATTAATAAACCCTCTGTTTTAAATGTCATGACTGCGTCAAAGCGTGCGGTTAATCGTGGCTTATCTCGTGAATTAAAAAATCTTTTTGCGCAGGATAAGGATCGTTACGAAGCATTACTAAGCACCAACAAAGGTCGTTCAGGTAACAATCAGGAAAACCGGAAGTTTGCTAAAGGGTTAAATCGCTTGGTTACTGAAGCGGGCTATTTAGTCTCCGAACAGCGACAGTCGATTGTTGACCCCTCAAAAGTTACTCCAGCGCCTTCCAGTGTAGCAAATCCAAGAGGTGTTTTCTCTCATCGACCAGGAGAATCCAAACAGCAGTATGTATTTGATTTAAATCGTTATACGGAAACTATGGCAGATGCCCCTAATTTGGAAGAAGCTTTTTGGCGTGATGCAACCAGCTTACTTATTAAAGTAGAAAAAAACCAAGCAAAAGTGACCGCTAATGCTTACGAAGAAGCGCTACCATTGATTCATAACTTCGGTAAAAACTATAAAGATATTAAGCAGAACACCGAGGATAATCAGCTTATTCAAAGGGGGAGGCCAAATAGGGAAATCAATCAAACGGTAGAGCCACGTAATGATAATAACCTATCTATTCAACAAGATCACCCGAGTAAGGAAGACAGCTTCTTACGGGTGCAAAATGGCAATGAGGGCTCAGGGTCGCCAGTCATTGATCACGAAGATGGACTAGAACACTTGGGCAGTCCAGAAGATATAAAATCACTGGCAAGCCATGGTATTAATGATGGGAGTGATGGGAGTGATGATCAATCAGTAAGCTCTAAAGACACTTTTTATAGCGCCAATTCCATTTTCAGCAACGATAACGCCCATAAGCCCATTGTTACCGGACTGCCTCTAACCCCATCACCTCTACAGCCGGTTGCTGCACAAACTGCACCGTCCTCTAAACCCTCGATAAGTCGTGAGGAATTTATTAATAAGGCCAAAAATAATAGGCCATCTTTTTTGGCAGCGGAAGCTAAAATTCTGATTCAGGAAAAATCAAATACATCGAATGCCCGAGAGCTTAGGCGGCAACGCTTGTCAAAAAATAATAGGCCGTCTTTTTTGGCAGCGGAAGCTAAAATTCCGATTCAAGAAAAATCAAATACATCGAATGCCCTAGAGCTTAGGAAGCAACGCTTGTCAAAAAATAAGTTAACGGATTGAATAGACAAGCCGAAAAAGCTGAGCGTACAACTGGCTAGAATGCAACAATTAGTTCATTTTACGTTAATCAGTATGCGCAGATTGACTCACAGGAATAAACCAAGGGGCTAATAAAGCAATCACAAAAATAGGCATAACGCCGCTAATCAATAGTGAAAAACCAACCAAGCGCCCTAAGTCAACAATGGGGCGAAACTCTGAAAATAATAAGGCAACAAACCCCATACTAAACACAATAACATTAACAATAATCGAGTGGCCGGGGTGAGCTATTGCTTGTTCAAGAGATCCATCAAGGAATAGACCTTGCTTTATACCGTGTTGTATAAGCAATAAATAATGCACCGAGTAATCCACAACCCCGAGAGCCAGAAAAGAAATAATCGCTGTGCCGATATTCAGTTCAATAGGGGTTCTGCCCAGAAAGCCGCTAAATGTCACAAGGTATAGCTACAGACTAAATCTGGCATGGTCTTCAGGCGTTACATGCCAAATCAGGAGCCGTTTTTTTCTTGACAGATTGACCGATTTTTAGCCAGTCACGCCCCTAATCGAAGCCCCTTGAGCTCTGATACGATATCCCACCTAACGCCTTAACGTCGCTAACATGCTAGCCCCTTTCATCGGACTGCCATTATCTGAGTGCCGTACGACTTGGTGACGCTTTATTTGCTCTCGTCGACAGATATCTTTCATCAAGTCTACCGCCAATGCGCTTGATTCCTTGTCATACACTTGCCAGCCCACTATTTTCGGGCTGTAGATATCCATGACTAAAAAAAATAGAAAAATACGCCTGTTACTTGGCTTGGCAAATAGGTGATCTCCCAGGAATAAACTTGATTCGGCTCAGTCGCTTTTAATACTCGATAGAAGCTTGCCTCTGAGGCTACGTAAACCCCTTTGTATGCAAGGATCGGTACAATTTTACTGTGTGGTAAACGACTGTACTGTTTTTCATTACAAATGGTTAAGATCCGTTGTCGCTCAAGGTCGGTTAACTTATTAACCGGTGTGTGAATAGGCTCTAGGCGACCATCTCGCAAGCTCTCTGCTCGCACCCAGCGTTGCAAGGTCTTAGGGAGAATATCAACAATGCCACAGGCTGTTTTTTGTCGCGCACCATTGGCCTGAGCGTCAGCTATTAATGAGATTATTGTCTCCCGCTGATGACTCATTGTGAGCGTTCCTCGTTTTCCTCCATCAAGAGATTGAATTTTTTTGGAGTACTAACAAAGCCGCTGTCTCTGCCAATGCTTTTTCCTTACAGTTTAATTCTTTCGATAATGATTTGTTTTGCCTTTCAGAGATTTGATCTCAGAGTGGTTTGCAGCGGTTGAACTTGTTGCTTGTTGACCTACAAAATCAAGCTTCCATTGCTCTATTTGATGGGGTTAAAGGCCCTTCTTGAGGCATAGTTCGCTGACACCTTGTTCAGCTAGTGTGCTACAAGCAATGATAATATCAAACCCTTCTTCTAGGCTCATGTCCTGAGGGCTTTTTTCTATTGTCACGTCATGACTTTCATTTTCACTGTAAGACTCCAATTGCTGCAATCGCGCTTTTAGAGTCCATGAATGTAAAGCTGATTTGCTTACACTAAAAGAATGAGAAGTTTCGATTAGGCTTGTTCCTTCCCGGCGATTAAGACCTTTTTAACGGCATTAATTTTAAACGATTTTATGTATTGCGGACTCATTTATATTTTCCTCTAATAAATAGTAGAGGCGACATCTATCCTGACAGAGGCGGGTAGACGTCTTGGTCTTCGCTCCTATTTGCGCATGGCCTTTGGCCATTGTTGCGCAAATATCCACTACAACCAAAACGCAACAGAGCTGGGCGTTAAATGTACGCAGGAATTTAAAATGCTTCGTGGCTTCCTTGCAAAGAGAAAAACTAAAAAATGTATAATTTCAATGTCACGGTTGTTGTCTGAAGACTATGGAATATCAAAAGAGTATACCGAATACCAAGTCAAAACCGCACTTAATAAGCTATGTTATATGACGGAATTGGAAGAGGTAGCCATAGGTATATTTTGTAATAAAAGCATTGCTAAGGTTTTTGGTATGGACGAGGCGTTAGGTTTTCGCACCCTGAACTGAGAATATGGAAATAGAAAAAATCGAACCAGAAAATCAAAAAGGTAACGATAGTTTTCAGGGGCTGATAAATACAGAGTCCCTAGGAAAGATATCGGCCATTATTATTGGCGCTATCTATTTGTGTGATTTTTAACTTTGAATTCGCATCTGTACAAATTCGGAGTTGTTGAGCTTGGTATTGCGAGTACAGAGTACTTCGTTTCGGGAGCTACGGTCGTACTATATCTAGCGGTTTATGGGATCTTTGCCGGTCGATCAGTAGTTTTATCAAAGCATTGGTTAGGCCAGTAAATTGATCGTCTTAAAGAAAATGGAGCGCCTGCAATATCTCCATTTATTGCATTTACACACATTTTTGTTGAACAAGCATTCTTTCTCTGTATGTCTGCAGCTTTATTCTCTCTGTTTACCTTTGGTGGTTCAGAGAGTGACGGCTTATTATGCTGTGCTGACTGGTACATTCGTTATTAGTTACGCGCTTGATACTTCAAGCTGTGATGTCAGGCACCCCTTCGCTCATTTAATCATTGATGGGATACTGAAGTTGATCTGCTGTATTGTCGTTCTTCTATCTATCATCTGGACCAAATATTTACATAGTCTTTAGTGTCGGCTACACACTTATCTTTCTACTTTTGGCCGCCATTTAATTTGACTCTGGAGTCTATGGTCAAGTAAGCAAAAAGATAGGCGGCGGAGCCCCTATTGAAATGACCATAGGCTTAAGCAGTAAAGCTCTTGAAAAATATCCAGATAAAATTGATAACCTTATTGTCGGCAAAGTTGTATATTCTTCATCTGAAAAAATTTACATAATTATTGAAAAAGAGACGCTAGTAATTCCGCAGTCTTCGGTTCAATGGATGAGGTTTCAAGAGGCAGCCAATGATGGATCGCTAGAATTTATATAAAGAGTAAGAAGGCAGAAGAGCCAGAAATCCCAAAATAACCTAATTAGGTAAAGTACACTATCTCCATTTAGGGCAATGGCAACCCAGCG
Organism: Cellvibrionaceae bacterium; assembly: GCA_047629215.1. GTDB lineage: Bacteria > Pseudomonadota > Gammaproteobacteria > Pseudomonadales > Cellvibrionaceae > CANLBN01. Next base: position 3,002 of record JBLHWO010000144.1, on the reverse strand, counting down.
GGGTGAGCACTGTGGATGGCGCGAGTTATTCCCGTTCTATGGCTTAAGATGACAGCCTATAGAATCTGTTTTGTAATAGCGGCCCGGTTAAAGCTATGCCTGCCCACATTTTTTTGATCTCAAGCCCTCATCCCAAGTTAACTGTTTTCCTCTATACTTCCTACTAAGCAACCAAAACAAAAATAGCCATGCAAAAAATTTACACAGCACAAACTCTACTTGCCGTCACCCATGTCAAAAACCTACTTGAGTTTGGAAATATTAACGCCGAATTGCGTAATGAATATGCCGCGGGCGGTATTGGTGACTTGTCGTTTGTTGATGCTTGGCCTGAGCTCTGGGTCAATTACGAGGATGTACTGCTGGCAAAAGAGATCGTAAGCGATTTTCAGGGTTCAGCTAATCCTCAAGAATGGCAGTGCTCTTGCGGTGAGAGCAATGGGGCTGCTTTTGGTAGTTGTTGGTCTTGTGGTATAGATAAGTCCACGTGAGCCTTGCTAGAACTATCTCCTTGCCCCTATTATGACGCTCCTGTCTTGATTCTTTTATCCAGCGCTTATTTATTATTATTTATTAACTATGTCGGAATTCTCATCCTTTATACCTTATCCATGGCATCAACCCCATTGGCAGTCATTTTTACAACAATATGAGCAACAGCGTCTGCCTCATGCTATGTTGTTATCAGGTCAAAAAGGGGTAGGGAAATGGCATTATGCACACACTATGGCTGATTTTTTATTGTGTGCTGCGCCTCGATCTGGCTTGGCCTGTGGTGAGTGTCGCAGTTGTAAGCTTAACCACTCAAGCACGCATCCAGATAAGTCGGTAATTATTCCTGAAGAGCCAGGGAAGCAGATAAAAATTGATCAAGTTCGGCAATTGTCAGCCCGAATCGCTTCTACTGCTCAACAAGGTGGCCGTAAGGTGATCATTTTGGGCCCGGTGGAAAAGCTAAATACAAATGCAGCTAATGCTTTACTCAAAAATTTAGAGGAGCCCTCTAAAGACACCTTTTTCATTTTATATTCGCATGTCGCCAGTGGTGTTATCGCGACTATTCGTAGCCGATGTCAGCTATTTGCTATACCAGCGCCAGACAAGTCATCATCCATTCAGTGGTTACAAGAGTTGGGTTTTAGTGAAAATATTGAGCCCGCGCTTGATATGTCCGCAAATTCACCTCTGCTAGCCAAGTCGCTATTGGATAACGATGAGCTCATTGAGCATTTACAGCAATTTTTGGTGGCTTTGTTGGAAGTAGGGGAGGTAGATTCTAAGCAGTTTGTGCCGAATTTGGCCTTGGTTAAGACGTGGCTCGAAATAGACCTAATCAAGCTCTTGGAATGGTGGGTGCAGTTAATTTACCTGTCTATACAGGGGTTATATCGCTCTGATGATAAAGCAAGTAGTGAGAGCAATCTTCTTGGGCCAATGTTAAGGATTAAAACTGTTGTTTCTAGCTGTAATCAACAGTGGTTATTTCGGTTTGTCGATAAGCTTCTCTTATCCAAGCAGCAACTCTTACGAGGTGCAAACCCCAATAAGCAATTATTATTGGAAGAACTATTATTGGATTGGTACGCTATAATAAAAACAGCGCGTACTTCGGCTCATAGAGTCGCGTGATTTCTATAATCAATACACTCTATACGCTTATCTCCAGGGGGCATAAATGAAAGATTTTGCAATGGGCGGTGCAGGTATTTTATCTTTAACGATAAAAGACAAGGCCGTGCTTTATGCTGCCTATATGCCTTATGTAAGCAATGGCGGCTTATTTATCCCAACTAATAAAAGCTACAGTATCGGCGACGAAGTCTTCGTGCTTTTGAATTTGATGGATGAGTCGGAAAAAATCCCGGTAGCGGGTAAAGTGGTGTGGGTTACCCCGAAAGGTGCGCAGGGTAACCGTTCTGCAGGTATTGGTATTCAATTTACTGAGCAAGACACTGTTGCCGTTAATAAAATCGAAACGTATCTAGCGGGTATTTTAGAGTCGGAACGCCCGACACACACTATGTAATGCGTAATGCTCGAATTATCTTTATGAGACCTTTCGTGCAAAGGTGTCTTTATATCTCTTAGTTTCTTGACTTAAACCTAATGCTAAACCCACAATCTACAAAAATAAATTTATGCTAGTTGATTCCCACTGTCATCTCGACAGGCTCACGCTTGAAAAATACGACAACAACTTAGAAGGAGCAATTAACGCCGCCTTAGATCGAGATATTAAACAATTACTGTGCGTAGGTATTAGTGTTAAAAATCGACAAGCGGTGATGGATATCGCAGACCAGTTTGAATCCGTTGTTTGTTCGGTAGGTGTCCACCCGCTAGATGTAAAAGAGGGGCTAGCGACACAAGCGGATTTAATCGAATGGGCAAAACACCCTAAGGTCGTTGCCTTGGGTGAGTCCGGGCTAGACTATTATTACAGTAAAGAAGACATGCTGATTCAGCAAGATAGTTTTGCGGTTCACTTGCAGGCAGCAAAAACAGCAGAATTACCTGTTATTGTCCATACACGAGATGCCCGTGAAGATACTATTCGCCTAATACAAGAACATGGCTGTGAAAACAATGCAGGTGTTTTACATTGCTTTACGGAAAGTTGGGAAATGGCAAAACAAGCTATGGATCTTAATTATATGGTTTCAATTTCCGGCATAGTCACTTTTAAAAACGCCAATGAATTACGTGATGTCGTAAAAAAAATCCCTTTAGACCGCTTGCTAGTCGAAACCGATTCGCCTTATTTGGCGCCAGTCCCCTTTCGCGGCAAGCCAAACGAGCCACAATACGTGCGAGAGGTTGCAGAGTACATTGCGGAGCTTCTAGGTCTTCCTTTCGAAGAATTAGCAGAAATAACCACTCAGAATTTTTATAGGCTCTTTCCAAAGGCCAGTAAAAAATTAGGTTCTAGAGGGTAAGATTTACGACATCAGGTGAGTGTGCTTCTGGCCTGAGGCTATATGCTAACCCCCTCTGTTTTGCCA
>JBLHWO010000143.1:0-9018 GCA_047629215.1 Cellvibrionaceae bacterium | reverse complement strand
CGAATAGCTCCTGAGCTTGTTTGGCCGATGCCGATAAGGTGCTGTCACTAAAAGCGGCCACGACTAAACAATCTGTTTTGAGTGAAGCTAAATCAATTTTCTTTGCGGCAAATTTCATAAAACCCTCGAATTTGTGAATAATTTATTATAAAACTGATGTCGAACTAATATTGAATTATGCCTTGCGCTGTAAGCGATAGAACGATTTTAAATAGAAATAAGGTCGGTAGATAGAAAGCCCTAATAAATATAAGCCTTAGCTTAGCGCATTTGCGCGTTTCTTGCGCCTACACAGTCTGTTATTCTATACCATTAACTTGAATAATGACGAATACTCTATGATCATTCTGCGTTACCTGTCGCGCGAAGTCTTGCAAACTACGTTAGCGGTCACCCTTGTGTTAATGGTGGTGATCATGAGCGGTCGTTTTGTGAAATACCTTGCCGAAGCCGCTGCAGGAAAATTTGACCCAACAGTACTGTTTGCCATTATGTATTATCGCCTCCCCGGTTTTTTAGAGCTGATTATCCCATTGGGTTTTATGGTGGCCATTTTAATGGCTTACGGGCGCATGTATGCCGAACAAGAAATGACGGTATTATCGTCTTGTGGTTTAAGCCATAAGCGGCTGCTGGCCTATACCTTTGTGCCTGCTGTAGTAGTCGCTTTTATAGTGGGCTTATGTAGCCTTTGGTTAACACCTTTAGGTTTGCAGAAAGCCGAACAAATTATTGAGCAGCAAAAAAATCGTAACGAGCTCGAACTGATTAAACCCGGCCGCTTTCAAATATCAAGCTCAGGGAAATTGGTTAGCTATGTTGAGAGCCAAAGCAAGAAAACCATAAATGTAGATAAGGTGAGTAGGCAAAAAACAAGCCCGCAACAAATCCGCGGACAAGAAAACGGTACGCAAAAAAAACTCGACAGCATTTTTGTGGCGACGATGGGGGTGGCAGAAGGCGATGACCTCATTACCGTTAGAGCCGATTCAGCAGAGCGCATAGAGCACCCCGAATATCAACAGCGTTATTTACAGCTAAATAATGGCATGCGCTACCAAGGCAGGCCGGGCCAGAAAAATTTCCGGGTTACCAAATTCGAACGTTTTGCCCAGCACCTGCCAGCAGCCAGTACTGCTGTACTTTCATCTAAAAAAATTAATTTGCGCAATACGGCAGAGCTAATGGGTATGCAAGCGCCAGAAGCTCAAGCTGCTCTACAGTGGCGAATTTCAACGCCCATATTAATTTTAGTCATTACTATACTCGGCGTCACTATGAGCTATACCACGCCACGGCGTGGTCGCTATGTCATGTTGTTTCCCGCCATTATATTGTATTTAATTTACTTGGTTATTTTAAATGCGGTTCGTGGTGCGATAGAAGAGAAAGATATTTCCCCCGTGATTGGCTTATGGTCTGTTCACGGTGCATTCCTATCCTTGGCATTGTTTTTATTTGCTTTACGAACGGGAACTTTAGCGCGATTGATACGAAGGGGACGTAATAACAAGCCTAGTGCATCTGCTCCCTCTGACGCTCATAACTTACCCGATACTAAGTTGGGTGAGTTAAATTAAATGCGTTTACTTAATCGTTATTTATTTAGCACTATTTTTTCATCGGTATTAATGGTCTTAATGGTTATTTGTGCCTTGGACTTGCTGGCAAAATTTATAGATGAGCTCGATAGCATTACCGAGCGCTATACTTTTTTTGAGGTGATGATCTACGTTAGCTTAAATATTCCTGTGAGCATTTACCGCTATATGCCATTTGCGGCCCTAGTCGGCGGATTAATAGGCTTAGGCAGTTTAGCCGCTACCAGCGAGTTAATTACCATGCGTGCCGCCGGTGTCAGTTTATTGCGCATTACCCTTTCTGTACTTAAGCCCATTCTATTATTAGTCATAGTGGTAGTCTTTCTGGCAGAGTACGTTATACCCGCAGCAGAACAATATGCAGAAAACCGCCGCTCATTAAAGCTAGAGGGTGTAAAAAGTGCGCTTTCATCACGTAGTGGTTTATGGAACCGTGAAGGCAATGAGTTTATGCACTTTAATAGCGTGCAGGCCAAAGGGCAGTTACTAGGCATCACCCGTTATCGATTTAATGATAATAATCAGCTGCAAGCAACCAGCTTTGCTAAATCGGCTATTTATATCAATGGCGCTTGGCAAGAAGAAGGTATTACCGAAACGGTAATCACAGAAAATGGAACAAAAAGCCAAGAGTATTTATATCGACCATGGAACGTACAGCTTTCTCCCGCGCTCTTAGCCATACTTGTGCAAGACTCCGACAACCTTTCTATTAGTAAACTCTACTACTACATAAATTACTTACAAGAGCAAAGTATTGATAGCGGACGTTACCAACTTTCTTTTTGGAGCAAAGTGCTACAACCCTTTGCCATTATTAGTTTAGTATTAATCGCTGTTTCTTTTATCTTTGGGCCTTTACGAGAAGTCACCATGGGTTACCGTATCTTTAGCGGTGTAGTCGTTGGTATTGTATTTCAGCTCACCCAAAAACTCCTTGGTCCCGTCAGTTTAGTCTATGGTTTTTCGCCATTAATCGCTGTGTTAATTCCTATAACGGTTTGTTTTTTCTTAGGCTTTTTTTTGCTTTTTCGAAATCGGTGATGGACGGCACTATCGTCGCCATCAATGAGGGTGATTTCATTAGGTGGGGTTATAAGTGTTCTTTTTTCTTGTTTGTAACACTGACTAATGCAATAGCCACTTCGTCTTCACTGATTTTTTTGATTTTGAGCTTTATGCTTAACTCTTGTATGTTGTAAGGCGTAAGCTTGGAGGATTGAGGCTCGCAAATGGATGCGCTTGCATTTTTAGGTGCTTCAGCTGCGTCGCTACAAGAGACTATTAATAAGATGGTGAGAGTAAGAGGAATGTATTTTTCATGTTATTATTCTATTTTTTTAGGAGAAAGAATTTAGCGCGATTGAGATGACCCTGCCGATCCTTTAGTCCATTGAATCCGCCATTAACTCTTTTAGAGACTGCTCCTAAATCATTTCGATCTGTATATCTATTGAGTTTTTTACTATTTCAAAACCAGAGGCTCATATCTAAAGCATAAAAAGGCTTTTTGGCTATAGATGCACTTTAAGTTTGAACCCGCATTTTTTTAACTTTAGCTGCACGCCTGTTTCCCTTTTCACCAGGATTGAGTAGTGATCCAGCTTCTTCATCTTAGCATTATCTCATAACGTCCCCTAACCCAACACCAAGCTCATTCCACAGCCGTCAGCTTTAAGTTCAAGTGACGGCGCAACTATCGCTGGTTTGCCGGTGGCCTCTAGTGTTTGGCCATACTGCTTAAGGAATATATCTCGCCCATAGACTAGTTGCTAGCGACTGGCAAACGCGAGTCTCTGCGGAGTGCACATATCGGCCATTACAAAATCACGACGAGCAGCTGTAATGTGACAGCCCACCGACGTCAAACAGCTCAGACGGCTTCAGCCTATAGTATTTCTCCTCAACGTCCTGCGACTGCTCAGAGTATGGCTGTGTCATGACGTCCTGTAGCTCTCGAATTGGAGAGTAATTCCCCATAGCCGCTTGTTGATACGCAGGCACAACAAACCACTCTCGCAAACTATATTTTGGGTTGACGAGTTTCATCTGGCTAGAGATCTCTTCACGAGATCGGGGCGAGGCAGTATTCCCGTCGGCCGTGCTGGCGCTGTTGATGAGCAATGTCCATTTTGCAAGCCACTCTGACCAGCGATGGTCCATCCCTTCCGGGTCTGTCGCATACCTCGAGTTCTTGTAGAAGCTTTTTTTGAGTGGAACAATGTCGTCAGGTAGCGACGACAGCTCGCGAAAGAAAATAGTGTAATCGAGAGTCGTTTGCACCATGAGTGTTTCGAGCTCATTGAACAATATCTTGTGAGATGCCGAGTGAAAAGTACCAAGTCCAAGCTTGGCAGCCCACATCTTTTCCATTTGCGCTTGCATCACTTTAGCAAAGCCACTTTGAATTTCGTCGAGCTGTCGAAGGTAGTCCTGATGGGGTGCCAGCAAAGGCATCAATGCCGTACAAAACGTTTGAAAGTTACGTTCCGCGGCCACGGGTTGGTTTAGGAATGAGAAGTGATGTCCGCCACCCGTCCACGGTTGATATTGCGGGCTAAATACATCGCAGAATCCGAATGGCCCGTAGTCGAGAGTGAAGCCACCGGCCGCGCAGTTGTCGCTGTTGAAGTTGCCCTGGCAGTAGCCGACGCGGATCCAATTCGCCACCAGCGACGTGAGACGGCGGCTGAACTCTCCCGCAAGCAACACCACTTTTTCGGCGGTGGTTAGTGTATTGTCGATGACGTCACTGTACTCACGATCAATCAAGTGCAATACAATCTTCTCTAGCTCCTCCATCGCTTTCGGGTGTTCCTTTTTACGGGCACGGCGACTGAAAAGTTCGAGTTGGCCGACCCGAATGAACGACGGTGCGACGCGCGTCGAGATGGCGACAGCCTCCGATATAAGCATGTCAGGATCCTTCGAGCGCGAGGCCTCCGAGTACCACGGCCGCTTGACCTTCTCCGTTTTCGAAACATACAAGCTCAAAGACCGTGACGTTGGCACTCCGAGAGAGTGCATATGTTCCTGTGCCAGGAACTCTCGGATACTTGACCGCAAGACGGCGCGACCGTCTGCGCCGCGGCAGTATGGCGTCCGGCCGCCACCTTTCAGCTGCATTTCCCAGCGTCGACCGTTGATGACAACTTCAAGCACAGAAACTGCACGACCGTCGCCGTATCCGTTACCAGTTTGGAACGGGCACTGCTGGAGGTATTCGGTGCCGTAGATGGAAAGTGCGTACCCACTCGCCCAACCTACTTGGCGCATCGGTTTCGGTAGATGCGAAATGTCGCCGGAGAACATGCGGATGAAGCTGATCGACTGCGCTAGGCTATCGGCAAAGCCCAGTTCGCAAAATAAGTTTTTGCTGTGCGCAACGTACTCGGGGTCTTTGATTGGCGTGGGATTGACGGGGACATAGTGGCCCGTGAAGACTTGTCGCGGCGCGTGGTCGGCTCCGTCTGCTTTCGCTTCAGGATCGCAGTTGAGGGTGTCCATCAGCGAGTAGTTTGCCAACTTTGCGAGATCGTCGAGCGTCAATATGGTTGGGGAGTTTTTCTGGGGTAGTCGGTTTGTCATAGCGTTAACTCATGGCGCGGGTAGAACGGCTATTTACCGCCGCGTGGTTTGTAGTTTTCATAATTTGCTCGATTTCCGAGGCGACCCTTTTTAATAGGGCTTATTTTATAGGGCATCGCAGTAGGGCATAGAATAACTTATTAGGTCAGTTTTTTTGGGACTATTGTGGTCATTATTCAGTTTCTTAGCTTTATCGGGAGCTGCAATCCCAGGGCTATTCCATCGCCGCCAGTTGTAAATCCAAGTGTTTGCGCAACTCTTGCTCATTTGCCGGTATGTTTGTGGCCTCTAGTGGTCGGCCATTCTGCTTCAGGAATATCGCAAACCCATCGATTAGCTGATGGCGATTGGCAAATGCGAGCCCCTGTGGAGTGCCCATGTCGGCCACTACAAAATCAAGCCGCGAGTCGTAATCACTCTTGACTCGGCGCAGGCGATTAAGTGCGTCTCCGCCCGCAGGCGAATAGTTCTCATAGGCCAAAACTAAAGCCGGCTTGCCCTGACCAATGATAGAAAGGTCGGCGCTAATGGGTTTTCCGGCCCCCATGATTACAAAGTAGCCAATTGCAGCCAGTGTCACGAGGGATGCGGTGGTCACCGCGATTGCTTTAACCATTTTTGTAAAGTCTCCAGTGTTAAATACGGATCGTCAAATTAGTAGCGAGCATCGTTTATCAGTGCGTTTGGATAACGGGCTTGCCTTAATATTCTATTGTAAATTTTAAAATATCCATCGGCAATAACCGCCCTATATTATACGTTCCCATAGATCACAGCAAAGCGGCATCTTGTTGATGCGCAGCATTCTCACCAATATCGCCTCGCGCGCTATTGAACTGACTTATAGGTGATTAAATGTAATTTCGAGATAAGGAACCTAAAAGATGAACTTATTCAGAGGCTCCTTAAGTTATATGACAGAAACGATCCCCATAGATTAGTAGCGTACATGAAAACGGAAATGTCAGTTAAGAGATTCTGATAGAGGCACATGAGTCGGCTTTTTGCACATGCATTAGATGATCAAAAACGTTAGTTGAATCACGAAAGCTTCCGCTCCTGCTCACGCCCCTTACCTACAATTTCTGTAGGCAAAGTCTGCACAAGTTCTTGATGCACCAAGAAAACTTTAGAATTCACTTACGACCAATAAGGTCGCTACGTGATTCTGAAATTTCCTATACAGACCAATAAATTGCACAGCTTTTTCGCGCCAAATGCGGTTTTTAGGATGATGAAAAGCAGTGCCGAAGGCGTTTAATGTAAAGCTATGATGGGAAGCCAGGGTGGAATTGATAGAGCGCGTCAGAATGACCTATTATGGCCTGCACGTATGGTTCTGTGAGAAGATGACTCGTAAGCCTTAGTCTACTCGATCACGGGAGATAAAAAACAGGAAAAAATTGAACTTTTCTAAGGGTAAATAAACCTAAGAGGAGGTGTTGCAAATTAAATTAGAGGTGCCTTGCACATGTTACGTGATAAATCGGTTTCGAGTTATCCCGATTCCCAGAGTTTGCAACGAACACTTGCCTCAACAAGAGCGCAATATAATCCCGGGGTTGAAGAAAAAAACAACCTAGCTCAAGCTGCTGTGAGTAGCATCGCTGAAAATCTAGGAAAGGAAATATCTCTTATTAAAGCCTTGCCAAAAACAGCTCTACCTTTTGGGACAAAACACGACTATAAAGAGGAAACGAATCACGCTACAAGTAGCCAAGACCTAGACTTAGGTCGAATATTTTCAAAGATTAACGGTCTCGGGACAGAATATAGTACAAAACAAAAAGTGGTTGGCTATTTTGATTTAAGTTCTGCTAGCAGTTCTACAATCAACCAGGGAGAACACCAATTGACGGATTTAAAAGGTACAATAACACTTAAGGATTGTCAGCAAAAAATAAATATATATGAAGCTGGATACGGAAATAACCACACTCTCATTATCCCCAAAAAATCAGAATTAGAGAATATTTCTCATGCCGGAGAGCTTGAGGTAGAGCTTAAGCGTATCGATGGAGGATGGATACTCAAACAAGCGCCTAAAACACCTAAGCAAGAAAGTGAAGACGTGAGTCAAGATAAAAGCTTTGTTTTAGCTAACAATAGCCAGCTAGCCGAAAGCGTTTATAACAAAGGTGCTGTTTTATTTTGTGGCAAAGAATCATGCGAACCTAAAAAGATTATTAAATACGAAGGTACCACAAAGGTTCAAATTGAGGATTTCTCTGGATCTGACAGTGTGTTTAAAAGTATGAATGAACCACAGTCTGATTTTAAAAAAATAAAATATTCTGAGGAAATAAGTTTAGGTAAGATAATAGGGAGTGGTTTTCAAGCTGATGTATATCGTATCGACAGCAGAAAAGATACAAGCGGTAAAGAGAATAAGGAAGTAATGAAAAAGTCTCACCAGCGGAGTTGTTTTAATTCTTCAGATGGCATGATTAGGCGGGACGTAGCGAAACAAAAACGTGCTTTAGGTCCTAAAGCAATTAATTATAGATATGAAAGATATAACGGGCAAAAATTAGTTGTACTGCCAGAATATGATAGAACTCTTGGGCGTGGTGTTGAATTAGATATAATGAGCACAGGATCAAAATCCTTGCGTAATTCCTATATTAAGCAAATGAATGAAATTTATCAAAGTATTAAAAAACTTGAGCGCCCAGGTAGTTTAACTACAGTATCTGATATTAAGCCTGAAAACTTTCTAGTTAAATTTTCAATTGGAGATGATGGAAAGCCAGCCGTAAAAGTTGTTGCTGCTGACTTAAAAACCATAGGTAGGCACTTGACAAATGCAGCAAAAAAAGCGAATTTAGGTCTTTCCAAAGAAGATAAAAAAGACTTTAAAGAAGCAACGGGAGTACCTTTGTGGCGTGCAGGTATGTCGGCCGCCTTCCTTTATAAGTTTGGCAATCACTCTTCAATAATGGATATTAGCAAGGAAGGGTTTAAGGCTAAGCCTCTTGGCTCATTTGAGAGCGAGGATTCAAATCGTTAGTGTAATTGCTGAATAAATCCCTAACAATACTTGGCTTGGGGTGTGAAAGAGCTTCTGAATACGTTCATTTTTTAGGACCTTCATCAGGCTGATAATGATCTGAAGATAGCAGAGTCGACCATTACAGCCATCTCAATAGCACTTGGTTTGATCGCTCACAAATATACTGATTGTTCTGAAAGGTGATTAGGCTTTGTAACTAAGGATCAGGAATTGATCATTGAGAATAGCGTCGGTAACGTAATACGAGCCGATGATTTTTGGCTCAAGGTACGGAAAGCCTAGCTTATTGGTGTAAACCTAAATACCGCAGTTGAATCTACTGCGGCTGCCTAAGGCATGGAATCTAACGCGTTTTTCACTTTTTTAGGCTGCACCCTTAGGGTGGCTACGAATTTACCGAAAAAAGTAAACAATCACTTTATATTCCGCACCTTAGTCACCCTCACAACAATTCAACTGCGGTATTTAGGGTAAAGCTTAAATTCGAGGTACTTCAATCCGGGACACTTCATTATAAGAAACAGGCAAATGATTGGCAGATTCACGTGCAAGCCGCATGGCTTAATAGAGATCAGCATTATTCTACTGAGGATAAACTAAAAGTTAAAAGGGTCATATATGGTCCGCCCCGTATCGCAAGACAAAAACTACTCGTGAAAGAGGACCATTCCATTAAGTTAACAAGTTAAAGGGGTCAGAGCCGAATGGCGCTAATTTAAGCCTATTTTGCATACTTCCTTCCCCTATGTTTTGTCGCTTTCATTTCATGCCTGGGAGCGGTCAACAATTGGAACGGTTTAGGTCTTCGCTTAACCG
>JBLHWO010000142.1:0-9049 GCA_047629215.1 Cellvibrionaceae bacterium | reverse complement strand
AAGTATAATTCATTTCTCGGCTGATACAATTTTTACAGTTATGCTTTCACCGTTTCAATCTTACATGACAGCTCTTAAATAACCTTTTTTTGAGTTTTTAAGCGTATGCTCAATACCTAGTCAGATCTGACTAGATTCGTTGGGGCGTGTACAAGACGATCGAGTACTTGTCTGTAGTCAGACCAAAATGATAGTTATTTTATAAATAGTCATCTTATAAAAGGGTTTACATGCTTGTATTTGTTTTAATTGTCGTTTTGGCCTCTGCACTGTCGCCATTTTTGGTACCTTGGTTAGCGTCACGTCAAAAAGTGGGTTTGTTAGCATTAGTTCCGGCGAGCCTGTTTGCTTACGCACTGAGTTATTTACCGGCTGTTTCCGAAGGGCAAACCTTTACGCAAGTCGCACAATGGATGCCTTCTCTCGGGCTCACGCTCTCTTTTTATATCGATGGCTTATCGCTTTTGTTCGTTTTACTCATTACGGGTATTGGCAGTTTTATTGTGTGGTTTGCCAGTGACTACATGCGCGGTCACTGTGACTTGGGGCGCATTTTCTTATGGTTTTTTGCTTTTATGGCCGCCATGTTAGGGTTGGTGACGTCTGATAATTTATTGCTACTGTTTGTGTTTTGGGAGCTGACGAGCATTACATCCTACATGCTTATTGGCTTTAACCCACGGGTCAGAAAAAACTCGAAAGTTGGCGCTACAAGGCTTATTTGTGACGGTAGGCGGCGGCTTATTGTTGATGACCGGGGTTGTTCTCTTAAGCAGTCTGTCAGGTACATTACAGATTAGTGAGATCATTCAACAGCCACTCGAAGCCCAAGGTACGCTAGTTAATGTAATGTTAGTGCTTATTTTAATGGGGGCTTTTACTAAATCGGCACAATTTCCTTTTCACTTTTGGTTGCCCAATGCGATGGCAGCACCTACGCCGGTCTCAGCATTTTTACATTCTGCAACAATGGTAAAAGCAGGCGTCTTTTTAATGGCGCGATTACACCCTGCATTGAGTGAACAAATACTCTGGTCGACTTTACAGCTATGGGCCGGTGGTATCACCATGATTTTGGCCGGTGTTTTAGCATATACCGCCATTGATCTTAAAAAAGCCTTAGCGTATTCCACGCTAATGGCCCTGGGCACCTTAACGTTTTTGTTGGGTATTGGTAACCAAGCCGCTATGGTTGTATTTGTGTCTTTCTTGCTCGCTCACTCGCTTTATAAAGTATCACTTTTCATGCTGGCTGGCGCGATAGATCACAGTGCGGGGACCAAAGACTTAATTCAGCTAGGTGGTTTGAAAAAAAAGATGCCCGTTACTTTTGTATTGGAGGTTATTGCTGCACTTTCGTTAGCAGGCTTGCCACCCGTATTCGGCTTTATCGCAAAAGAGTTGTTGTTTGAAGCGGCCTTATCGATGAATACCGCTTTAGTATTGGTGACCTTAGTTGTGGCGTCCTTGGGCGTAGCGGTTGCTTTGGTCTTAGTGATTAAGCCGTTTTTAGGTTCAGATGAATTGTTGCCTAAAGAACCCCATGAAGCATCGCTACCTATGTTGGCAGGCCCTGCGGTGTTGCTAGCTGTCTCACTTTTATTTGGCCTGTGGCCTGGTTTAGCCGACTTAGGTTTAATACAAGCCGCAGTACAGGCAGTGACCGCTGATGAAACGACTGATTTTTACTTATCACTTTGGCATGGCTTCAATGCTGCATTGGGTTTATCAGTACTTGCATTAGTGTTGGGTATTGTCTTGGCAAAAGCCTGGCAGCCCAGCCGTTGGCTTGCAGCCAAACAACGTACTCTGTCCGAATCATTTGGCCCAGAAGCGGGTCACACTTCTGTCTGCCATGGTTTACTTAGTTACGGCTATTGCGCTACAGCGTGAGGTAATGCAAGAAGGCTACATCGTATTACAAATGGGCAACTGGGCAGCCCCTTTTGGCATTACTTTAGTTGCCGATGTTTTAAGCGCAACCATGATTATACTAACGGGTATCGTTGGTTTTGCAGCGGCACTGTATTCAATGGTCAGTGTTCCGAATCAACATATTGGTTTTGGTTATTTCTCGTTGTTGCACTTGTTACTTGCTGGTGTGAGCGGTGCATTTTTAACAGGCGATGTGTGTAATCTCTTTGTTTGGTTTGAGGTCATGCTGTTGGCGTCTTTTGGTTTGCTCACATTGGGTGGCGAACGGAATCAAATGGAAGGCGCTATTAAATATGTCACCATTAATTTATCTTCCGCGGCGATATTTTTGTCTGCTATTGGTCTACTTTACGGTATGGCGGGTACGCTCAATATGGCAGATCTGTCAGTCAAACTGACGGGGGTAGAAGAGCAGGGTTTGGTCAATGTATTAGCGCTGATGTTTATGGTGTCTTTTGGTATTAAAGCGGGCGCTTTCCCGCTGTTCTTTTGGTTGCCCGCGTCCTACCACACACCCCTTGTTGCAGTATCAGCAGTCTTTGCTGGCCTACTTACAAAAGTAGGGGGGTACGCACTCTACCGTTTCTTTTCCGTCATCTTTATTGGCGATATTCCTTATACACACACGATCATATTATGGTTAGGTATTTTAACCATGCTAACGGGTGTGTTAGGTGCAGCGGCTCAATTTGAATTTCGACGGATATTGTCATTTCACATCATCAGCCAAATTGGCTATATGTTAATTGCCTTTGCAATCTTTACGCCATTACCTATCATCGGTGGTGTATTTTACATAGCGCACCACATTATTGTAAAAACAAACTCGTTTCTGATTAGCGGGCTTACTTACCAATTAGCGGTTACCCATGAGTTGAAAGCGATGGGCGGTTTCTATCACCAGCACCCCTGGTTGGCGCTAGTGTTTCTGATTCCGGCATTGTCACTTGCGGGTTTACCGCCTTTATCGGGTTTTTTCGCAAAATATATTGTCATCAAGGCGGGTGTAGAAGCTGGTTCTTGGTGGGCTGTTGCCTTTGGTCTGTTAGTCGGTTTATTAACCCTGTATTAAATGATTAAAATTTGGGCGGAAGTTTTTTGGAAGCGTCCACCCGAAACTGATTCACCGATTGATCTCACAGGTAAGTTAAGCCCATGGATGTTAACACCGGTGATTATGCTGGCTTTAATTACGGTAGGGATCGGCCTTTTTGGCGAACCGGTTTACCAATTGGCCGAAGTCGCTGCGACCCAACTCCTAAACCCTCAAGGTTATATCGATGCTGTGCTTGGAGGCATTAAATGATGGGTTTTTTTTGGGATATTCTACTGGCAGCAGTGTGGGTACTGATGACAAGAAGTTTTGAATTTTTAAATTACGTATTTGGTTTTATTATTGGCTATCTTGTTATTCTATTAATGAGCCGCAGCGTATCAGCCGTAAGCGATTACCCTAGACGTTTGCCGCGAGCGATTTTCTTTTTATTGTATTTTATAGAGGAGTTGGTTAAGGCTAATCTCAAAGTTGCCATCGACATTATTACACCGGCTTTTTTGGGTAAGCCTGGCGTTATTGGTCTTGAGCTAGATGCGAAAACCAATTTAGAAATTACACTAGTGGCGAATGTTATCTCTCTTACTCCGGGTACCCTGAGTCTCGATGTTTCTGCAAATAAAAAAATACTTTTTGTGCATGCCATGTATTTAACGGATGAAGACACGGTACGCGCAGATTTAAAAAACCTTGAGCAACGCTTGCTCAAGGTCATGCGATATGAGCGAAAATTGTGTTAGCTAATGTTATTGTTTTTGCCTATATTTTTCTTTCGTTGGCATTACTGCTCGCGTTTATTCGAATGGTAAGAGGCCCATCCTTACCCGATCGTATTGTGGCGTTGGAGTTGATTGCCTCTATCGTGATCGGTTTGTTTGGTCTCAATGCGATGGATGCAGGAGTGAGTGCTTATCTAGATAGTGCAATTGTGCTTGCACTAACTGCTTTTCTTGTGGCGATTGGTTTTGCCCGATTTATTCAAGTGAGGGGTGCGTGTGATAATTGAAATCCTAGTATCTATTTTGATCGTCTGCGCCTCTATGTTTATGGTGCTAGCGGCTATTGGATTAGTCAAATTTCCCGATTTACCGACACGAATGCACGCTGCGACTAAATCGGGTGTTTTGGCGGTTTGCCTTATTATGGCTGCTGTAGGGTTATACTTTTATCAAACTGTGATTACTGCCCGTGTCATTGCCATTATTACCTTTATTTTGATTACAGCACCTCTCGCCGCACATGCTATTGGTCGCGCTGCCTATTTTGCTGGCGTCCCTTTATGGCAGGGAACAGCAAAAGACGAATTAGAGGAGTATTACAGCCTTGAGGGTAATACAGATAGCCTTGAGCGTAATATAGACAGCCTTGAGCGTAATACAGACAGTCTTGAGCGTAATACAGATAGCCTTGAGCGTAATATAGACAGCCTTGAGCGTAATATAGACAGTCTTGAGCAGGATTTGGTAGACAGCCCTAAAGAAAACAAAAATGAGTAATCAATAGAGTAGTAAAGAGAGGCATACGCTAAGTCTTTATAGTTGGAATATAGTTGGAATATATTCAGAGATTGTAATTGATCCTCGAAAAAGTATTTATCGTTAGGGGCATCGAGTCACATTACTTTTGATGGCCGTGCTTAGCTTTTTATTTCTCTAACTTTTATCTATTTACTTCCGCTTAACTTGCCTAGCTATTACACATACTACTTCCTATCTTAGTCAATAATCATCGGACCTTTGCTAATACATACTATCCTTCCTGAACCTATTTTTTATTATTTTACAGTTGAACGCTTAATTATTTTGTGAATAAATAGCAATTTCCCTTTTACTCTTGCGGTAAAATAAACGGATATAAGTCTGGTTGCCCGATGCTTCTGTTTAAACTATTGAGGGCAAAATTTAGCACTAAATACCGCTCTAGACTATCTTTAACATTACCATGCTTGTAAGGACCTATATCAGCTTTCATACTCCTTTTTCTCAATAAGTCTTGTGGTGGAGTAATCGATAAGCTGAATGTGTAAATGGTTTTTAATGCACAGATAATATGAAAGTAGTACGCCCAATCTTCCCACGGATGAGATGCTGCATAAGATTCATTCATATGCCCCTTATTTTCTCATGCTCAACGGGGTCGGCTTCTTCAGGGACTTTATTGATTTCAGTAATAAAGTCGATGGACAGTCGCAGCTCATTGTCATCACTTTTTACCCTTAAACGCTAGTTTAAACCTGAGTAAGCTGTAGACTAATCGGTGTTTGGCAAACTCTAATTGGCGCCATTGCTGTTTGTGCTTGATTGGCTTCATATTGGGAATATAACGATTGATTTGACAAGCGGTATAGTGCTCAAACTCTGAAGCTTTAGGTCTCAGCCAGCAACATACTTCATGTTCAATATTCGAACAGTATTTATAATTGGGGTTTTTATTCTCTATTTTACAGATTGTAGGCCAATTGCCATAATCAGAGGGTTCGATAACACTAAGCATATGTTGCTCTGGAATATAACCTAAGTCAGTGCCGCAGCTCTCACAAATAACATTTTTGAAAAAAGGTTTGAGAGCATATCTCGCAGTTAAAAATTTTCATCCGCTATACTTGATTACTTGAAATGGCTATTAATTAGCGCAAAGTAATAATGAAAAAATAAACAAGCTGTTTTATTCTCTATTAACCAATAAGATAAATAGGTAAAGTGGCGCAAGTTTAGCTCTGATACGTTAATGCTTGTATTGTTAAATACTGTCTCTTTATTCATTCATGTTACGAATACGTAACTAAAAAATTACTGTCTATAGCCTGTAAGGAATACGATGCCCGATATAGTTGTGATGTTTTTTTTGCTGGGCCTCATTGCAGGTTTAGTCCGTTCAGAACTTGTTATACCTAAAGCGGCTTATGATGTTTTAAGCCTATTACTTATGTTAACCATCGGTTTGAAAGGTGGCATGGCATTGTATGGTTCTGTTAGCCCCAGCCTAGTAATCGATATTATTGTTATTATGGCTATTGGAGCCTGTATACCCTTCGCTCTATTTCCTATTTTACGTTATGTCATTGGTTTAACGGTTGCGAATAGCAGCAGTATAGCTGCACATTATGGTTCAGTGAGTGCGGGTACATTTGCAGTTGCTTTAGCTTACGCTGAATCGAATGGCTTACTTGTTGGTTCGGAAGTCACCCTCTATCTAGTTTTTATGGAATTACCCGCCATTATTGTAGGTTTGTTACTCTATCGCCGCTTCTCAGAGTCGACTCAGCCCCGCTCTATGGGCAGCTTATGGCATGAAGCGTTTACAAACCGTAGTGTTATTTTACTTTTGGGCGGCGTAATTATTGGTTTTATGTATGGGCCCTTAAATGGTTCCGGTGTCACTGATTTATTCTTGAGTGCCTTTAAGGGCGTGTTAGCATTATTTTTACTGGAAATGGGTTTAACCGCAGCCCAGACCCTTCGGCCTATTCCTTTCAAAAAATGGCGTTTATTATTATTTGCTTTAATGGCACCGCCATTATTATCTCTAATTGGTATTGCAGTGGGCTTATTATTGGAATTAGAAGTGGGTTCGATTGTTATATTAGCAAGTTTAACTGCAAGCGCATCTTACATAGCGGCTCCTGCAGCGATTAAAAGTAGTATTCCCGATGCGGATATTGGCTTGGCAATGTTAGTGTCATTAGGTATTACCTTCCCATTAAATGTTATTGTCGGTATTGGTTTTTACCACTGGCTAATCGAATCACTTATTTAAAAAAGAGCTACACTGACCACATTTAATTGTTAGTCCGTGAAGATGAGTAAAAGTCGGGCACAAACGTTAAGCGTAAAATTTAATAATTCTAATAGCAGTAAAAACGGAGAAAATTATGAACATTCAGGCTTTCAAGAATCTTTTTAAGCATGAATCATCGAGTGGTATTTTATTAATACTAAGTGCTGTTTTAGCGATTATTATGGCTAATTCGCCTCTTTCGTCTTATTACAATTTATTAATCGATACTCCTGTTAACGTTTCCATTGATACCTTTAGTATTAACAAGCCTTTATTGTTATGGGTTAATGATGGTTTGATGGCACTTTTTTTCCTACTGGTTGGCCTAGAGTTAAAGCGGGAATTTGTTGAAGGCGAGCTATCTGACAAACGCAACATTATTCTTCCTGCCTTGGGTGCTATCGGTGGTATGGCGGTTCCCGCTATAATTTATGTCTTTTTAAATAAAGATGATCCAGCGGCTATCCAAGGTTGGGCAATCCCTGCGGCAACCGATATTGCATTTGCTTTAGGTATATTGTCATTGTTGGGTTCGCGGGTTCCTATCACCCTTAAAATATTTTTAACGTCTGTTGCTATTTTTGATGATGTAGGTGCAATTATTATTATTGCCTTATTTTATACCAGTAAAATATCACTAGGCGCATTGATTTTTTGTCTTTTCTGCATGGCTGCTTTATGGGTAATGAATAAGACGGGGATAGAAAGAAGGCGCTACTATTTATATGTTGGCCTACTAATGTGGATCGCAATGCTAAAGTCGGGTGTGCATGCAACCCTTGCGGGTGCCGTATTGGCACTGTTTATTCCAATAACAACTCGGTCTGGCAAGTCCCCCTTGAAAACAATGGAGCACGAACTACATTCAATGGTAAGTTTCTTCATTTTACCCTTTTTCGCATTCTGTAACGCAGGCTTGTACTTGGGTGATATTAGTGTCGCACAAATTACACATAGTATTCCGGCTGGTATTGCATTGGGTTTATTCGTGGGCAAGCAGGTTGGTGTGTTTGGCTT
This sequence comes from Cellvibrionaceae bacterium, assembly GCA_047629215.1. Lineage (GTDB taxonomy): Bacteria > Pseudomonadota > Gammaproteobacteria > Pseudomonadales > Cellvibrionaceae > CANLBN01. Next base: position 1,266 of record JBLHWO010000142.1, on the reverse strand, counting down.
ATGTTGGCTAGGGATTCAGTTAGGGTTAACTAAGTTGCCTAACAATATGACGTGGGGTTCGCTCTATGGTATTGCGGCGTTATGTGGTGTCGGTTTTACCATGAGTTTATTTATTGGTTCTTTAGCTTTCGATGAGTCGGGTGTTGGTCAGATAGTAGACGAGCGTTTGGGTATTTTGTTGGGCTCCATTGCCTCTGGTTTGTTAGGTTATTTTGTTTTGTGGAAGTTATTGCCGGAAACGCCGGCTGTAAACCAACAACAATCTGACTCTCCATTTACCGATTAATGGCTGAACGATACAGAATACTGGAAAGAAATAACGAAGGGCGCCTTTAAGCAAAAGAAAAGGGAGTTAAATTTGGCCGCAAGCCAAGCGTGGACAGGAATAAGCTTTTGTCACAACATGAACTGGGAGTTGGTGCAACTGATATTGCTAGAAAAATGGGGATTGGCCGATCTACTCTATATATATTATTAAAAGGCTAAAATCTAATAACCGCTTTCGACCCAAAGCGGACATTTGAACCTTTGCTCTAGCCCCAGAACACACTATGCCGCTCCGTTTATAGATCGCTGAAAGCCTCTGGAGCGTTGCAAGGTATGCACGTACGAATTTTCGTCAAAAAGGAGAAAAAAGGACATGCATGAAATCATCTGCCCCCACTGCACTAAAGCATTCAAAATCGATGAAGCGGGCTATGCTGACATTCTAAAGCAGGTTCGCGACGGCGAGTTTGAACAACAGTTGCACGAGCGGCTTGAGCTAGCCGAGAAGGACAAACTCAATGCGGTAGAGCTCGCAAAGAGCAAAGTCGGTAGCGAAATGCAAAAGGCCGCTGCAGCCAAGGATGCCGAGATTCAAGCGCTAAAAGCTAAAGTGGACAGCGGAGAAGTCACCAAGAAGCTAGCCGTGACCGAAGCGTTGGGCAAAGTTGAAAAAGAGCGAAATGCCCTAGCTGGCGAACTTGAACAGGCTAAGCGCGACAAGCAAGCAGCTACCGAACTTGCCGATGCGAAACTTGCCAAGGAGTTACAAGAAACTTCGGCAACAAAAGATAAAGAAATCCAATATTTAAAAAATAAGCTCGACACCACTCAGCTTGAGCAGAAGGTCGAGATCACCGGCGCTGTAAGTTTGGTCGAGAAGGAGCGCGACAAATTTAAGAACGACCTTAAGCAAGCAGAACTCGAAAAACAACTTTCTGAGAAGTCTCTCAAAGACAAGTATGAGACACAGATCAAGGATCGCGACGATGCGATTGAGCG
>JBLHWO010000141.1:0-9106 GCA_047629215.1 Cellvibrionaceae bacterium | reverse complement strand
TGTGCTGGTGGGCTCACCTGCGTTTGACTGTTGAGCTTGTTTATGAGTATTTTTTTCTTTTGTGCGCTCATGGCTGCTTGTCCGCTCATGGCTGCTTTCATCGGCAAATGGCAAGTTGGCATCCTCTTCAAAACGCTGCTTACGCCTGGGGCCAAAAGCCCACCAACAAATACCCATAAAAGCAATGAAGACAAAAATAGTTGATAAACCGCGTAGAGTATTGATATCCATTGGGACTTTACCGCCGTTGTTTTAAAATGGGTAAAGTACCCAGTTGTTGCAAATAAACCACTACGGCATCAATTTCTGCTACGCCTTTTACCGCTTCTTGTGCCCCTGCGATATCTTCATCAGTATAAGGAACGCCGACTTTACGTAACGCACGCATTTTATTCGCGGTATGTTTGCCATCTAAAATATTATCAAATAACCACGGAAAAGAAGGCATGTTGGATTGAGGCACAACGTTGCGAGGGTTATACAAATGCGCCTTATGCCACGCGTCACTATAACGCCCCCCTACACGAGCCAAATCTGGCCCTGTTCGTTTAGAACCCCATAAAAATGGATGCTCATACACTGATTCACCGGCTACAGAATAGTGGCCATAACGTTCGACTTCTGCACGCAAGGGTCTGACCATTTGTGTGTGACAAACCGTACAGCCTTCGCGAATATAAATGTCACGGCCTTCAAGCGCAACTGCATCGTAAGGTTTTAAGCCTTCGATTGGCGTTGTCGTTTCTTTGATAAAAAATTGTGGGACAATTTGCACCAAACCACCAAAACTAATAGCCACTATTATTAGGACCACCATCAAACCAATATTTTTCTCAACAATGTCATGATTCTTCACTGGGGTATCTCCTGTACATCTAGTTAGGCGGTTTGTGTGCGGCTAGCTTTTAATTCAGTCGGTTCTTCTACCGGCTCACGGATAGTACGGTAAACGTTATAGGCCATTATCAACATGCCCAGAAAAAACAAACCGCCTCCAATAGCGCGAACAATATAGCCACCCTTACTGGCTTCTACTGAAGCAATAAAACTGTACGTTAATGAGCCGTCTTGGTTGAACGCCCGCTGCATTAAGCCTTGAGTAATACCGTTTACCCACATAGCACAAATATATAAGACCGTACCTGCTGTCGCTAACCAAAAATGTGTATTAATCAACTTGACACTCCACATTTCAACACGTCGATATAAGACTGGAATCAAGTGATAAATAGCGCCTATGGTGATCATAGCAACCCAGCCTAATGCACCAGAGTGTACGTGACCGATAGTCCAATCTGTATTGTGTGAAAGTGCATTCACCGTTTTAATGGCCATCATGGGGCCTTCAAAGGTAGACATACCATAAAAAGAAAGAGAGACCACTAAAAAACGCAAAGTAGGATCGGTACGCAATTTATGCCACGCCCCGGATAGCGTCATGATGCCGTTGATCATTCCGCCCCAACTGGGGGCCAACAAAATAAGAGACATCACCATGCCTAAACTTTGCGCCCAATCGGGCAGCGCTGAGTAATGCAAGTGATGTGACCCGGCCCAGATATAAATAGAAATAAGCGCCCAAAAATGCACGATGGACAATTGATAAGAGTAAACTGGACGGCCCGCTTGTTTGGGCACGAAGTAATACATCATCCCTAGAAAGCCCGCTGTTAAGAAAAAACCTACCGCATTATGTCCATACCACCACTGCACCATAGCATCGGCTGCACCTGCATAAGCCGAATACGATTTAGTCAATGATACGGGTATCGCGGCACTATTAACGATGTGCAAAACCCCCACAGTGATAATAAATGCACCATAAAACCAATTAGCTACGTAAATATGTGACGTTTTTCGCTTAACAATAGTGCCAAAAAAAACAACTCCGTAAGACACCCATACTATCGCTAATAAGATATCAATAGGCCACTCAAGCTCTGCATATTCTTTCGATGTGGTTAAGCCCATAGGCAAGGTAATCGCTGCCAACACAATGACCGCTTGCCAACCCCAAAAAGTAAATGGCACCAACCAACCTCCAAAGAGCTTAGCCTGACAGGTTCTTTGCACTACATAATATGAGGTCCCAAACAGCGCACAACCGCCAAAGGCGAAGATGACCGCATTGGTGTGCAATGGACGCAAACGTCCAAAATGAGTATAGGGCTGAAAGAGATCATTTAGCCCAGGCCAAACTAGCTGTGAAGCGATCAATACGCCGAGTCCCATTCCTACAATACCCCAAACAATGGTCATTATAGAAAATTGGCGAACTACTTGGTAGTTATAGACAGGGTCTTGGTCGGTAGTTGTCGAATGACTACTCATAAAAACATTCCCAGATTGTAGTGGTAGTACTAATGTAAAAAGGGTATTCGTGCTGAACCGATCTTATGTCGCTTATCTATCGTTTACCTGTCATTTAAATAGTGATTACGGCTCTAACATCTATCTTGTAGCGCTCTATTCTATCTGACCAGCACTAGTCAATTGCTCGACGAGCTGATTGGCTAGACTCAGTCAATCTAAGCTCAGTAAAATAATCACAAACTGTCTGGATCTTTAAAAAAAACCGCGAGAGTACTGGATTTGCGATAGTCAGTAGCTTGACTGAAATCAAATAACATTAGAATAATTTAACTGCCGAGACGCACAGTTAACCTGAGTAGTTTTGCGTGACTTCCTTACATCGAGCAAAGCTCTATTTAAAATATTCCACTAAACAGAGTTTTGGCTGCCGAATAGACACTTCACATCATACTTTTCTCATAACAAACTTCGGCCTTTATTAGCCGCTATGCGCATACGCAACGCGTTTAACTTAATAAAACCTTCAGCATCCTGCTGATTGTAGGCACCGGCATCATCTTCAAAAGTAGCAATATTTTCATCAAACAAGCTATCGTCTGAGCGTCGACCAACGGTGCTAACAGATCCTTTATACAGTTTTACGCGCACATCACCGTTAACAGACTGCTGAGATTCATCAATTGCTGTTTGCAACATCTTGCGCTCAGGGCTCCACCAGTAACCGTTGTAAATCAACTTGGCGTATTTAGGCATGAGTTCGTCTTTTAAATGGGCCACTTCGCGATCCAATGTCAGTGATTCAATAGCACGGTGTGCTTTCATCATGATGGTACCGCCCGGCGTTTCATAACATCCACGCGACTTCATCCCGACATAACGATTTTCAACGATATCTAAACGGCCTACTCCATGCTCACCGCCAATCTTATTTAGATATTCAAGTACTGTTGCTGGCGACATAGCCTTACCATTAATAGCGACAATATCGCCAAAGTTATACGTTATCTCTAGATAAATCGGCTCATCAGGAGCGTCTTCTGGTGACACACTCCAACGCCACATATCATCTTCGGCTTCAGCCCAAGGGTCTTCTAATATGCCACCCTCATACGAGATATGTAGTAAGTTGGCATCCATAGAATAGGGCGACTTTTTCTTACCACCGGCATAATCGACAGGAATATTGTGCTCTTCACAATAAGCCATCAAACTTTCCCTGGAACTCAGGTCCCATTCGCGCCAAGGCGCAATAACTTCAACGCCTGGCTTCAGAGCATAGGCACCTAATTCAAAACGAACTTGATCATTGCCCTTACCGGTAGCGCCATGTGATATAGCATCGGCGCCGGTCTCATTAGCAATCTCAATCATACGCTTAGCAATAAGAGGTCGGGCAATCGAAGTACCCAAGAGATACTCACCCTCGTAAATAGCATTAGCTCGAAACATGGGGAAAACATAATCGCGGACAAACTCTTCTCTCAAATCGTCGATATAAATTTCTTTAACACCGAGAGCCTCTGCCTTAGCACGGGCAGGCTCGACTTCTTCGCCCTGCCCCAAATCTGCTGTAAAGGTGACCACCTCACAATCATAGGTTTCTTGAAGCCACTTAACGATGACAGAGGTATCGAGACCACCTGAGTAGGCTAATACTACTTTATTAATTGATGATTTTGGGACGGATTGGTTAGACGACATATTCGAGAACTCCGAGAGTCTAGGAGGAAATTGACCGCATATAAACGGGCACAAATTGTAACGATTTTTATCTTAAATTGACAGGCTGCCCGCCAATTCATTACCAGAAAAGATTAATTATCAATCAAAGCTGTAAAACTTTTCTAGTCTCGAAGGGTCAGATTACCAAGCACAACAAAATTCAAAACCACACTATTCATAGCTGTATAAAAAATTAAGTCCAAACATTCAATACAAGATATAGATTAAAGCCACCGACCCATGAAGAGCCACCCACAAAGCATATGAAAAGATCAACAGAAACGAATCAGAAGGGTCCTGTCGCATAGTGTTGTGATGTCGAGGATAGATAATAGTGACTCTCAGTTAAAAAGGAAGACTCAGGATCAATTTCAAGGGCGCTCAATACCCACAGAGCGTTACTCCACACGCTGTCTTTTTTGTGAGACATGAAGTGTCCTCCCGAGACCTCAAGGAAAGCATGGCAGAGCGAGGCGTCAACGTTGATCACTCTAGTTTGAATCGATGGGTCATTCGTTACTCACCTCAAACAACTAAAAAGCCCAAACAAATATGATTCGCAAGGGCCAGCTCATAGATAACTTTCTCTCTGCTCATGAACCATTTATGGCCATAGCAGGATAATTGTGGCTGGGTGATAAGCGCGTTTCGACCTTTGAAAATCTTTGCGACAGATCCCTTAATGATCAACAACAAAAGCCGCTCATCGAGAGCGTATAAAACGCCTTCAAGGAATGTTTTATCAGAAAGCTGGCTTATATGATTGGCATTCATCAACAACTCACTCAATGAGTAAATCCTGATCGTTGATTCGACGCTCAAAGGAGTAAGCACCCTATTTTGTGGACACTTTAGCCAACGTGCTTGAATCATAGAACCAAGGTACTACAGTTTAACTTGGTTGATTTACAGTAAGGCGATAATAAAAGAAGCCCGAAACGCTTTTGTATCCCAAGAACTCATAAAGCGACAAAGCCTCTAACAGGAAAATTTTTATTATAACAACATTAACCTTCAGAAAACTTAATAGGTATAAGCCATACTACCCCGACACATATAGGTGTATTCATGATCCAGTTCATCGCCAACATACCAACGATAGGTCATTGCAGCCAATACATTATCTTCATCAAAGACCATACACGTAATACGTACTTTACGCTCCCGGTCTCGATAGACACCGTTCCTCAATAAGGTGAAAGGTAGTGTCACCAGTTCATCCACTTGCCACCCTGCACCTGCCGGAAACTTTATTTCGTTTTCATAATATTTGAATAACCCGACTCTAATAAAAGCCCATAGAAAAACTAAAGCGATAAAAGTGACGTTGGCAAAGGGCAATCCATCGCCTGAGCAATACAACTGACCACCTCCAATTCGTTTGCTTCGATCAATCCATCATGCTCAACAACATGAATACACGCTTTTAGAAAACGTGGCTTTTCTAATGGCTTTATAGTGCGCAGCTGTTGTAAAGACTGACTCAGCGATTGTATCGTCAACTCTGATTCGGCATACCATCTTAAAGAAAAAGATAAATCATTCTCAGTTACTTTAGTAAATAACGCTTTAGCCTCTTTTTCTGAATCCATATTTAGCCTAACAAGAGCCGTTAATAATTTAGCTATCGCGGGTTTACGCTGCCTTAAACTGAATAAATTTAAAGAGTTTGTTTTTAATGGTCGACAAAAATAATTAACTAAGTTGAATAAAGCCCATTCACGCAGCTCAATTTTTTTATCCATTTTAATTAAACACAACATCTGCTGTTTAAAATCCTGATACTGCTGATCCGTTAAGAGCTTTAGTATAGGCAGAGCCAAATTAAGCAGTAATATAGATTGATGTGGTTCTAATGTTTGTAGTTGATAAAAAATTATTTCCGTCTGTTTAAACAGCGATAGCTTTTGATTTTTTTGAATATCACGCCACTGGCATTGCTGTATGCTCTCCTGATTTTTTTCTTGAGCGGTGCCATTTTGAGATAAAGTCTGTTGTATAGAGTTCTTTTTAACAGAGCTTCCTTGATCAATCAATAATGCAAAAACCAAAGCACGGGCGGTATAAGGCTGATGTATTTGCTGATATAGGTCACTGTAATTTGACTTCAAGCGAATTAATCGAGAAGCACTAACAGCAACGGCAGCTTCTGTTAACGCTATAGGTGAAGCAAGACTCGAAATCAGTGACTCTGAACTGCTTAGGGAACGGTTTAAAGCGTTATTTAAAGAGCTACTTAAAGAATTGCCATTTTTATTCCCACCCACATAATCAGATCCTGTAGCCTGACCATCTTCCCCACCACTTCGTTGATGAAGAGACTCTGAGATAAACTCGCCATTCCAGTTTGGGTCAATTCGCTGAATTCGCTTATCGAGAGGCGGATGGGTAGCCATGAAACGATTTAAAAAATTAAATTGTAAACCCTGAGAAAATAACATGTGGCTAATTTCTTCTGCATCATGCTGCTGCCAAAGCCCTTGCGATGATTGACCACCAATCTTTTTTAGGGCGCCACTAATGCCTTCCTTACTTCGCGTAAATTGAACGGCAGATGCATCTGCTAAGAATTCTCTTTGGCGAGAAATAGCGGCCTTAATGACACTTCCAAAAAAGATGCCTAAATACCCTAATGCAACAAGAATTAAGCCAAACCCAAGTACCGCACCCCTTCCTTTGCCAGAACGATTAATAGTGTGGTGACTTCCCCTCAACAGATAACGGCCAGCTAGAGCAATGACAATGATGCCATAGATCATACCGATTAAACGCAGATTCAAACGCATATCCCCGTTTAAGATATGACTAAACTCATGGGCAATAACGCCTTGAAGCTCTTGCCGGTTTAGCTGTTCAATGGCACCACGCGTTACACCAATCACCGCATCGGCAGGCTGGTGACCGGCGGCAAAGGCATTAATGCCTGCCTCATCAATTAAATACACACTGGGTACGGGTGTCCCAGCCGCGATAGCCATTTCTTCTACAACATTAAGCAATCTTCTTTCTAAGGCATTGCGCGGATTCGTATTGACTAAATACCCCCCCAACTGTTCAGCTATCACCTTACCGCCGGAAGATAATTGCACCATCCGAAATAAAGCGGAAAGCGATACAACAGCCATAACCGCTAAGGCAATACTACCTAGGTATTGCCAACTTAATACCGACCCCACAACGTCCCATAGAGATTGCCCAACCCCGTAATTATTTGCCGGTGAAGAATAAAGACCGAGCATATAAGCGATAGCAGCAATAACGAATGCCGTCAGCATCACCAATAAAATGAGCGCGGTCACAAAAAGAAGAAGAAGACGGCCCGTTTGCTTTCGGGCACGCTCTTGGTGTTCATAGAAATTCATATTAACATTTTACTAAAAAAGTTAAAAACTAACTTTTGGAGCTGCTTGAAAATCAGCGCTATCTGCAAATTCAAGTAACGCTGCATCGTGAGGATGACCAAATTTGACGGCAAAAAAGACGGGAGGAAAACTTTGGCGATACTCATTGTATTGGGTCACCGCATCGTTAAACGCTTGCCTAGCAAAAGCGACTTTATTTTCGGTCGTGGTTAATTCTTCAGAAACCTGCATCATATTTTCATTGGCTTTTAAATCGGGATAGGCCTCTACAACGATATTCAGCTTACCTAATGCAGAACCCAACATACCCTCTGCTTGGCTTAGCATGTCCATTGCAGATGCGCTGGAAGGATCAGCAGACGCTTTTTTCAAACCCGCTGAAGCTTGATTGCGAGCATTGATAACAGCTTCCAATGTTTCACTCTCATGCTTCAAATAGGCTTTGGCCGTTTCAACTAAATTAGGAATTAAATCGTAGCGACGCTTTAATTGAACTTCGATCTGCGCAAAGCCGTTTTGGTAGCGATTTTTCAAACTGACCAAACGATTATAGATACCTACAATATAGACAATGAGTAAAACTAGAATAACGATGATAACAATAGCGGTAATCGACATGGCTGCCTCACGTAATAAAATTTATTAGAATAAGTTAACTAATCGAATGATACCAGAACTAGATAAAAACAACTTATCTAGCTTTTAGATACTGAGACCCAATGTAGTACTATTATTTTTTCTCCGCTTGTACTTCGGGCAAATCTGAATCGGGGCTTTCCGATTGGACCAGAATGTTAGGTAATTCCTTGCTTAATCTCACCGTCACTCGACGATTTTTCACTCTACCCTTAGCGCTTTGATTGGTTCCCACCTGATAGCGCTCACCATGCCAGCGAGCCACGATTCTCTCTTTATCAATCCCATTTTCAATAAAATAATCCATTACTTTTTCGGTTCGACGTTGCGACTTCAATAAGTTTTCATTACGTATGCCCTGGCTATCAGTATGCCCATCGATATAAAAAGTCTTAATTGACGGATCTTCCGTCACATAGGCCACAATCAGATCAAGACGCTCTTGAGCGGCTTTTTGCAGATCCTCATCATCATCGTTGTAATACAGAGTCGATTTCCTTACCTGCTTATAGTTAACGGGTAACAAATCACCCTGGCAGACTGAATAGTTTTTATGGCTATTACGAAAACCAATACTCGATAGTGTGACCTGTATCAATTGAGAACCGCCGTATAATGGCTGCCGTTTAAAATCTAGCAGCATACCTTTTTGCAGCTCAGCCAGCATACGCCACGATAACTCTCGCCCTACCTTAATTGGCGTCATGCTGTCTCTAACGGTTACCATCGACAGTGTATTAGCCGCTGTCGATGATGACCACGCTGGCGCCCTTGAGATCAGCGCTGCTTTACCTGTTTTCATTATTGGCATTTGCGACTTAAGATAAAAGTGCGTCGCTTCTCCCGCTTCGCGCTCAAATACAGCTTGCCCAAACCCCTCAACATCATGGGAAAGTCGGCAATAAAATTTTGACCCTTCCGACTCCCATTTCACCGACTCTGAACGAGTTGCATACTGCATCGATGCCTGTAGCACCACGCTAGAGCATAGCAATAGTAGCCCTGCGGCTAGCCTGAAGGTAGGAGCTATGAAATATTGAATAGAATACATAGGGATGTTATCGGCCAAGTTG
>JBLHWO010000140.1:0-9174 GCA_047629215.1 Cellvibrionaceae bacterium | reverse complement strand
ACCATATAAGCCTTGCCCACTCGTGCAGACATCAACATTTATAATCATTTCATTAAACTCATCATTAAATTTTTTATCAAAATCTTCATTAAACCATAGGATCAATCATCCCGTTAGCATATAATGCCGCCTCAAAAATGAGTCACCTTTCTCTATACTTTCACACCTATTTTACAGCCCTAATTATGCCTCTAGCAGAAATAAACATAAACGATTACGATCAATTCTTTAAACACAAAATATCAGTGTTTAAAGAATCACTTGAAACACTAGGAGAAGCATCGCCACACTGCAAGATCGATGTATTTCCCTCACCTAAACAACACTATCGTTTAAGAGCCGAATTCAAAATATGGCATCAAGGCAACATCGCCCGTTATGCGATGAGTGACCCCGAGACAAAAAAACCACTCTTTATTGATAGCTTTCCCGTAGCCGCAAAGAAAATAAATGACTTAATGCCGCCACTGTTAGAGGCCATTAATAGTAAGGATGTTTTACGTAAGAAGTGTTTTCAAATTGAGTTTTTAACCACGCTAACGGCGGACACCGTAGTCACTCTAATTTATCACCGAGCGTTAAACGAGGAATGGGTAGAGGCGATCAAACCTATTAAAGAAAGTCTGGGAATTCATATTATTGGTCGCAGTCGTAAACAAAAAATTATTTTAGATCGCGATTACGTGACAGAAACGTTAAGCGTTAACAACACTGATTATCAATATCAACAAATCGAAGGCAGTTTTAGCCAACCGAATGGAAAGGTTTGCGAAAAAATGTTGGCCTGGGCCGTTGATAAAAGCCAGGGTTTTGGAGGTGATCTACTAGAACTTTATTGCGGTAATGGTAACTTTACCATCCCCCTTTCAAAAAATTTCAACAAGGTGATTGCAACGGAAATATCAAAAACGTCTGTTAAGTCGGCATTAGAAAACTTGGTGAAAAATGATATTGATAATGTATCTATAGCAAGAATGTCTAGCGAAGAATTTGTAGAGGCAATGGATAAGGTACGGGAGTTCAGACGTTTAAAATCTATCGATCTAGACGATTATCATTTTTCAAGCGTATTTGTCGATCCACCTAGGGCGGGACTGGATGACCAAACAGTAGAGATGGTTAAACGCTTCGATAATATTATTTATATTTCTTGCAATCCGACGACATTACTCGACAACTTAAACGTCTTATGCAAAACGCATAAGATAACAGCGCTTGCCGCTTTTGATCAGTTCCCTTATACAAATCATTTGGAAACTGGGGTAATTTTATCGTCTATTGATTCGACATGACACTTAAAAAGGCTTAAGGCAAACGAATCTCAAATACTCCTCCGCCTAAACTCCCCCCATTGTAAAGTTTTATTTCCCCTCTAACTTCACCTTTACGGTGAAAGTGAGCAATTTTTGCCGCAAAAAACAAACCTAATTGGGTGCTGTCGGTTGCACCTCTATTATCACTGCCTAACTCAGCCTCATCGATCATAAACCCTGGAAAACCATTTCCATCATCTTCTATCTTGATGACTAGCTGTTTTTCATCCATCTCGGCTATGATATTAACTTTATTCTTGGCGTAACGAGCAGAGTTAATTAAGACATTATGAATAACATTACCGATTAATTCATTATCATAGAACCACGCTAAATCAGGATCACAACCAATAGAAAGTTCAATTTCTTTAGTTCGAAATAAAACGTCATTTCGAGCCACCTGATCTTCAAATGTTTCAGATATATAATTTTCATCCAGATTAAAAGGTAAGTTTTTTTGATTAATCCGATATATCGTTAACAGCTGAATCAATTCAGAATTAATACGTGAGGCCTCATACTGCAAAATAGAAAAATGATTTTTTTGCACTTCGTCCTGAGGCGGCGCGTGATCAATAACCTCCTCGAGAGAGGTTAACAACATCCCAAGAGAATTCTTCATATCATGAACGCTAGCAGCAAGAACAAATGAAAAATCTAAGCCCTGCTCATCTCGCCCCGCGTTTACGCTATCACTATTGTTTGGAAATTCATCGGGCATGGCTATTACCTATTTGTTCTCGACTCGTGAGCGCAGCATTTCCTGTAACTGCCTATATCGATTAAATTGTGAATTATCTGGCGTCATCGTTCTCTCTACCGTTTTTAGAATTGAAGTACAACGGGCTTTACTTTCTCCATCGCTGCCCTCACCTTGTATTTTTGCTATCAAGGTTTGGACCAAATTAAGTTTAACGCCCAAATAACGAGGGTAACGACTTTCAACTTTTGAGAAATAATCTACGGCGACGTCATACTTTTTATTTTTATAGGCATCAATTCCTTTTTTGTTAGCTTTCGCCAGTAGTTTTTTACCTCTTTCACTTACTGGTTCTTGGAGCAAAGGATCAATTTTTTCTAATGAAGATTGATCATTTGAATAATCAGTAATGAGTTGCTTTATTTCTCTATCCGCTTCAGCAAACTTTTTATTAGCGGTTAAAGCATTAACCATTTCTATCTTTATTTCGATATTAGTTGAATCGCCATTATCAAGTAAATCCACAACGACATCCAACAAATTTTTCGACTTTTGAGATTCTCCCTTTAGACCCCATATTTGACTACCCAGCAACTGAGTTTTTATTTTCATTTCAAAGTCGTCGATATTTTTACTTTCTAGCGTACTTAATACTTCAATCGCATTGTTAGACATTTCAGCCGCTTTTATCGCATCTTGGTCATAGAACCGGGCCACTGACTTCACATAATTTAATTTATTTTCAGTCGTATCATGGCAAGAATTAGCACCATATTTCATGGTTTGACGGTAAGCTTTAGCTGCCACCTCAGCATTCCCATTTTCCATCGCAACACGGGCAAGCGAAACCTGCCTACCAAGAGACATTGGCGATATTTCTACGGCCCTCTCTAAGTTCTTCTGCAGATTTTTTTGATCATTCAAATCCTTGAGCGCCAGAGACAATACATCGTAGGCCTTCATGCAACTCGGGTTTTCACTAATAATTTTATTTAACCACTCTACTGCCTTAGCAGGCTCTCCACTCTTAATCTTAGCATCTGCCAAGCCAACCTGGGCCCAATCCAAAGCACGCATTTCTAAGACCGTTCTATAAATTTTTTCTGCTTTTTCTAATTGTCCATTTTGAATATACAAATCTGCCAGTAATTTTTGGCAATCCATTCCATAGCGTGTCTCCTCGGTAATTTTTTTCTCCAACTGAGATATAGCATCTTGTTTGTTTTTATTGGCTAAAGCCGTATAGATATCCAACATTTCAACACGCTTACTCATTAACCTTTTTAAACGTTGATCAATAACTTTCGTTGTTATGGGCTTGGTTAGATAGGCGTCGGGCTCACAATCGTAAGCTGACATGACGACATTACGACTGGTCTCGGCGGAGAGTAGAATAAAGATATCTTGAGGTTTTAGGCGGTCATTGACTCGCAGCTCTTCCAAAAATTGCTGTCCATTCTTACCTTGCCCCAAATTATAATCGGATAAAATCAAGTCATAATGGTTCTTAAGACAAAAATTAAGTGCCTTTTCAGCTGAACCCACACTATCGACCTTGCGAAAGCCCATGTCGTACAAAATCTTGCTTAGCGTGAGACGAAAGCTATTAAAATCGTCGACTATAAGTACATGTAATTGTGAATAACGAGATGACATAGCGCCCTAATTTTCCATTTCCCATGTACTCAGAATAGACTATTTTGGGCAAACTGCTCATCTGGAGCCAAGGGGCCACCTGAGAATAGCGAACCTCGCGAAGAAGCTCCATAGTGAGTGCTATTTGAGCCCATTTTTTGGTGATTTGAGGCGAAAGCTTCCGCGCCCTGCTTATTGACATGGTTGTCATGTATACCGGTTCTGCATTGCTACATGGAAATCACTTATTAGAACACCAACAGTAGGCGCCATGAAACGCCGAAAATGAACGGGGAAATGGGCCGAAATAGCGCTTCCGCTTTATATCAGACTATTCTCGGACAGCCTCCTAGCTAACTTGATGTATCCGAAAGACTCATTGTAGAGGCATCGAGGCACCGCTATAATCGCGCCCCGACTAATGAAACATCTATATAGCTATAAATAACTTACTATGGTAAATAAGCAGGTAGACACCGTTTACGCAGACCCACTGGCAACCATCGAACAATTTCGTTTTGATGATAAAGTAGCGGCCGTATTCGCCGATATGATTAAACGGTCTGTGCCCGGTTACAGCACGATTCTTAATATGATTGGTGATATCACTGAGCGCTACGTCCAGGATAATAGCCAATGTTATGACCTAGGCTGCTCTTTAGGGGCAGCTACCCTAGCGATGCGCCATAAACTTGCTGCATCTGGGTGTCAGATCATTTCTATCGATAACTCACCGGCAATGATTGAGCGCTGCAGACACACTATTGAGCTAGATACTAACAGTAAGCCTAGTCTCACTCCCGTGGAATTATATTGCTGTAATATCGATGCGATCGACATTACAAACGCGTCTATCGTCGTGCTTAACTTCACTTTACAGTTTATTCCACTTGAGCAACGCCAAACGATTATTCAATCTATTTACGATGGGTTGCTACCTGGCGGGATCCTACTATTATCTGAGAAGGTGATGTTTGAAGATGAACCTCATCAACAACTACTAACCGATCTGTACCATAATTTTAAGCGCAATAATGGCTACAGTAATTTAGAAATTGCTCAAAAGAGAACCGCACTAGAAGATTTTTTACAGCCAGAAACAATTGATACACACAAACAACGTTTAAAGAGTGCTGGATTTGCAAGCGCTGATGTTTGGTTTCAATGTTTAACCTTTGCCTCTGTCATAGCCATTAAAGATACAGCTCGGCAGGCAATTAAGGGATAAAATTATCTATGCTTAATTACTATCAATCACTTCTCAACTTTTTAACTCGGTCTGATTTGCGCTATTGGGCAGAAGCCTTACCGATACAAATCCAATCTGGCCTCGACGAAAAACGCTATGGGGACTTATCTCAATGGAAGCAAGCGTTAGTGGCTTTGCCTACTATTAAACCCGATAACATTGATCTCCTCAATGGCGTCTTTCTGTTCAACGATCGCCCCCTCAATGAAGCGCTACGTCAAGAGCTCCAAGATGGCCTAGAAGCGCTTATCCCTTGGCGTAAAGGGCCCTACTCACTGTTTGGCATTGATATCGATACCGAGTGGCGCTCAGATTGGAAATGGCAGCGGCTACTACCCCATATAGAACCATTAAAAGAGAAAACTGTATTGGATATTGGCTGCGGTAATGGTTATCACTGTTTACGCATGCTGGGCGAAGGGGCTCATAGAGTAATTGGGGTTGACCCCTCTCCACGCTTTATAATTCAATTTTTAATGTTAAAGCATTTCTTAGCTGATATTCCTGTGGATGTGTTGCCCATTGGAATAGAATCACTACCACAAGGGCTTGAATTTTTTGACACCACTTTTTCGATGGGCGTTTTGTACCACCGACGTTCTCCCATAGACCATTTGCGAGAATTAAAGGCAACCTTAAAATCGGGCGGGCAACTTGTACTGGAAACATTAATCATTGAAGGCGGGTTAGGTGATTGCCTTGTACCTGAAGAACGTTACTCGATGATGCGTAACGTGTGGTTTTTACCTTCAGCAGCAACCCTTATTAGTTGGCTTAAAAAATGCGGATTCAAAAAACCTAGGCTAGTCGATAGCAATTGGACATCAACCAATGAGCAGCGCAGTAGTGATTGGATGCGGTTTCAATCCTTACCTGACTTTTTGGACCCGAACGATAAAACGCTTACGGTTGAAGGTCACCCCGCTCCGTTACGCGGTATTTTTGTGGCTGAAGTGTGAATAATTAATAATAAACCAAGCGCTTAAGACCTAAAAACCAAAACTAGCCTTAACTTGCTCACACCAGCTCTCTATACGTGGATCCGTTAGCTCTTCCTGCTGATCCTCATCTATAGCCAAACCAACAAAACAGTTTTGATCTTCGATCAATGCTTTAGAGGCATCAAAATCATAGCCCTCTGCAGGCCAGTGACCAATAATTTTAGCACCGTTTTCAACAATAACGTCATGCATCATACCCATTGCATCTAAAAAATAGTCGCCGTAACCAAATTGATCGCCTAAGCCAAACAGAGCAACTGTTTTACCGTTAAAATCAATATCACTTAGATCATCCCAAAACTCTTCCCAATCAGACTGGATCTGACCGAAGTCCCAGGTGGGAATACCGAGGATAATCTGATCGTATTCTGTAAACTCCAATTGAGTAACATCTGCAATATCATGAATATCGACCTGACCATCTTCAAATTGGCTCTGTATGCGCTGAGCAACCGATTCGGTATTACCTTCATCACTACCAAAAAATAGTCCAATTTTTACCACAATACACCTAATTTAACTGACTTGAAAATCCGCCGCAGATTGTCCCAAGGTTTATCGTTAACCGCAACATTTTATAAGCGCTCAGGGCTTTTGCAAAACGCTCAGGGCTATTTATAAATAAACGTCTCATATTTAAAGGGTGCTGGCACCAAAGAATTGACAAGCGGCAACAATTAACCGTCACGTCAATAAAATGAAGAAAGTATGCGTCAAAAAAATGGCTTTTCACTTTTTTTGGTGAACACTTCACAGTCTAAGTATTTATTTTTATTAGCTATTTTTTCGTAGAACAATATCTGGTACAGTTCTAGCAAGGCATTAAAGAGATTATTTAATAAGAGCTCTCAATTGCATAGCTGGGCTGATAATTCGAAGGTATCTATAGCTAGGCACCCAAAGACAGTGACGTTAGACAGTACTATTAGATAGGACTATTAGTTAGAAAACACCGTTTTATTAGTGGAAAAAAATATGGCTAATCCCGTCAGTTCACAACCTGATACACGTCGACCTCTTCAACAAGAACAAAGCATTTCATTAAGCGATGCTATCGAAAAGGAAATTGGGGCTAATGCTCAGTATAAGCTAACCTCTTTGTTACAGACAACAATAGAAGCAGAGCCTCTATTCGAATTGTTCTTTGGCCAAATCCAACACCTCCTTAAGCTTGGCAGCTGTCAGTTTCAAAATGATGAAAAAAATATTAACCTCAAACTGGGAATAGCCTGTAATCATACCTGTGATTACTCTCTGAATATCCAACAACAGTACCTCGGCAATATCACCTTTAGTCGCAAACAACGCTTCTCAAAAGATGAATTAATCCAGCTAGAAGTTCTATTAGGCACATTAATTTACCCCTTACGCAATGCACTTAATTATCGAGATGCTCTCAATCAAGCGTTGAGTGACCCACTTACTGGCCTAGGTAATCGCGGTGCTTTAGAGAACGCCCTAGAATACCAATGGCAGATGGCTCAACGCTATGAGCAAGATCTCTGCGTGTTAATGATTGATATTGATCATTTCAAAAACATTAATGATAGCTACGGTCATGATGTTGGCGACTACGTTATCAAGAGTGTTGCAGATAGTATCCGTGTGACCACTCGGCAAACTGACTTAAGCTTCCGCTATGGTGGCGAAGAGTTTTTAGTCCTACTCAATAAAACCACGCCCATGGGCTCAACGATTATCGCTGAACGTATCCGAGAAAATATCTCCGCGCTAAATCTCAAAGACTGTAAAAGAGAGGCTATTAAAGTCACTGTGAGTGTCGGAGGCAGCTGCTTGCACCCAGGAATTGATAAACAAACATTGGTAAAAGAAGCAGACGTAGCACTCTTTAAAGCCAAAAATAATGGCCGCAACCGCGTTGAATTTCACCTAGATGAAACAGCAACAGTGCATAGTGGCCATCTATCTATTTAACATTCAGCTTGCTACAAGCCAAAAGGCACTTACGTCTCAAGCCTATAATTGTGAGCATGTGTTTCGTTAAATATAGAGTCAGTTTTAGATCAGTTTAGCGTCAAAAAGGGCAGACTTGCCGCCCTTAATAATAATGCCACCCTAAAACAATAACCTTACTGTGAAAGCAAAATATGGAAGGTACCGACACTATTCAATCTGGTATCAACTAACCACCAGCATTACATTACTTCGCTAATAGACCTTGAAAAATTTTGTTGGCCTCGGCAACATAACCCTTGATGTCACCATCCCATTTTTTTGTACGCTATCGTTAAAGTCAAGATGCAGCTTGCCATCGATTATAGTCCAATTGTCAGGTTCAATTTTAACTAAGTAGTTTTGTGAGACACCATATGCACAATAGCCTCCGTACTGAGGCGCATATTTTCCGGTCTTGCAATAAAGAGATCAAGGTGCTTTTGCGATGCAAACTTCCACGTCGCTCCACTCCATCCTGTCGTAAAATCATCCGTTCCTTGAACAGACTTACCTACTGTAAAATAAGCAACCGTATCAGCGCCCCGTATAGCTATACCAAATGGCTTAAAGCTGAATATACCCGTCTTCTCTAGAGTATTTATCGGCTCACCCGCAAATACCTGACTAGCAAAAGAGAGAAACAAAAACGCCAATGTCTATTTGCAAATATGGTTAGGGTTTAGCATTGCATTACCTTGCACTTGGTGAGTGACTCAATAAAATTGAATAACTATAATTGAACAACTATGATATTGACGATAAAACATCGTTATTGTTCCGGCCTGTGACGTAAATATGTTGAATAGTTAAACGCTTTTTATTCTACACGCCAAAAAATCAAGGCAATGGAGGCGATCACCAAAAGGGCTTAAGCCCCTTTCATTGACGAATAAAGAGAAAAAGAAAACTAAACTCTACACAACACTCATTTTTTAAAACCAGTCTACTCCCCAGTAATATATTACTTTGCTAACAGACCTTGAAATTTTTCGTTAGCCTCAGCAATATAACCCTTGATATCACCTTCCCACTTTTTTTGTAGACCATCATTAAAATTAAGATAAAGCTTTCCGTCTACAATCGTCCAACTTTCAGGTTCAATCTTAACTAAATTATCCTGTGAGACGCCATAGGCACAATACCCCCCATATTGCGGTGCGTAATTTTCAGGGTTACCGACAAACAAATCGAGATGTTTTTGCGAAGCGAACTTCCACGTTGCCCCATTCCATTGGGTCGTAAAATCATCAGTCCCTTGTACAGGCTTACCTTCTGTAAAATAAGCAACCGTATCGGTACCACGTATAGCAACACCGGAAG
>JBLHWO010000139.1:0-9194 GCA_047629215.1 Cellvibrionaceae bacterium | reverse complement strand
GAGCAAGCGCAGGCTGCGACAGCGTCTACACCGAGAGCAACACATAGAGCAACACAGAGCGCAGCAATGGCAGCGGTGAGCACCCAACCCGTTAAATCGGTGAATTCGGCACAAACCGTCGATGCAACTCAGTTTGAACGTTTTTAACCTTTTTTAATCCCGAGATGATGTATGAGTCCAACAGCAATTAGCACTGCTAGTGGAGTGCTTTTGACCGGGGTGCAACAAGAAGTAGAGCAAGAAGCACAACAAGAAGCACAACAAGAAGCACAACAATTGTTAAGTTTTATTATTCGCGGTTAAAGCTATGGTATTGGCATATTGCATATTGCATATTAAGGATATTTTTGGAATATTACCAACAGCTTTTTTCGGAACCAAGTTAGGCTATATTTTTTCGGATAAATACAGCCTTAAACTAATTTATGACCCTAAAGAGTACTTATACAATGCTAAAAAAATTCGATATTAAATTCATTTTAATGGTGTCAATGCTATTGGCAGGCATCATCCCTTTATTGGCTACTAGTTTGACCATGCTGTTGGTTTCGGGTGAGGCTTTGGAAAAACAAAGTTTCCAGCAATTGGACGCTTTACGTGCAATCAAAAAAGTCCAGATAGAGGACTACTTTGGAATAATTGATAAGCAGGTACACACGCTTGCTGAAGATAAAATGACCATTGAAGCGGTCAAGAAATTTCGCACGGCATTTAAAGAGTATGGAACGGCTGTTACCGGTGAACCCAGTCTACAAGAGCAAAGTAAGGCGGTTCAAGGTTATTATCAGAGTCAATTTGGCAGGGAATTTGAATCACAAACAGGAACAAAAGCCAATATTGCTGAACTGATGCCAAGCAATCCAACATCGATTCGGGCGCAGTATGCCTACATTGCCAATAATCAGCATCCCTTAGGCAGCAAAGCGGAGTTAATGGCAGCGGATGATCAGCGCAACTACAATACTCATCATGCTAACTACCACCCAGTATTTAAAAATTATCTCGAACAATTTTCTTACTATGATATTTTTTTATTGGATCCTGAAACGGGCGATATTGTTTACTCTGTCTTTAAAGAGATGGATTATGGAACCAGTTTATTAACGGGTGCCTATAAGGACACCAATTTTGCTAAAGTATTTCGTCAAGCGTTAAATAACGGCTCTGTGGGTTCTACTCATATCATTGATTTTGAAAGCTATATTCCCTCCTATAATGCAGCAGCGGCCTTTACGTCTGCACCGATTTATGATGAAGGTAAATTGGTGGGTGTATTAATTTTTCAGATGCCTGTCGGTAAAATTAATACAATAATGCAGCAGGAAGAAGGCTTAGGTGAAACCGGTGAAACCTACCTGCTGGGCAAGGATAATTTGATGCGTTCCCAGTCGCGATTGACCGAGGAAGCCACATTGTTAGTCAAGAAGGTAGAGTCGTCAGCAGCCGCCGCTGCGATTTCTGGCAAAACTGGGTCAACGCTTCAAACAGATATTGGCGTGTTGTCTGCCTATGGACCCTTAGTCTTAAAAGGACTGGATTGGGTCTTGATGGCAGAGATAGAAGAGGTAGAGGCTTTATCTGCTATTAGCACTTTAAAAATGGATGTGATGATAGCATTGGCTTTGGCAGCTATGTTTATTGTAGCTTTAGCGTGGATGTTCTCGCGCGCCATTATGAAGCCCATTAATGAAGTCGCCAATGTTATGCAGGATATGGCGAAAGGCAATCTCAATGCATCTATTGAGAGTCAGTACGCAGGCACTTTTGGGCGCCTTAAAGCGGATGTACACCATAATATTAAACAATTAAGCGAAGTGATGGGCAATATCCGTAGCAATTCAGCGTTGATTGTTGAGGCGGCACAACAAGTCAGTGATACCTCCACCGCGCTCAGTCAGGCGACCAGTGAGCAAGCTGCCAGTGTTGAAGAGACCAGTGCTGCCATGGAAGAAATGGCAGCCTCCATTAATCAAAATAGCGAAAATGCGGGTACCACCAATACCATCGCGACGGAGTCGGCGGCATCGGCGAAACAAGGAGGGCAGGCAGTGCAGGATACTGTGGGTGCCATGCGTAAAATTGCCGAGCGCATCAGTATTATTGAAGATATTTCTTATCAGACTAATCTTCTGGCGCTTAACGCGGCTATTGAAGCGGCGCGTGCTGGGGAGCACGGCAAGGGCTTTGCCGTAGTGGCGACTGAAGTACGCAAATTGGCTGAACGCAGCCAAGTGGCCGCATCAGAAATTAGTGAATTGACTAGCAGCAGTGCCAAGGTCGCCGAGCAAGCGGGCGAACTGCTCACAAAAATGGTGCCCGATATTAGCCAAACTGCAGAGTTAGTACAAGAGATTACCGCTGCCTCGGAAGAGCAATCTAGCGGTGTTGGCCAAATCACCACCTCAATGCAACAATTGGATAAGGTCACCCAGCAAAATGCGGCATCCTCGGAAGAGTTGGCTGCAGTAGCACAAGAAATGACCTCGCAGGCGCAGGGACTAGTACAGCTGATCAATTTTTTCAAGGTTGATGAGCAAGCGCAGGCAGCGATAGCGTCTTCATCGAGAGCAACACAAAGTGCAGCAATGGCAGCGGTGAGCGCTCCACACGTTAAATCGGTAAAATCGGCACAAACCGTCGATACAAGTCAGTTTGAACGTTTTTAACTATTTGTTAACAACCTTTTTAACCATGGTTTTTAACCATGGTTTTTAACTACGAGGTGATGTATGAGCCAAGCAGCCATTAGCAACGCTAGCGGAGCAGTTTCCACTAGTGTGCAACAAGAAGTACAACAATTTTTAACCTTTATTATTAGCGGTGAAAGCTACGGTATTGGCATATTACATATTAAAGAAATTCTTGAATATGGACATGTAACGCCGGTACCGATGATGCCCAATTTTATCGCGGGGGTGATCAATCTCCGAGGTAGCGTAGTGCCCGTTATTAATATGGCCAATCGGTTTCAGGTGTCTCCTGTCGCTATTGATAAAAAAACCAGTGTGATTGTGGTCGAGGTAAACGATGACGATGAAACATTGGAGTTAGGTATTATGGTCGACAGGGTCAACGAAGTGCTGGAATTAAAAACGGAAATGATTTCTCCCGCGCCAAAGTTTGGCGCCAGTATTCGCACTGACTTTATTCACTCTATGGGTAAGCTCGATAATGAGCAATTTATTATTTTACTGGATGTTGATCGCGTGCTATCCATAGATGAACTGAGCATTATCAAACAGGTGGAAGAGGTACTGCCTGAAGATTTAGCCTCATTGGAGGTAAGTGATCATTAAACGACTAGAGCAGCACAGGCAGGATATCATTGTATGACCATTATCCCCGATACCAGTGTTTCCGATACTAGGGGTAATATGAATACTGTTGCGCTGAATAATTGTCAGCCAAGCGTTAATGATATTGCGATTAGTTCGAAAGAATATCAGGCTATTCGTCAGTTTATTTACAAGGCCGCAGGGATAGAGCTCGGAGAGGCTAAACAAGCGCTGGTGACAGCACGCTTGCGCAAGCGGCTTCGACATTATGGTTTGTCTTCTTATGCCGATTATGTCGCATTAGCAAACGACCCCAAGCACTTAGTCGAACGTCAAACCATGATGGATTTACTGACCACAAATGAAACCTATTTCTTTCGAGAAAAGTCACATTTTGAGTTTATGCGGCAGCGGGTTTTACCTCATCACCCGCCCCGTCAGCCTTTTCGTTTTTGGAGTGCTGCATCATCCAGTGGTGAGGAAGCTTATAGCGTCGCCATGGAACTGGCAGAATTTTTTGATAATAACTCTTGGAGTGTGGTGGGTTCAGATATTAGTAGCAGAGTACTGCAACAAGCCAGCTCCGGTCATTATGAACAACGGCGCATAGACGGCATTCCCGATGCTTATCTGAAAAAATATTGTCTAAAGGGAAAGGGCGTTTATGCCAATACTTTATTAATTGATGAGGCCATCAAGCAGTATGTCAGCTTTGTTAATCTTAATTTGGTTGAGTCTCAGCCCCAGCTTGGGCAGTTTGACGTTATTTTTTTGCGCAACATGTTAATTTATTTTGATCAAAGCAAGAGACAACAAATTATTGATAATATATATCCTAGGCTCAATCCAGGTGCTTATCTCTTTATAGGCCACTCGGAATCCATTAAAGGTATGCATCCAAACTTACACTATGTAGCGCCAACTATTTACCAAAAAATAATATAACATCAAAGCATACGGTGATTTTTTACGATTTATTCATTCTCTTCTAGAGCTGAATTTATGCAACATGCCAATAAACGCAAAGAGTTTTTAAACCCTGGTGAGTTTTTGTTTGCTGAGTCGGGCACTCATATTCACACCCTGCTGGGATCGTGTATTGCCATTACCCTTTGGCACCCCTATTTACATATTGGTGGTATGTGCCATTATGTATTGCCAAGCCGCCCTTATGGTGAACCCAATTCAAGCGGTAAGCCCAACGGTCGTTATGGTGACGAAGCGATGCAGTTATTTGAACTGGCCGCAGAGCTTCATCGCACCGAATTATCTCACTATCAGGCAAAAATATTTGGCGGTACCGATTTGGTGAGCGAATCAGACGGTAAAAACAAGATAGACGTGGGTAAAAAAAATACTGCCAAAGCCATGGAGTTATTAAACCTACGGCAAGTTCCTATCATAATGGCGCATGTGGGCGAAAGTGGCAGTCGTAGAATTGTGCTGGATGTTGATAGTGGCGATGTCTGGGTAAAACATACCGCGGGAGATGGGCATATGATAGCGTCCACCAGCGGTATCAATTAAATAGGACCTTAAAAAATATGACCATAAATGTATTAATTGTTGATGATTCTGCGGTAGTGCGTACGGTACTGTCAAAAATTTTAAATGGTGCTACGGGTATTAAGGTCATTGCTACCGCTCAAGACCCTATTTTTGCTCTGCAGCGTCTAGAAAGTATTAAGCCCGATGTCATCATTCTAGATGTGGAAATGCCGCGAATGGATGGTATCAGCTTTCTTAAAAAAATCATGCAAGAAAACCCTATTGCCACAGTGATGTGTTCAACCCTAACAGAAAAAAGTTCTGCCACCAGCATAAAGGCGCTCAGCTTGGGGGCAATTGAAGTGATAGCCAAACCCAAGACCGACCTCCAAAATACCCTAGGTGAAAGTGCTCAGCAAATTGTTGCGGCAGTGCGTAATGCCGCTCATGCCAAACTTATTCCCTTGAGGAAAAAAAGCAGTAATATGATCTCAATAGCACCGAAGCTAACGGCGGATGCGATCTTATCTAAGCAGCGCGCTCATAATACGGTTGCTGCTGATGACATAGTCGCTATAGGCACCTCCACTGGCGGTACACGAGCACTAGAAGACATATTGCCGCACTTATCGCCTAGTTGTTCTGGTGTCGTTGTGGTTCAGCATATGCCCCCGGTGTTTACTAATGCTTTTGCTAATCGCTTAAATTCATTGTGCGGTGTAGAAGTAAAAGAAGCGCAACATGGTGACCTTATTCACCGAGGCACCGTTTATATTGCACCAGGAGGCAGACATATGCTGGTCGATGTCAATAAGGCGGGACAAGCCTATATCACTCTCAAAGACGGCCCCTTAGTTAGCCGACATCGGCCCTCTGTCGATGTATTGTTTCGCTCCGTTGCCAAATCATTCGGTAAAAAGGCGCTCGGTATTATTATGACGGGTATGGGCGATGATGGCGCCAAAGGCTTGAAAGAAATGAAAGATGCTGGGGCTGAAACCTTGGCCCAAGATGAAGCAAGCTGTGTGGTTTATGGCATGCCTGCCGTAGCGGTTGAAATAAATGCAGTGTTAAAACAGCTGCCCCTAGATGATATTCCAAAAGCAATAGAACGGTTCAGCACTATGGGCCATAGTATAAAAAAGCCGGCCGGGTGATACGCCAACAACAAAGCACCCATGGGTTTGCTGGTGTGTACACTTACCTAATTAACAAGGGGTAAACCCCCAGCGCTGCTGGGGCGACTCGCATAGGTTTTACCTATACCGCGGTATAGGTACTCTCAGGTTTCGACCAAAAGACAAGAGAGAAAAACCTATGCGAGACCCTAAGAGTTTGTGCCATACCCGTTGGGATTGTAAATACCATGTTGTATTTATTCCGAAGAAAAGAAAAAGTTGCTATTTGGCGCTATTCGAAAACATGTGGGTGATGTATTCCATGATCTGGCTCGGCATAAGGGTGTTGTGATAGAGGCGGGCCACTTGACGTCTGATCATGTTCATATGTGCCTGAGTATTCCTCCGAAAGTTGTGGTATCCAATGTGGTTGGGTTTATAAAGGGGAAAAGTGCAATATCAATAGCTCGGCAGTTTAAGGTGCGGCAAAGAAACTTTAATGGCGAAGCTTTTTGGGACAGAGGCTACTATGTTTCTTCAGTCGGCTTAGGTGAAGGCATGATTAAAGAATATATTCGGAACCAGGAAAAGAATGATATTCATCGAGATCAATTGAATCTTAAAGTGTAGTCTTTTGCGCCTCGGGCGCTTACTTAAGCCCTTTTAGGGCCTCACCCAATAAGCCTCCGGCTCTGCCGGAGCTAGGTTAACTTGATTTTTAATATGTAAAAAATTGCAATTCAACAATACGGGTTATATACGTTTCCTGTCGTTAATAATGCCCATGCTGTACGAACGGTTTTATTCGCTAAGGCAATACAGGCTCGTTTTATCGCTACCCGTTGAGCTAGAGCAGTCACTGATAACGCCCCCTGATAAAGGGCTGCTAGCTTGAGTATAATAATTAATAAGGCTGTCGCCAAATAGTAATTTGAAATCACTGAAGAAGCGGCTTGAATTTAAAATTCCATATTTATCGAGTAAATTCATAATGTCGCTCTCGACGTAGTTAGGTAGCTCCCTACGTATGTTGTGCATTCTACATAAAATTAAAAATTTCTTGGGTGTCATCCCCAGCACTTGTTTAAAGGCATATTCTAAGGTTCTTTGACTACAGTATGAGTGTTTGCAAACGTCTAGTATTGAAGGCGTTATTTCACAGTGTGCTTTAATGTATTTAACCGCTCTATTTACTACACGATAGCGAGAATTTTTTTCAGAATCGATAGAGTTTATTTCGCCATCATTCCTTATTTGTAACACTAAGCTCATTATTGAGTCTTCAATATCGATATTTGCCTGATGGGGAAGATCTGGAGCGTCGAGTATGAGGTGGAAAAGTAATTGTTTTAATTCAGCCGTATATTTTTCAGCATAAAAAAACTCCATTTTCGATATGGTTGTATTTTTAGTAGGGTCGATTTCGAGTGCCTGAAGGAAGGTATGTTTTGGTATTTTTAATGATAGATATGAAGATTTTTGATCGAATGTTGAAAGTATATATTGATCTGGCTCTAATAAATACATGCACCTACTGTTGACGGGAATACCGTTAATTTTTTGAGCACTTAAATGATCAAGAAACGAAAATGTGTAGCTATTGTTATCGTGAGTATACTGAGAGATGTAAGCCGCCTGAGTTTCTCTGAAACACATAAATAAGGAGAGAAGGCGTTTTGAGCACGAGCGAGAGTTAAACAATCCCTTTGATTTTTGCATGACCCATATATCTTTATGGCCCTTTGATCTTAGTAGATTGATATATTTTTCTATGGTTTTAATTTCACGGCATTGCACAAACTGCCCCTTTATTTAGTTCTGAAGCATATGCTGTTGATTGTTTTGATAATATACGCAATTATTCATTACTTGGATTCAAATTCGAAGTGCTTCGTCTACCAAGGTAAAAGAAGGAGCCAGGTGAAGGTAAGCTTGCCTCCTTTTTCTCCGACAAGAGATGAAGTAATGACGAACACTTACCAACAACTGAGCTATGAGCAACAATTCCAGATTTAAGCCCAGAAGAAAAGGAGTTTTAGCCAAAGAGAGATTGCGGTGATTGATGGCTTATTGTTTCCTAATGTGTTTTTTATTTAGGGGGCGAAATAAGTTCTCATGGTATGGTGCCAGAATAGGAAGAACGATATAAATATAATATATTTTTAGAGGTGCCCTATAATTAAATTACCCCAAACCTGTGGTGTAATAATGATGTTGAATAGAGACCTTTGCACGAAAGCCATTTTACATTCATGCGGCGTTAACCCCGCAATAGGGCCCTGAAGCAACACTTACTCAATCGGCCATTTGCCTCGGTGCCGCTTGACGGTATAACGTATAAACGTCCTCTTTGGTCTAGCACCTTCCATGGCGCTAGGCCTTCGGCCAGCAAAGTTGCCTAAATCTGTTCATACAGATTTATCGTGCGTTTTCTACGTGCCCTTGGGGTATGCATTGTCTATATGGACGCAGTTAATGAGCGTTAGCGTTGCCTGAAAGCAAAATCATCTTCCGTGCAAAGGTCTCAAAATATAATAAAAATTACAATAAATCACCACAAAATTCACTCTCTGTTTGAGGAGATAACTTGGTGGCCAAGTTCAGTATGCCACTACATACTTACCTGGTTTTTTTTATTGCTACTGACGATAACATTCCTCCATGCTATCCAGCGGCGAATGCATGCCTCGTGACATTCTGATGTATGTATTGCCGCTATTGGCTGCCACTGACCATTATTTAGTAGCAAACGTCACTGATTATATGTCTGTTAGTTATTATCTATAATTTTTAAAAATGCTATAAGTTATTTTTTAACGGCTGACTTGAGAGTAATAGAAATCCCCGCTTTAGAGATAATAGTAAATTTAGTGAAAGCTAAATGTTGCGAGTTATGTATGGATAATCATCAAAAAAATACTATCTTATTTGTAATATGTTTAAAAAATTATCTACGTTTTTCTTTAGATTATCGGCTGAAAATAATAGATAAGTAATGGTGCTAGGAAATGGGTAGCCAGACATTAACTTCACACTATATCCGAATAACTATTGTTGCCCTTGGATGTAGTCGCCGTGTTAATTCAGTTAAATGGGGCGTCTCACTGATGGCTATATCACTCTGTATTATGCGTTGCTTAGTGGCAGCCTTCACCTTGCGCTATTGTGACAAGGCTAGCCCAATCTCAAACGCCACAGGTATAGATCCCATATCCCTAATGATCAACTAAGGTACAACTAACATGAGCGAGAATGACGGTTTAGAGGAAGGTTTACAGGCTTTTGTTGAAGAGTCTAAAGAGTTGTTAGAACT
>JBLHWO010000138.1:0-9239 GCA_047629215.1 Cellvibrionaceae bacterium | reverse complement strand
AAATCGCGGCGGCGCCCTCTGCATAATTTTTTTGATGTTGCGTCCACCACTGCCAACCAAAATAAGCCGTTAATCCAATAACAACGGCTCCTATCAAAAACCGTCCATTTTCACTCCACCAGTTTTTTAGGACCTGTAATTGTTCTTCATCTGATAAATGATCTGCCACGCTCTACCCCTTTTCGTTGATTATTTCTGCAAAAGCCATTCATGGACTTTTTCAGAAGCCGAACAAACAAACTGTGTAAATGTTCGAACTTTCTAATCAGCTCATTTCAGAGCTGACTACTTTTTACTTTTCTAACATAGTTGTTAATTGCTTAATCACATCAGCGAGCGGTAATGTTTGCTGATCTTTCTGTTCGCGTAAATATTTAATCGTTATTTCCTGTTTACCCGCTTCAGTTTCCCCTATAAGTAAAGCCATTTTTGCTTGGCTTTTATCGGCTTTTTTCATTTGCGATTTTATACTACCTCCACCGCAGTGAGTCAGACAACGCAAATAAGGGAAGCGTTCCCTCAACTGCTCTGCAACAGTAAGTGCATAAGGATGAACTTCGCCGACAACCAGCATGTAAATATCGGGCACTGATTGAATAGACTGCGGTATTTTATTCAATGTTTGTAGCAATAAAATCAAACGCTCCACCCCCATGGCAAAACCCACGGCAGGAGTAGGCTTCCCGCCCAATTGCTCAACCAGACCATTATAGCGGCCACCGGCACAAACCGTTCCTTGTGCACCGAGTTTATCAGTCACCCATTCAAATACTGTATAGCCGTAATAGTCGAGGCCACGAACTAATTTAGGATTCACTCGATAAGCGACACCTGCAGCATCTAAAATAGATTTGAACCCCTCGAAGTGCTCGCGAGAATCATCGCATAAATAATCAGATAAGACTGGCGCACCAGCCAATAGCGCTTGTGTCTCGGTATTTTTACTATCCAAAATACGCAATGGGTTCGTCTGCAAACGACGCTGGCTATCCTCATCCAGCTGATCTTTGACCGTGGTAAGATAAGCAACCAATGCTTGCTTATACTTTTCTCTTGACGCAGATGTTCCAAGAGAATTAATTTCTAGCGATAGATCATCAATAATATCTAACGCTTTCCACAGCCTGGCAGTCAGCAATAAGAGCTCTGCGTCAATATCAGGACCTTGAAACCCAAACGCCTCAACTCCGATTTGATGAAACTGTCTAAAGCGGCCTTTCTGAGGGCGCTCGTAACGAAACATTGGGCCGGCATACCACAAACGTTGCGTCTGATTGTAGAGTAAACCATGCTCTTCACAGGCTCGGACACAAGATGCAGTCCCTTCTGGTCGCAAGGTCAAGCTCCTGTCACCACGATCATTGAAGGTATACATTTCTTTTTCAACGATGTCGGTCACTTCACCAATAGAGCGTTTAAATAACTCGGTTTTCTCCAATATTGGGAAACGTATTTCTCGGTAGCCATACGATTGTAAGCATGCAGCCACTGTAGACTCTAGGTACTGCCATAAAGCAGAGTCCTCGGGCAATAAATCATTCATGCCATTAATTGCTTGGATTTTTTTCAAAACGTTACCGGTATTGTTGATGGCGAGTAATTAAGGTGGGCATTATAGGGGAAAGAGATGATAGAGCATAGCCGAAAGCGACTAGCTTAAGTGCGCACTCTTAAGCCTTTGCTATTAGCCCTTCCATTTGTTTTGCTTTAGCAGCCGCTTTCTCGCGAATCAACTTTTCAAGTTGATCGACCAGGCCTTCTTTCACCAATTTAGTCGATGGCTTTCCGTCTATATAAATAAGGTTATTAGGGGTTCCTCCGGCCAAGCCAATATCGGCTTCTTTCGCTTCGCCAGGGCCATTAACCACACAACCAATCACGGCGACATCCATAGGCACATCAATATCGTCTAACCTGACCTCCAATTCGTTCATAGTGGAAATAACATCGAAGTTTTGGCGAGAGCAGCTAGGGCAGGCAATGAAGTTGATACCTTTACTGCGTAGCTTCAGGCTTCTTAATAGATCCCAAGCAACCTTAACTTCTAGAACCGGGTCAGCTGCCAATGAAACACGCACTGTATCGCCGATTCCATCCATCAACAAAGCCCCCAGACCCACTGCTGACTTAACGGTACCTGAGCGAAAACCACCCGCTTCTGTAATACCAAGATGTAATGGCTGATCAATTTCGGTAGCCAACTTACGATAGGCTGCAACCGCCATAAAAACATCAGAAGCTTTAACGCTGACTTTAAAATTATAAAAGTTGAGTTTATCAAGAATGTCGACATGACGCATAGCTGACTCAACTAAGGCATCGGGTGTTGGCTCTCCATATTTTTTTTGCAGATCTTTTTCGAGAGAACCCGCGTTTACACCTATACGGATAGGAATATTTAAATCGCGCGCCTTATCAACAACCGCTCGAATTCGTTTTTCGCGTCCAATATTACCGGGGTTGATACGTAAACAGTCAACACCCAAGTCAGCAACTTTTAGCGCTATGCGGTAGTCAAAGTGAATGTCGGCTACCAGCGGCACATTTACTTGCTTACGAATTTCGCCAAAGGCATCAGCCGCTTCCATCGTTGGCACTGAAACTCGGACAATATCGGCTCCCGCCTGCTGAATTTGATTGACCTGATTGACTGTCGCTTGAACATCAGTGGTTTCTGTATTGGTCATACTCTGCACACTAATAGGAGCGTCGCCGCCAACAGCGACATTACCCACCATTATCTGCCGCGTCTTTCGACGACGGATGGGAGATTCAAAGTGCATAGGGAAGTACCTGACTATTAGCAATTAGCAAATTCTGAATATCATACTTGAAGGACTTATCTGAAATAATTAGCTTGAACGAACCCGCCTTAAGCATCAAAAACAGCTACGAGCTTAATTAAAGCTTAACCTCCTAAGGTTATCCGCAAAGTATTTTTACCTGTAGGCACATCCAAACTAACAGACTCACCATTGTACACCAATGATGCTCCTGCAACATTGCCAATGACAACCTTAAAAGGCGCTTTTCCATTTAAATCAAGTTCCGCACCAGGCTTATTCGTACCTTTGAACAAGACCGCTCCGGTCGCATCTGTCACTTGAACCCACGATAAATTTACAAAAGTAAATTCAAGTGTATCCCCCTCAATAGCAGGGACTATCGAAGCATTATCGACTTTCTCTCTTATAGATCTAACTAATTCAGAAGCCGTTAGCTGTCTCACCACCGAACCTTGATCAACACCATTAATTTTATTACTACCTTCGCTTGATATTTGAGAAGCAGGAGAGGTGCTATCAGCTACCGAGCTGGACGGAGAAAAGCCATCAGACACAAATTCAAGTTCGTTGTTTGAATCTTCAAGCGGCTGAGCTTCTTCCAATACAGCTTGGGGCAAACCTTGCAATACCTCTTGACTGTTAAGGCTAGCGTTGGGAACCTCAATAACAGCGGGCTCACTGCCGTAACTGATCGATGAAGGCGAAAATGATTGACCCTGAGGTCCGAACATCCGATAAGACAAAGACCAAACTAGGGCTAAAAGCACTAGAACGATGTAGACTACCCACCATCCCTTTTGCTTGTTATTAGCTAGTAAGGCCTCCTCTCCGGCATTAGGTAAATCAGATGATATTACGCCGAGCTTATTACCATCATAAGCACTGAGAATTTGCAGCTCGTCGCACTTCAAGAAACGACTATAATTTCGCAAATGACCTCTGATATGGGTTTCAGAAGGAAAAACACTAAAATCACTATTTTCAATAGACTTAAGTCGGCTGACAGAAATTTTTAGTGCATCTGCAACCTCCCGCTCACCCAACTTAGTTTTTTTACGTATATCGGCAAGTAACTTGCCTGGAGGCTCCCCTGCTGCCTTATCATCCCTAGCAATATTGTTATTATTAGCCATTCAATCTAACCTATTGGTCACGTAATTTCTTGTATTCCAGATACTCTTTAGAATAAGGGTGCAAGTTTCTCAAGGCAAGAGCGTAGCTGGACTCTTTATCTTTGTTGCCAAAAATACGCTCTATGCGTATACCCAACCATAAACTTTTGGGTGACTGCCCCTCAATACGCGCGTACTGATCTAGATAGTTTTTCGCCGCCGCATAATTTTTCTCAGCAAAACTGATTTGGGCTAACTCTATTATAGGTAGTGAAAGTTGATTGTCGATATTGACCGAATGCTCGAAGGCGGACTTAGCGCGCACGCCATTATTGAGCTTTTGAGCAGCTTGACCGACGTACGCTAATGCAAGACCCCTACGATCATATTTTAGATCTTTGGACGCCAGCTCAAAATTGTCGTAGGCTTCTTGGTAGCGTTGCTCTCCATAAAGAAAGACGCCATAATTCACCCGCGCCTGAGTAAAACCTCTATTTTCACTAAGAGAACGCTTGAATGATTTTTCAGCTAAAGCAATCTCACCGTTCAACTCATAAAGCAGCCCCATACCATTGTGGGCCTCATGTGAACCGCCATCTATGTCCAGAGCTCTTTCAAAATTACGGCGAGAGGAATCTCGATCGTTTCTGTCTAAATAGGCCATCCCAAGAGAAATATAACTTTCTAGGGACTTTTGTTCATCCACTTTTTTACTTTTAGGGTACGTTGTTTGCACACAACTGATCAACAAGATCACCAGAAGTGGGAATAGAATCATCTTGATCGAGCGCAGGTTGTTGCTCACAATTACCCCTCTCATTTATACGTAGCTTAAGAATTAGCGCTTACTGCTATTATGTATTAGTCTTGGTCCAGAAAACCAGCTTTACCACTCAAGAATGCATACCCTACCAAATGATTAACCTAAATACCTCAGCCGAATCGTAGCGAAGGCGGGGAATATAAGGTATTTTTTCCTTTTTTTGGGAAATTCGTAGCCGCCTACGGGTATAGTCTAAAAAAGTGAAGAATGCTTTATATTCAGTGCTTTAGACAGCTGCAGCAGATTCAACTGCGGTATTTAGAATTAAGATCTAGGCACTATTTTGACAGCCTCTAGTGGTGTTTTATTTAGCGATGCCTCACGGTAGCGAGCACTCCGACGTGTGCGATCATTTACCTCCCCCGCTAACTGCCCGCAGGCAGCATCAATGTCATCACCACGGGTGGTCCGTATTGTCGCCGTATGGCCAGCTTTGATAAGAATATCCTGAAAACGTCTAAGTGCGTTATTACTGACACGCTTATAATTCACCAAACTAAAGGGATTGAACGGGATTAAATTGATTTTAACCGGAATGTCTTGCAATAATTCAGCAAGCTCATGAGCATGCTCAGGTCGATCATTCACTTGATCAATCAAGGTATATTCAATAGTGATTTTTCGACGATTATCAGGTAAACCCTCAATATAGCGCTTGGCAGAATCCAACAAGACCGCTATGGGGTACTTCTTATTAATAGGAACCAGCTGATCACGCAGGGTATCATTTGGGGCATGTAATGATATGGCCAAGGAAACATCTGTGACCTCACCTAAGCGATCTAGCGCCGGCACCACACCCGCCGTACTCAATGTCACCCTTCGCTTTGATAAACCATAGGCATTGTCGTCGAGCATTAAGGTCATGGCATCTACGACATTATCGAAGTTCATCAGCGGCTCGCCCATGCCCATCATGACGACATTAGTAACCGAGCGAGGCGCCTTTGGCTCGAACTGACCAAATGATTTTGCAGCAACCCAAACCTGACCGATTATTTCTGCCGCCGTTAAATCACGATTAAAACCCTGTTTACCTGTTGCACAGAAGCTGCAATCCAGCGAACACCCGATTTGCGATGAGACACACAGCGTGCCTCTACCTCCTTCGGGGATAAACACGGTTTCAACAACATTTTTACCTGCTGCCAAATCATTATCATCAACTTCAAATAGAAATTTGCGGGTACCATCAATTGAATCCAATTGCTGAATAACTCTTGGCCCCTCGATAATGGCAGTTTGCTTTAATTTTTCGCGAAGCGGCTTACT
This sequence comes from Cellvibrionaceae bacterium, assembly GCA_047629215.1. GTDB lineage: Bacteria > Pseudomonadota > Gammaproteobacteria > Pseudomonadales > Cellvibrionaceae > CANLBN01. The sequence continues at coordinate 3,246 of JBLHWO010000138.1, read as the reverse complement.
CAAATTTGACATGGAGTCGAAATCATCTACCCCACTTTGATGAATCCACTTGAGCAACTGAGTGGACCTAAACGGCTTTTCATCAATTGAAGCAAAGAAATTGACCATGGCAGTGGGCGACAGTCCGAGCAAGTTTACTCTTTGCTCGGAAACACCTTTAGATATTAAATCTGCGCTCATAACGAATAACTCACAAAAGAGCCATGACTAACGCGAGCAAATCTCTGCCGCGTCAAAAAAGTAGCTGATTTCCCTTGTTGCCGATTCAGAAGAATCAGAACCGTGAACTGCATTAGCGTCAATTGACTGAGCAAAGTCAGCCCGGATAGTGCCGACTTCAGCTTCTTGAGGATTGGTAGCACCCATTAACTCACGATTTTTAAGGATAGCGCCTTCGCCCTCAAGTGCTTGCACCACGACAGGACCCGATGTCATAAACTCAACTAAAGCGGAAAAGAAAGGTCTCTCGCTATGTTCCGCGTAGAAGCCTTCCGCCTGCTCGCGGCTTAACTGTAATAATTTAGCAGCTACAACTTTTAAACCTGCCTGCTCAAAGCGAGCAATAATTTCACCAATAACGTTTTTAGCAACGGCATCGGGCTTGATAATTGAAAGGGTGCGTTCGACTGTCACGACAGTTTCTCCTAAGTAAAAAAAAGTGGATATGAATGATCAATAGCCATTGAAGAAGGCGGGACGATGCTACACGTATACGGCTTGCATCAGCAATAAGGTAACCCACCAAGCCTATAGCTGATGAACACCAAAGAGCCCAGACTCAAAATGGGCGCCATTGTAAGTATTTATACCCACTTCATCAATAGCACGCCCCATTAAAAGTAATTTAAAGTTCTCCATCAAATTAAAACTCATCTTATTCATCATGAGCACCAGCTCCGTCCAGCATTAAGAGCATAGGCTTTATGTAACAAACATCTCATTATCATTAAAAAGATAAAAAAAGTAATATAAGCTCCTTTTTACTTACCGTGTTGAATTAAGCGCCAATAAAGCAAAGATATCACTAACTATACTGCACATTAATGTCAAAAAAGACAAGAAGACCAGCTGCGACAGAAGTCATGAAGACTGTTGCTAAAATAAGAATTAACCAATAGCGCCTTAATTAAAGCGACGAACCAAATCTAATATCAAAACAGATCACCAGCAAATATTTACTGTCATGTCTTGATGGATATCAGATGACACGCCTAGCAAATGAAAAGAAATCAGCAAAAAAAGAATTCAAATAACCCATACAACAACACTTCTAACTTAATATTATGCCAATAAAAAAGTGGTCGATATTGCCGTGATTTCAATTGCCACCGCTTACCGTTACTTCAACTAGCCCGATCAAGCCAGTAAAACACACAGAAAAAGTTCGGCGCCCCATAGATAAAATCAACCACTCTCCAAATGCACTTACACAAAATTTGCGTCGAGAAAAAACAGGTTTAATCATCGCCGCTGCATCTATCAACGCTCGCCCATCTGAATTATCAATAACTCTATTTAATTTCATTTTTAAATCTCCGTTATGATGACAAATGTAAACGTTATCAATATAATCTCTGGCTTTGATTGTGAACGACATCAAAGAATAATAAGAAAGGCTCAACGAAAGTATTCGCAGGCTATTAATATACTCTATAAGATTGAGACTATTGCCGCACATACTAATCATAGCGAGTTCACCATCAGCTTCGATATCTACTTATGACGCAACTCAATTGTATTACATCATTGGCCGGTAGCGAAAATGGACAGCCGGTCTGGATAAACAGCCAACAATCACTTTTTTGGGTTGATGATAATCATCGTCGCTTATATCAATACCATGAGCCATCCAAAGAGATAACGCATTGCGAGTTAGACGCTCCAATATTGAGCCTCTCACCCAGAATAGATAAAGGTTTTATTGCCACATTAGAAGACGGCATAGGCTTTTATGATATGCAAACTAGAAAAATTAACTATATTTCAAAACCTGAACCATTCTCCAATAACTATAAAACTATTGCTGGCGTCACTGACAACTTTGGGAACTACTGGTCTTTTACGCACCCAGATGACCCGAGTGTAAAAGCCGGCAACCTATATCAGCTATCGCCTCAAATGGATATGAAGAGAGTACAAAGAGTGACAGGCGAAAACTGGAGGTGCTCTGCACCCCCCGCTTTCTCGAAAGATAGCAAAAGGCTTTATCAAAGCTGTGGTGAAAATCGTTATATTTATGTGACCACCCTAAATGATAAAGGGCAACCGACGGAAACAGAGAGTTTTTGTCGGATATCTAAGTCGGAAGGTTACCCACATGGACTTTGCATAGACAACGATGATTTTTTATGGGTGTGTCATCGAGGCATTGGCATCATTAGCCGCTTCAACAAACTAGGCGAACGAGTAGAAAAAATTAAAATTCCAACCCCGGGCATCAAGTATTGCACCTTTGGTGGAGACAATCTCGACACAGTATTCATAGTGACATCATCGATGCAAGAACCCACTCAAGAACGTCGTAAAATACAGTTTGCTGATGCTATCATAAGCTTCCATCCCGGGGTAAAGGGCCTTCAGATTAATCGCTTTGCCGGCTAAACGGTTTCACTCCGCCTCCTCTATCCACGCCATCTGTATTGCTTCTAAAATCTTTTCACCGCAGCGATTAGGGTCATCTTCAAACTCTGGCAAAGCCATTACCCATTGACGCAAGTCAACAAAGTTTACGTATTTAGGATCTACGTCCGGCTTAGTATCAAACAATTCTATAACAATATCTTGTACATCAGTCCAAAGCATAAGCCCCCCTTTTACTTAATGGTTCTCAGACACCATGTTGATGGTGTACTTAGGAATTTCCACGACTAAATCTTTATCCGCAACCATGGCCTGGCAACTCAAGCGAGAATCTGGCTCTAAGCCCCACGCTTTATCTAAATAATCATCTTCTAATTCATCGGGATCATTGAGAGATTCGTAACCCTCTCTAATAAGTACATGGCAAGTAGTACAGGCACAGCTCATCTCACAGGCATGCTCTATATCAATACCATTGCGTAAAGCTGCTCGACAAATACTTTCGCCAGGCTCAACATCAATTGCAGCGCCCTCAGGACAAATTTCTGCGTGAGGTAAAAAAACAATTTTTGGCATTTAGCTAACTCCTATATAGCCGATAAAAAAACGAAAGCCTGCACTAAGAATCGCTTTCTAGATGATCAAACTCTTCAAGATGGTGCCCAG
>JBLHWO010000137.1:0-9312 GCA_047629215.1 Cellvibrionaceae bacterium | reverse complement strand
AGCAAGGAGGCAACGGAACAGCCCTAAGCCAAAATAAATTCTGCTGCTGTGCTGCGTTTAGAATTAATTTTGAGCTTACCGAAGGCTTTAGCAAACCGCGCTATTGGTACCGGTACTCGAATCTTGAATGCGTAGCGATTCACAATTCAAGACTCGGCACCTTTTTGAATCCAGCACCTTTTTGGGGAAAACCATAGGAGGTAATGTGTATTTGGGTGATCTTTTTTAATGGCGAGGCGGCTGATATAGGTAAATCTCAAATCATACTTTTCCTATGATATGCTTTTTTGTGAAGAGATTGGTTTTGTCACGCCATTCGATAATAAAAATATTGAAGGTTACTTTAGTTTGCACTATTTGTGTTCTATACGATTGGCTGTGTGTGTGATGTTGATATCCCGCAATTTTGCTCATGCGTCAGAAGAAATTTTCCAATTTTCTATTCCGAGTCAGAAGGCCGATCAAGCACTCATTGTCTATGCGAAAATTACTAATCTAGATGTCATATATTCGTTCGATACTATTAGCCAGTATCAAGCTGATGAAGTATCGGGGCTTTTCTCAGCCGAAAAAGCAATTGAGAAATTACTGGAAAATACGCCTTTAGTGGTAACAAAGAGCGCACGCGGAAGTTTGATTGTAAAGGTAAAGGAACCCGCAGCAAAAGTCTCGACTGTAGAGAAAGTAGTAAAATCAGTACGGCGTATTGAAGAAATTCTTGTGAGTGCTCAAAAAAGAACTGAGGCGCTTATTGATGTCCCTGTTGCTATCACTGTACTGACATCAGAGCAGCTTGACCGTGGATTTAAAAATAGCCTAGTGGATGTGGCAGCATTGATTCCTTCTTTATCGTTGCGTAAAGGAAATACAAACCGAAATTCATCCATTTTTCTCAGAGGCTTGGGAACCACGTCGTTTAGTATTGCTGCTGAGCCGAGTGTGTCTACTGTTGTTGATGGTGTGGTTTTGGCTAGGTCGGGCCAAGCGTTTACATGGTATGACGAACTTGAGCGGATAGAAGTATTGAGAGGGCCTCAAGGGACTATTTTTGGCAAAAACGCATCGGCTGGAGTTATTAATATCGTGACTAAAAGGCCCTCTGGAGTGTCCTCAGGTAGCGTTGGGCTTTCCTACTTTGAAGGTGGTGAGGCGGCCGCAAAGATTAATTATACAGGCCCAATTGGTGACAATTGGGCTGGAAAAATTTCAGGTTTCGTTAGCGACTACGATGGTCCCCATGTGAATACCTTTAATGATGAACGTATAAATGGTCATAGCCGCAAGGCAGTAAGAGGATTGTTGGATTACTCCGGTAAGGCATTTGATGCACAATTATCGTTAGGTTGGTTTCGAAGTGCGGATAACTGTTGTATTGAATTAACCAGTGCGTCAACGGTCAATGTTGAGGATACTATCGAATCACTTAGGTCTGTTAGCCATGATTTGTCAAGCGAGACTCTAGACACATCTATTGGGGGCTCGGCAAACCTGACCTGGATTATTGGTGATCATCAGTTAATTTCAATTAGCGCCTACCGGAAATGGGAAAATACAGAAATTGCTGATAGAGATTTCAGCGCAGGTGTTGAGAATTTGTTTCAATCTGAAGCTGGTGATTTTCAACTGCATGAGATGGGCTTTCAAAAATTTAGTCAGATCTCTCAAGAATTTCGTTTTAGTTCGAATGATCTTAGTGATTTTAGATACACTTTAGGCGCGTTCTTTTTAGACGTTGATGCTGATCGAGACTTTACTCGTGATGATGTTTTGTGCGTTGAAACAAGCCTTGACGATGAGTCTTGTAGACCTAGTCAGTCCAGATTTTTATCGCCCTCTGCGCGTGCCGATTTAACATCAAGTTTCAGAAGTTACGCGCTCTTTGGTGAAGGTGGTTACAAATTGAGCGACCATCTAAGCTTGTCTTCAGGATTTAGGTGGACAAGTGATGAGGTGGCATTTACTCATCAACGTATTGCTAATGCGGATCAACAATTATTGATATCAGAATTTGGCTTTGGTGCGCCCGGGATTCGGGATGAAGATTTTTCAGCCAGTGATAGTCAAAGGGCAACCGATGTTTCTGGAAAATTGGGCGTTCAATACGCCGTATCTAATCAGGTGATGGCTTACGCAACGTACGCGACCGGTTTTAAGGGGCCAGCATTTGATGTAAGTTTTAGTTTAAACGCGCAGAGGCTAGGACGGGTAGAACCTGAAAAATCGAAATCATTTGAGTTTGGGTTTAAAGGGCTGTTTTATGATCAGCGTTTATACGCGGCTTTTAATGCTTACTATACTGAGTTGGATGGGTTTCAAACGAATAATATTCAGGTTTTAAACAATAATATAACCTCAAATTTCACCAATGTTGGTTTGGTTGTTAACAGCGGATTAGAGTTTGATTTTATGGCTAGGCTTTCTAAAGAGTTAAAACTGTTTGGTGGCGTTGCATATCTGAATAAAGCCAATATTGATGAAAATGCTTGTGACGATTCTGCCAATCGGTCGGGGTGTGGCACTCTGTTACGTGGTCGCTTACCGCTTGCTCCAAGATTGAAGGTGGTACTTGGAGCTGACTATCATGCGCCTTTGACAAGTGGAACTCAGATGAACTTTAGCGTGAATTATTCGTATCGTAGTGATATGTTTTCTGACAATGGACAAGATCTTCTTGAGCGTCTTGATGCGGTGGGTCTGGTTGATATGAGTGTTGGGATAGCGGACTATCAGTCTACACACAGTTTAAATTTTATTGTAAATAATGTGACTAATCAGCATTTTGCCGATCAAATTATTTGCTGTGCAGCAAATGGCACAGGCGAATTATTGAGATTTCAAATCCCCAGAGGCGCTGATCGATATCTCGGCTTGGAATATAAATACTCTTTCTAATTAGCCGCTTCCAGTATTTCTCTAAGGGCACTAATTTATAAAAAATAGACTAGGGGGCTTCACCCCCCGCGCTGTCACCCTCTATGAGCAAGCCAATTGCTCAATATAAATAAACTAATAAGAGGAGGGTTGCTAGTGCATCCAAATAAATTGAAAAAAATAGCTCTAACGTTAGGGGTATTAACCGCGGTCAATAGTCAGGCTACGTACGCACAAGAAGAATCAAGCGCGACAACATTGCTTGAAGAAATTGTCGTCACCGCTCAAAAGCGAGAGCAATCTCTGAATGATGTTCCGGTCGCTCTAACGGTGCTTGGCTCAGAGCAAATCGAAAATGCCTATGCTGTTGGTCTCGAGGGTCTAGCAGCGGCAATTCCGTCGTTCACCTTCCGAAAAGGTAATACAAACCGAAATTCGGGTAACTTTTTGCGTGGCATTGGTACCATTTCATTTAGTATTGCCGCGGAACCCAGTGTTTCAACTGTAGTAGATGGGGTTGTTCTTGGACGATCTGGTCAGGCGTTTACTGATCTTGCCGATTTGCAACGCATCGAGGTTTTACGCGGGCCACAAGGTACCTTATTTGGTAAAAATTCGTCCGCTGGCGTTATCAACATTGTGACCAAGGGACCAACCCAAGAGTTTGAAAGTGGTGTAGACCTTTCCTATTTTGAAGATGATGAAACTCGCATCAAAGCCTATGTTTCTGGCCCCCTTAGTGAGCGAGCGGCTGGCAGACTAACTGCCTTCGTAGGTGAATTCGATGGGCCACATACTAATGTATTTAACGGTGAAAGTATTAATGGCTATAGTCGTCGTGGGCTGAGAGGCATTTTAGACTATGAATTGTCAGACACTATAAGCACACGTACCACGCTTGAATATTATGACGCCGATGATAACTGCTGTATCGAATTGATTTCGGATAGAAACATTCCTATCAGCGAAGCCGTTCAAACATTGAGAACTGTCGATAACGATTTAAGTTCTGTTACTGAAAATGAAACTATTGCGGGCTCATTTACCTTGGACTGGGATTTAGGTGATCACACATTCACGTCGATTAGTGCATTTAATCGATGGGAAAATGTTGAGCTGGCGGATCGTGACTTTCGATCGTCTATTAGTGAACGATTTTATCGTGATGAAAGCCTTGATGCTGGTGGTCGGCTAGCGAGCCGTTCTAGCACTAATAACTTTCAACAGCATGAGTTCGGGCCACAGACGACAGATACGATCTCTCAAGAGTTTCGTTTTTCTAGTAATACAGATGGGCCCCTGCAATACATACTCGGGGCTTACTACTCTAACGTTGAAATTGATCGTTCTTTCACACGCACAAGCGGTTTATGTATTGGCAATGAATTGCATGCGACATTGTCGGCGCAAACGCTTAATCCAGATAACATAGGCGGACTCAGCGCGCTTAATGGCGGCTGTGAGACAGGAACCACCATTATTAATCCACAGGCGACAGCTCGGCTTGGAACAGAGTTCGATAACCTCGCCGCATTCGGAAACTTAACGTATGACGTTAACGATAGGCTAACCTTACTTGGTGGTTTGAGGGTAACCAGAGACGAACTAAGCTATAGACATCGTCGAGATGGTAATGCTGACCTTGAGGCACTAGTGCGAATTGGCGGTGGAGCACCAGGCATTCGTGGTGTCGATTATCCTGAACTTCCTAGTGAGCGTGCCGATGGTCAACTGGTTAATGGAACAGATAGCACATCTAACACTAATGTGTCAGGAAAGGTTGGCTTTCAATACGACCTAAATGACACTTGGAATTTGTACGGTACCTATTCTCAAGGCTACAAAGGCCCTGCTTTCAATATCAGCTTTAGCTTCCGAGAAGCACGTGAGCCAGCTGTTGGTGAGGAAACATCGGATGCGTTCGAAATTGGCCTTAAAGGCACTATTGGTAATCACACATCTCTTGGTATAGCGGCTTATACCACTGAGATTGAAGGCTTCCAGCAAAACAGTGATATTGTTCTAAATAATTCAATTTCATCAAACCTGACCAATGCCGGTACAGTAGAAACTACGGGTTTAGAGATAGATTTCACTAGCTACCTTAACTCAAGACTGCGTCTTTCTGGCGGGCTTGCATGGATGCCTACCGTAAATATTAAGGAACTAAATTGTAGCAGTGTTATCAACTTTGCAAATGTGTCGGGAGACGCTGGTGATCTGGATGATGCTCAGGCCTGCTTGGCTCGAAGTGGTGACCAAGAGAGACTAGCGCTTGCGCCAGACTTAAAGGCAGCGTTAAATCTGAGTTACAGCGCACCTCTAACGAGCAACTTAGATTGGCACTTTAACTTGAATGGAACGTATCAAGACGAGGTCTTTTCTAATGATCGAGAAGATTTAGATGAGCTATTAGATGCTCGAACTATTCTAGATGCTACGTTTGGTATTTCAACTAAGGATGAACGCCATAGACTCACTTTTATCATTAAAAATCTAACGGATGAAAACTACGCTACGCAGGTAATTGACGGACAAAATGTGCCGACCAGTCTGATTGCATCGGGCCGAGCGCTTAGATATCAGATTCCTCGCGAAGCTGATCGCTACTTTGGCGTTAACTACCGAGTGCAATTCTAGGTCTTTATTACATTTGCCATTGATAGAGGTGCGAACGTAATTTTGTTCGCACCTTCTTTGCATTTTTGCAACCCCTGTTCTTTAGCAGGGCTGTTTAAGCATATGTTTATTATCCAAAGGAAAAAAAATGATAGGTCCTTTTAAAGCGTTACCAGATCAGCCTGTTTCTATGAGTGCTGACGAGGTTAATAAGAATTATCAGCACTGGCGAATCCATATTTTGGTTAGTATGTATGTAGGTTACGCCATTTTTTATTTTACTAGAAAAAGTTTTAACTATGCTATGCCAGCGTTGATCGAAGACCTTGGGTTAACGAAAGGCGATATCGGTATCATTGGAACAGTATTTTATTTGACCTACGGGTTTTCAAAATTTCTGTCGGGAATGGCAAGCGACAATTCGAATCCTCGCTACTTCATGGGCGTTGGTCTGATAGCTACGGGTATTATCAATATAATTTTTGGCCTTTCTAGCTCTCTATACATGTTCATCGGGTTGTGGCTGTTGAACGCCTTTTTTCAAGGGTGGGGTTGGCCGCCCTGTTCAAAGCTATTAACTACCTGGTACTCACACTCAGAACGAGGGTTTTGGTGGTCGATCTGGAATACATCACACAACGTTGGTGGAGCCTTGATTCCGGTATTGGTTGGTTTCGTAACATTATATTTCGGATGGCGAATGGGCATGATTGTGCCTGGAGTAATCGGAATCATAGTTGGACTCATTCTCTGTTATCGCTTGAGAGATAAGCCACAGACCATGGGTTTGCCCAGCGTTGGTGTTTGGCGTAATGATCAGGCTGAAATTGCTCGTGAAGCAATAGGGTCTGAGCTAACTAAAGTCGAAATTATACAAAAATATGTGTTGGGAAATAAATTCATTTGGCTATTAGCTGCGAGCTATATCTTAGTTTACATTGTTCGAACGGCGATAAACGATTGGGGAAACTTGTACCTCACCGAGCAAAAGGGCTACGGGCTTATCAAGGCAAACTCAGCATTATCTTTGTTTGAAATAGGAGGGTTTATCGGCAGCTTAATAGCGGGTTGGGGTTCTGATAAGTTTTTCAATGGAAATAGAGGGCCGATGAATGTGCTATTCTCAATCGGTATGTTTGTTTCGATAATCGCGGTTTGGATGATTCCAAATTCAACCTATAGTGTTCAGGCAGCGTGTTTTTTTGCTATAGGTTTTTTTGTTTTTGGCCCTCAAATGCTTATCGGAATGTCCGCCGCTGAGTACTCACATAAAAATGCGGCAGGCGCCGCTACTGGCTTTGTCGGATTGTTTGGGTATATGGGAGCGGCCTTATCTGGCTACCCACTAGCGCTGATAATGGAACAATGGGGTTGGGAAGGGTTTTTTATCGCGATTGCCATTGCTTCAAGTATGACTGGCATGTTGCTGCTTACTTTTTGGAAAGACAGGGTTTTAACATGATGCAGTTACGTCAAACAATTGATCTCTTTTTTGTATGCCTAAACTAGTTATGGCAAAAGAGGATATTACCGACACATATATAGGGTTCAGGTCCAGATTGTTGGCGCTCGTTCGGAGAATCATTAAGAACTCCGGAGATGCGGAGGATATTCTTCAGGAAACGTATATCAAAGTTTTTAATGCTTCTAAAGAAAATGAAATACGCAATCCAAAAGGGTTATTAACCCATACAGCTCGCAACTTGGCTTTGAATCATATTGATCTAGCTAGGAATAAATATGATATTCAACTAGAGGAGAACAGTGTTTCATCTGTCATCAATAGTAGTGATAGTTTAGACGCTGTTGTCGGTTCTAAGGAACGCTTAGAGTATCTTGGAAAAGTGATTAACAGGCTGCCCGATAAATGCAGACAGGTTTTTATATTTAAGAGAGTATATGGTTTATCACATAAAGAAATTTCTATAAAAATGGGCATAAGTAATAAGACCATTGAGAACCATGTTAGACGAGGCTTGAGCGAGTGTGTGGAGAAAATGAAAATATTTGATAGAGATCCGATTATGGATCGAAGGACTGATCCTGATGTAGAGTCTGAGTGAAATGAAAAAAGTAGATACAGTAGAAAATGATTCAGCGATTCTTGATCAAGCGACTGAGTGGACCATTGAGTTGAACTCAGGAGAACTTAGCCAAGCTAGGACTGAAATGTTGCATGCGTGGCTTAAAGAATCACCATTGCACGAAGCTTCGTTACTTAAAGTATCTGATATCTGGGATGAGACTAAAGCTCTTGTTGCGGAAACCGTTACAGAAGCTAAAGCCGTATCAAGCCCACGTAAAAACGCATGGTCGTTCAGTTCTGGTATGGCCGTTGCAGCCGTTATATTTGTAACACTGATTGGTGTTCTTCTAAGTGATAGTATTAATTTAGGAGGAAATGCTCAAAAGCCTCTTGCTGTGATTCACGAGACGCTCATTGGAGAATTTAAAACAGTCATTTTGAGTGATTCGTCACGAGTGATACTTAATACGAATAGCCGAATCTCTGTTGCATTTAATGAGCAAAGTGAGCGGCGCCGAATCCACTTGCTTCAGGGGGAGGCTTACTTCGATGTAGCCAAAGACCCGCTGCGCCCATTCATTGTTAACGTCGATAAGAGAGAAGTTCGTGCAGTCGGAACCGCTTTTAATATTAAGTCGAACACTCGCTATATTGAGGTGTTGGTAAAAGAGGGTGTTGTGGATTTTGTCGATTTATCTAAATCAGCGGAAAAAAACGAGTCGCCAGACAGGTTAACGGCTGGGCAAATTTTAGAAATAGAAAATGGCTCTAAAGAACTGTCTCTTCTTTTACCCGAAAAAGTAGAAAAGAGATTGTCATGGCAAACTGGAAGAGTTGTTTTTGAAGGCGATAAACTTAAAGATGTTATCTCAGAAGTTAGTCGATACACCAAAACGCAATTTATATTTTCTGATCAACGAACGGAGTCGATCAGTGTGGGTGGTTCATTTCGCATAGGGAATGTTGCCGAGTTGCTCGACTCAATAAAAGAAGGTTTTGATGTAAACGTCGAGGAACGGAGTGATGGCACAATAGTCCTATCTTCTTCGAATCTGTAAATGAACGGTGGTTGTAATTTAGGTGGCGACAAAAATGCAATTTCCTGCGGCTAACCATTTTGTCTGAACATAAGTTTAGTCACGGGTTTCTACTAGATATACATAGATCATATAGGTGGTGAGAGTCTGCGGTTTTACGCTGATTTGAAATAGGAAATGAAGAATTGGCATATAGTAAAACCCTTGCCACTTTCTAGGTCGTTAGAGATATTGTGGTACCAGCTCAATATTAGATTTGTTGTCGTATATGTCGCCAGAGGATGGGTACAACACGGTACAGTGCTCAGTTTGCGTAAATTAGCCTAAATTAGTATCACTAGCTTTTATTTGGCTTAACCAAAGTCAGCCCAATTGCCGTTCGAAATTTTCGACTAAATTTTACTTACTAATAATGAGCGGATCTTTGGGCTGATTCTCTTTTTGGCTTCGCCATGACTTTTAGGCACTATCGAGCATTAATGCAGTGCAACAATGAAACGCCGTTGATATAGTGCTAGGGTAAGCCTATCTTCTAGACTAATTATCAAAAACAAATTTGGCCGGGAATCTTCAAAGTGTAATTTACGAAGTCAATTTGAGTATTGATGTAGACGTTATCGACCGTTTTGATGAATGGTTACACCAACACACCGAAGAAATGCTGGCAATTCCTGGCTTTATTTCTGCGGCCACGTCTGTTCCGGATGTTGACGATGAATCTCAAAAACATCGCTGTGTACAATATCGGCTAATTAGTCA
>JBLHWO010000136.1:0-9416 GCA_047629215.1 Cellvibrionaceae bacterium | reverse complement strand
GTTTCGAAACAGCCATTCGCAATTCACTTGGCTCATACGAGCAAGAAGCTATCCGTGATTCTCTTGAACAAACAGGCAATCTTACGCTCAAGAATTTCCACGAAGGTGAACTTAAACAAAGGATAGACAATAATCCAAACAAGGCGGAACGTAGTCCCGGTGTTGCTACCTTGGGTGGCACAGAAAGCCTTTAGGGATAAAATTAGCGCCCATTTGTTAACCCGGCAAGAAAGAGTGATGAGTTTAAGCCCCTGCCATAAATCAATTCCGCGATAAATTTATTGCGGCCCTGTAAGTGGTCTAAGATCGCCGACACTTCTTGTCTTTTTCAAACGGCGAGTAGGGCTGGAGTCACCATGACAACCGCATTGCACACCACAGTATTTAAAGCGAAAATCCACCCTAGTATCGATTTCAGAATTTATATGGATTGCTAGATTCGGGTTTATTGATACAAAGCTGGGGTCAACCCAACAAGCAATCTGCCGCTGGGATCGATGGTGTAAAACCGGTAGGTTTTCAGTAAAGTTTGCCTGAAAATATCGCACGTCTTAACTGTGAACTGAAACAAAAATGTTATCGAGTCAACGATATCAAGCGCGTGTACATTCCTAAAGCCGACGGTAAACAAGGTCGACTGGGCTTTGGTCGACAAAGTGGTACAGCAAGGCGTGAGCCAGATACTACAAAGTATTTGGGTAAGCGATTTTCTGTGCAACAGTTATGGCTACCATCTCATGAACAGTTCGGATCAAGCGGTTCATAGCCTGTAGTTACATCTTCAATACAGCGGTTACGGCTATATTGTTGAGGCGGATATTAAAGGCTTCTTCGACAACATGGATCATCAATGGCTGATGCAAATGCTGGAACAGCGTATTGACGATTAAGCGTCATTAAGCCGGATCAACCAGTGGTTGAAGGCAAGAGTTAAGGCACCCGAAGGCGAGTATGAAAAGCCAAGGAGTGGAATACCACAGGGCGGCGCGATTAGCCCAGTGCTGGCCAATATCTACCTTCGTTAGCCTTGGGTTTATGCTTTGAAACGCGCGTTAAACCGCGAGTGAAAGGCCGCGCCATACTAATCCGTTATGCGGATAATTTTGTTGTGGCGTTTCAATACCGAGAAGGTGCGAGGGTGTTTTATTGAGAGTTACCACTTAGGTTAGCAAAATTTAACTTGACTGTAGCCCCAGAAAAAAAATCTCAAACGCTTCAATCGATTTCATCCGGGACAAAAACGAAGTTTCCAATTCTTGTACTTTGAGTTTTACTGGGACCTTGATCGACAAGGTGAGCCGCGATTAAGGCGACGAACGGCACCAAATAAGCACGAGGCCACGTTGAGAGAGTGGTATCAATAGGGCCAGTCTCGATTGATTTTTATAGCACGGGCTACTGTGTATTATTTTATTTATGTGTACGTCACAGCTTGTAAAAATCCCCATTTGACTATAACTCCATAGCGGCCAAATGGGGCGTCTTTTAATTAAGCAAATTGATTCATCGTATTATCCTGCCCCGATGCTTTCAAAGCTTGTGAGCCAGAAAAGTATTCCTTATGTTCGTCGCCAATACCAGAACCAGACATGTCTTGGTGTTTAACGCAGGCGAGTTTTTCTCTAATTTCTTTGCGTTGAACATCGGCAACATAGGCCAGCATGGCGCGATCGCCGAAGTAATCTTTTGCTAAATTATCGGTCGACAATGCGGCCGTATGGTAGGTTGGCAAGGTAATTAAATGATGAAAAATACCTGCTTGTTTGGAGGCTTTGCGCTGAAAATTCTGTATAGAATTATCGGCTTCTGCCGCTAATTCAGAATTGTCATAGTCCTTACTCATTAAGCCGTCACGATCATACTGTGATACGTCTTTACCTTCTGTCTGCCATTGATCAAATGCTTGTTGCCTAAAACTTAATGTCCAATTAAATGATGGGCTGTTGTTATAAACCAATTTGGCATTAGGTATAACTTTGCGAATACGGTTTACCATATTTGCAATTTGGCCAATATGGGGTTTTTCCGTTTCTATCCATAATAAATCCGCACCGTGTTGCAAGGAGGTAATGCAATCCAAAATAACACGATCTTCACCGGTATCGGGTTTAAATCTAACTAAACCATTCGTTAGGCGGGTTGGTTTAATGAGTTTGCCCGCTTGGCGAATGACCATGTCGCCTTCGCCTATATCCTCTGTTGATTTAATTTCCTCACCATCGATAAAGGCATTGTATTGTTCGGCAAGGTCCCCCGGGTTTTGGGATACCGGAATTTTTTGCGTTAAACCTGCGCCGAGCGAATCGGTGCGCGCAACGATAATACCATTATCAATTCCTAGCTCTAAAAAGGCATAGCGAACAGCATTTATTTTCGCCAGGAAATCTTCATGAGGAACGGTAACCTTGCCATCTTGGTGCCCGCACTGTTTGGCATCGGACACCTGATTCTCAAGTTGAATACAACAAGCACCCGCTTCGATCATTTTTTTGGCTAATATATAGGTCGCTTCTTCATTGCCAAAACCGGCATCGATATCGGCAATAATGGGCACAATATGGGTTTCAAAATTTTCAATCTTATTTTGAATCGCTTTCGTTGCAATTTGGTCACCGCGTTCATTCGCTGTATCCAATTCTTTAAAGGTGTGGTGTAGCTCGCGCGCATCCGCCTGTCGTAAGAAGGTGTACAATTCTTCAATCAAACTCGGAACCGATGTTTTCTCATGCATGGATTGATCGGGTAATGGCCCAAACTCTGAGCGCAGCGCCGCAATCATCCAGCCAGAAAGATACAGGTAGCGGCCTTTGGTCGAGCCAAAATGTTTCTTTATAGAAATCATTTTTTGTTGGCCGATAAATCCATGCCAGCACCCCAAAGATTGTGTGTATTGACTAGGGTCTTTATCGTATGCCTCTATATCCCCTCTCATAATGTCTGCTGTATATTTTGCAATATCTAAACCGGTTTTGAAGCGGTTTTGTAAACGCATTCGTGCTACGTTCTCTGGCTTAATGGTAGACCATGAATCATTCTGACTCCTAATCGTTGCAGCCGCTGCTTCTATGGTTCGTTGGTACTGTGTCATGATATTCCCCTAGATTGTAAGTTAATGAAGCGAGCGGCTTCCTGTGTTTTACTGGTTAATGTTGAATTACCGCCAATGCTACGCAGGTTATTGATGTTGGCTAAATCATTCTGACCAAGTTCACCATTGGGATCGAAACATATTTCAATATGTGACCCAAGATGCTCAAGAACAATTGAGCATGGCTCACTCTTTGAGCCATGACTAGCAATCAATTGATGTGGATTACGTAAGCCCGTCATGCTGCCATCGGCAAAAGTGATTAACAGGTGCTCGTAGTAAACGAGGTATGCACATGCCTTGTGGTGAGAACCTTCTTGTAGTGGAAAGGCGTCATCAAAAGTCCCTTTGGCGTATTCGATAACTCGATGACTGCACGTCACATTGAGCAATTGAATAAAAGTGTCCCAGCGTGTCTCTTGATCAAGAGACTTGGCTAATATTTCGTTCTCAAGTTTCGTATTCACGACGTCCTTATCTATTAAAGCATCGAAATCTGAGCCGGTTTGATAATGTTGTCGTGTTGTCATCGTGCTGCCCTCTTGCTGTAAGCGTTTTTGGTAAGCGCTATATGGTTTTGAATAAACTGTTTGCGTCATCAGCTATTTAGAATCGCTGTTTTTGAACACAGTTGCAGTGTAGGGCTTTTTAGATGACAATTTCACAATAGAAATTTTACAGTGTAAATTTTACAAAATTAACACCCCTCACAAGTAGATAAAAATAATGAAAATTACGAAGAGCCTGATGCGTAATGCCCATTTTCTTGGCACCAAGATCCGTAGCCTACGCAAGCGCAATAATCTCACCATGGAGGATCTCTCGGCTCGCTGTATCAAAATTGATATAGAGTCGGCGCCATCAGTGTCTTATTTGTCGATGATTGAGCGGGGTAAGCGCTACCCTAGTGCAGAGATGTTGGAAGTGATTGCTCAGGTGTTTCAAAAGGAGGTGAGTTGGTTTTTGGATGACACGCCAGAGCAAGAAGCGATTAAGCCCGTAAAGGGCAATCGTGGTGGTATTCGAGGTATGACTCTCGAGCCTAGTTTTTTATTTTCTAAAGAAAGTCTGCAGATCGTGGTGCCAGAAATGCTCTCGCAAACCGGGGTGTCAGGCCAGCAGTTTGCGCATTTGTTGATTCGGGCCCATCAAGAGCATCATCAAAACCACTTTCCTGATCTGGAGCGAGCGGCGGAGGAGGTAGGGCGAAAGCAAATGCCGCTAACCTTGGATGGGGTAATGGATATTTGTCGAGATTTAGGGCTGGAGATTTGCTGGTTTGATCGGGCTCCGGATGAAATTATCGATGAATCCGGAGGAACTTCAAAAACCCTAGTTCGTTCATTCTTTGCGCCCCCCAATAAAATCTATGTAAACACTGCCCTAAAGGCTCACCCGGTCCGTCTTAAATATGACTTGGCGGTACAAATTGGTCACTGTGTACTACATAATCGTGACGGTGTTAAAAGTATTATGGTGGCTGGTAGAGGAACTGCTAGTCAGGGCGCTAGAGATGAAAACATCGCTGGTGATACGGTTGATTCACAAGATATTATCCATGCATGGCGCGATTTTGAGTGTAGTTTTTTTGCGGGTGCGCTCCTGTGCCCTAAAGTACCTTTTCGGCAATTACTCGATCGGCACAATTACGAGGTCAACATCGGTCGCTTAGTCGATGTCTCAACCTCAGTTGTTATGCGACGTATGACCGCAGTATCCCCTTACTCACATTGGCATTATTTTGATGCCTACCCGCCGGGAAAGTTAAAAGCCGTCTATCGCGGTAATGGTATTCCCCTACCTTGGGGCAATATGCGTATGGTGCAGGACCCTTGCCAGCACTGGGCGGTGTTTCGCATGATAGATACACCTAACAATCAGAGCTCATCACAAATATCGATTCTCGACACCAATGGCGAGCCTAGGATCTATGCGTGTGAATCGATCAAGGTCGATGACTTGGCGGGTAACCCGCATGTGCTCTGTGCGGGCATTGACTTAAACCCTGCTATCGAGTCTCAAGGGATAGATGCCGGTGCTATTGCTAATGAATTAAAAGCAGCTTGTTCTGGTGCAGGTGGTACTGTCGCTATACCCAAAACAGTCAAAAAAGAATTAAGTAGAGTGGCAAAAATACTGAATATTGAGTGGGTTGAACGCGGAATTGAAAATGATGCGCGTCTAATTTGTCCTCGTAGCAGTGCTTGTCCGCGTACACCATGTTGCTATAGTAGAGATAACAATAAAGAGCCTGAATCCGATTTGAATAAAATTAAGCAGGATATTATTTTTTCATCGTATTAAATTTTTGAGGAGGCTATTGTGATAGCTATGCAAGCTACATTGCCAATGGGAGCGTTAGGCGGATTACTTATTGGATTAGCCTGAGCGATTTACTTATTGGTAAATGGAAAGCTAATGGGCGTCAGTGGTATTGTAGGGGGCTTATTCTCGCCTTCAAATAAAGAGCGTGTGTTGAACGTTTAGCCCTTCTCCTCGGTCTAGTGGCTACACCGGTTATTATTTCTGTATTGTAAGACCCTGCCTAATACTCAGGCATCAAATTCACCGTGGCTATTAATGGGAATATCGGCTGATAATAGAGACATCTTTTCCATTGCCACATAATGATCAAGAACAGTATCAAGATCCCTATCCTCGAAAAATAACAGCTCATTATGTCGCACATAAGGGTAACAGGGCTCTCTCGCAAAGATGTTAGGCCTATCTGTCTCTTGGCATACCTTTATAATCCCGACATTAATCACTACGCTATCAACATTCCAAATAACCACTTCACATACATAACTTACAGAAAAATCATATGAGTTTTACCCCGCTAGCACCGTTACCTCGCCGCAAACAGGTATGCACGATAATTTAGAAAAAACGGTAATAAAGCACTTTTCTAGCACATCAAAAAAGCCCATTTCGGATCATAATTGTGAAGCCTTTAGCGTCGCTCGCGAACGATGGCAACAAATGGGGCAACCAGCCGTTATTTAGCGGCAACACACTCAGATCATTTTATTATTGGTATTGATCAATCTATCAGATGGTTAGAGAATAGCGATAATCATCAACTGCCCGAAAACTGCCTGTTATTACGTAGTGAATATACTAACTTTTGGCGATTTGCCGAGCAGGCACAGTGGCGTTTTGCTAAACATATTTTGCTATACTCTCACCCTTACCCTAGGCCTTAACATTTACAATGGCGATGGCATGGTGATGACGCTTAGCCAAGCTTATTGACGATTAGCGATCAGATAGAATTACGCACCAATTGGAAAATTTATGCCGAAGAGTTTCACCAAACACTGCTGATCAGTCAAAAACAACACTCTCGATTTCCAGATATTCATAGCAATCAATATATAACAGAAAACCCCATTACCGCGTTTGAAAGAAAGTACTTAATGAGCAAGCATTTATTATGGCAAGTGAATACACATATTGAGAATGATCTAAAAACTGATTTGACAGCCAATTTAAGAGCAGCGCCTGATGAATGAACTAGAGACAATCTCGATCATTACCCCTGAAAACTTACAAGCCCTTGTACAAGAAGCCATGCCTTTTGGTAAGTACCAAAGCACATTGATTGCGGATTTACCTGAGGAGTATTTATTGTGGTTTAATAAACAAGGTTTTCCGAAAGGGAGGTTAGGCGAGTTACTGCAGCTATCGTTGCTATTACATATTGATGGTTCACAAAAAATACTCGATCCGTTACGCCGTCCGCAACAAGCACCGAAACCAAAAACCTCAGCCATCATCAAATTTGATTAAGCATATAACTACGGCAAGACTGTAGACACCGCTTAACAGCGCTATAATACACCATTATTTTTTTGAGCCACTGTAGCAGACCTTTTATGCCATCATTGAAATACCTCGAAGTTGAAACCCAAGCTAACCGCATCTGTCATTTGGCTGCATGGACTAGGGGCAAGTGGTCACGACGTTGAAGCCATTCTATCCGAACTACAATTACCCATAGGCATACGCTTTATTTCCCCCACGCACCTAACCGTACCGTTATCTTCAATGGCGGCATGGTCATGTCAGCATGGTACGATATTGTTTCGATGGAAATTGAACGAGTTATCGACACCAAGCAAATTATGGAACCTTCTGCTGCCGTCGGTGAGTTGATAGAGCAAGAAGTCGCTCGCGGCATTCCCCACGAGAAAATATTTATTGCAGGATTCTCTCAAGGTGGTGCAGTCGCTTACGAAGCAGTACTAAGTTATCCCAAAGAACTCGGCGGATTAATTGTCTTATCCACGTATTTTGCCACAGGA
The DNA here is from genome assembly GCA_047629215.1 of Cellvibrionaceae bacterium. Classification (GTDB taxonomy): domain Bacteria; phylum Pseudomonadota; class Gammaproteobacteria; order Pseudomonadales; family Cellvibrionaceae; genus CANLBN01. The sequence continues at coordinate 2,021 of JBLHWO010000136.1, read as the reverse complement.
AAAACGATTGCGTTTAGCGATGCTAATACACAGCTACCTATATTTATCGGACATGGCAATATAGTTGATGTATCGCTAGGACAAGAAGCCAACGATGCGCTCTCCCAATTGGACTTCCATCCGGAACATCACACCTACCTCATCGCGCATAGTGTGTGCATGGAAGAGATTACCGCGATATCGTTGTGGTTGCAGAAGCAATTAAAGAACTAATCAATACACATATACTCTATGAGCTATTTGAAAAGAATACACTTGGATTTCACACCTTCGCGTTATTGGGAATGGGTTTGCATTCTTTAAGTAATCGTTAAAGATATATTTTGCTTAATTCAAAGAAGCACCATCACGATATAAACATTTAGGTAGGCACTTTAACAGCCTCTATTTATAAGAAGAGATTGATCAGAAGGTATTACATAATAACGTATTGGTCTATATTCTAATGAAACCAAATAACGTGACATCGGTCGGATACTTGCCCACTATTTTTTAATCGGTATATGAAGTAATAATTGGATTAGAGTTACTATGAGTAAAGTCGCAATAAAAGTGAGTCCTTGGGCGCCGTTTAAATCAGGAATTTTTAGTGCCATTTGGATATCGGGAATGATATCGACTATCGGCGTTAGGATGCATGAAATTGGCGCCGCTTGGCTGATGACCTCATTATCTTCCGATCCATTAATGGTGGCTTTTGTACAAACGGCTACGACTTTACCTATCTTCTTATTTGCACTACCCGCCGGGGCAATAGCCGATGTAGTGAGTAAGCGTAAACTGTTGATTGTTGTACAGATTATTATGGCAATCCTTGCCGGTATACTGACCTATGTCGTCTATAAAGGCACTATTACACCTGTCATGTTACTGTTTTTTATTTTCTTGCTGGGAACGGGCGCTGCTTTCGTTGCTCCCGCTAAGCAAGCTATTGTTCCCCAATTAATACCAAAGGAGGAGCTGCAGTCTGCCATTGTCTTAAACAGCGTTGGTTTCAATGTGAGTCGGGCTATTGGGCCTGCAATAGCGGGCGTTGCGATCACCACTATTGGTATTGCCGCTCCATTTGCTTTTAATGCTATCAGTTTTCTTCTACTTATTGCTTCACTGTTACTGTGGTGCCCTTTTAGGGTAATAGGTGATTTACCCAAAGAGCATATCCCGGGTGCTGTAAAGACAGGTTTACGCTATGTTCGCTATAGCCCACCTCTAAAAGCAACGTTCTGGAAAGCCTTTTCTTTTTTTATTTCGGTCAGTGCATTTTGGACACTACTACCACTACTGGTTAAAACGGAGCTTGACGGTAACGCTAAATTATTTGGTTTATTAATTGGTATGATTGGATTAGGCGCAGTTTTTGGCGCTATATTATTACCTTATGTTAAAGAAAACTTTTCACCTCAGCGCTTAGTCACCGTTTCAGCATTATTGTTAGTTGTCGTCCTTCTTGTTGCGGCATCATTACAGATTGTTGCGCTCATAATACTAATCTGCATTATATTTGGGGCGTGTTGGGTTTGGGTGTTGTCCACATTTAATGTATCAGCTCAGTTAGCGCTGCCCGATTGGGTGAGAGCACGAGGTCTGGCGATTTATTTGATGGTGTTCTTTGGCTCTATGAGTTTCGGCAGTGTGATATGGGGCTTACTGGCCAGTGAGGTAGGTATCTGTAATGCGCTGTATGTAGCCGCCACTTCACTTGCTTTAGGTACATTTTTAACCAGAAAACTACCACTGAATCAGGGTAAGGCCCTTGATCTTTCTCCGTCTACTCATTGGCCAGAACCTATTGTCGTTACAGATGAAGAGGAAGACGACGATATGCTTAGAGAAAGGTCGCCTGTAATGGTGACAATTACGTATCGTATTAATAAGCCCGACGTTAAAAAATTCCTATCGCTGATGTACAAGCTTGGGCGAGTCAGAAAGCAATACGGAGCCTTTACGTGGAATATACTACAAGAATCTGATCAGCCGCAGACCTTTGTTGAGCACTTTATGGATGTGTCGTGGCTTGAGCA
>JBLHWO010000135.1:0-9417 GCA_047629215.1 Cellvibrionaceae bacterium | reverse complement strand
ATATTCGCCGCAGACACTTGCGACAGCCCACACCTTATAACACCTATGTTATTGACGGTTTGCCGCCCACTCCCATTGCGATGCCTGCACGGGCGGCAATCAAGGCGGCTTTAAACCCTACGGCAGGAAAAACGTTATTCTTTGTTGCAAAAGGCGATGGTAGCCATCAATTTTCTGAAACACTAGCGCAACATAATAAAGCAGTACAAAAGTATCAGATAAAAAACCGAGTGAAAAAATATCGTTCGGCACCCTCCAGTCAGTAACGCTATTCAATAACCCTTAGCTTGTAACCATAAGTCGATAATCACGAGTTAATCACTAAAAACTAATAACCACGAATTAATAAATAGTCATTCTATGAATAATAAAAAAGGCAAGTTCATTACAATCGAAGGTTCCGAAGGTGTGGGTAAAAGCACAAATATTACCTTTATTCAGCAATATTTAAATCAAAAGGGTATTGAGCTGCAAACAACTCGTGAGCCGGGTGGCACGCCCTTAGCGGAACAAATTCGAGAACTCTTGTTAGCCAAGCGCAATGAGTCCGTCGATGCAACAGCGGAGCTTTTGTTGATGTTCGCTGCCCGCTCGCAACACTTAAACACCCTTATCTTACCGGCCATTGCTTCGGGTGAGTGGGTGTTGTGTGATCGTTTTACAGATTCAACCTATGCCTACCAAGGAGGTGGTCGTGGCTTAGATCAATCTTTAATAGCCAAGCTTGAAGTGATTGTTCAGAAAGAAATTCAACCCGATCTAACAATTTATCTCGATATTGATGTTCGGCAAGGTTTAGAAAGAGTCAGTCAGCGTGCCGAACTCGATCGTTTTGAAAGTGAAAAGATTGATTTTTTTGAACGGGTTAGGCAGTCTTATTTAGATCGTGCTAATAGCCAAACATCACGTTATAGAATTGTTGATGCTGGTAAACCATTGGTTGAGGTTCAAAAAAATATTGCTTTTATACTTGATAACTATCTTAAATAAATAATCCATGATATAGGGCTTATTTATTGTCTTTAATAATCTTTAAATTTATTTTCTCTGGTTAATATTTCCGAATATCCTTCTTACTCTTAATCTAGTGCTAGTTCGTAATTTAACGCTTGTGAGTTAGGATGATCTAGGCGCGCCTTTGCCATGATTCTCTTTCTTTAGGCGACTGGAATAGCCTAGCTGAAATATTGTTTCTTTTTTATCATCAGGAATTTTCTGCCCATAATTATACAACTGTAAAAATATGCGGTCATTTGAGTTAAGCAGTTTAATGATAATGGGTTTAGGTAGCTTTTTATTTGACGTCACCTTCTTATTATCAGTTTTTCTATGGTAGCCCTTCTTATGATAAAATTGGATATTGTTAATTAAATTTTCAAAAAGTAATCTTAGGTGGTTTCTATTTCCTAAGATCTCAATGTCATTTTCGATTTCTACTTTAAACTGAGAGTCTTCAAACTTAATCGACGTATCCAAGGAAGCTTTGGCAAGTTTATGAGGTTCATCAATCAATGGCGTTAGGCAATCAATTATTATACTGTGGGCAAAAAAAGTTATCTGGTAGGGTGATTTATTTCTCTTGTGTCTATTTTTTTTGTCAATCTGGAGTAGAGACTGAAAGTAATGTTTCTCACACTCACATAAATAGTTACCTATATGTAGGGCAATGTTGTCTGTGGTTGATAGATCTAACACATTCCATAGATAGCGTATGCTGGCTAAAGCGTATTTATTGTTCTGTTGTGTATGGTGTTTTTCTGCAAGCGTCAACGCGGTCTGTACTTTATCAAAACAGATAACTCCATTATGCCAAACTTCAGCGGCAATATTTTTGAAATATAGAAACCTTTCATAATATTGAATATATTCTAGTGATCGATCGCTGATAAATAATTTAAGCTTATCTGAGTGGCTCGCATAGGCATGCAGCTTATTGTGTAATTTTTTTTCGCATGAAATAATTCATTAACGGCATCATTATGGTGTTTTCTTTGATGATAAAATCGACCTATATCCCATAAAATAATGTATGAGAATACCCGCTTGATTGTAAGTATTAAAAAAGACATCTAGTAATGTATAAGCAGGAATAAGGCTAGGGTTGGCAACAATAAATAAACAGAAGATTGAAAAAACGACCAGTAAAACACTCAGCCAAGGATAATTTAAGCGGATGCGCTTTAACCTTTCCAACGGTAAGCCCATAGGTCGCCAAAGATAACAATATGGCACCCTTGCTTACATTGTTCAATAAGGTGCCCATTGCCACCTTCTGTCTTATAAAAGGAATGGCGCAAGGTTTTAATATGCTGTTGATAGTTCGCATAAGAAAAACGTTCTATGTCGGCATCGAGTTCTTCGGCAATTTGCCAAGTACTAACCGATCTCGGTGAGGCTTTAACTAAGTGATAAAGTATTTTTCGCAGTGTTGGTGCGAGAGCTCGGCGTGAATTAGTCGGGCTGATTAGTTTTTGATTATGCCAATAGACTTCCAATGTGGTCAGATCGATTGTTAAAGGACCACTATTTATAATATCACTTTAGTTATGGTCAGGCATTTGGTTTTGAGCATTGTTTTTTCGTAGCGTCGCCAGAGCTACCATTAAAATCGCTTTGCTCAATAATAGGCGTAAACTTATCAATCCAGTGCGTTTGATCTTCTACCCAATAAATAGTCGCTATTTGCCCTAAAGTCTCTCTAATTCGCTAATGTGATTATAAGCCAGTTTGTTTATTCTCTGCTTGCTTCCCCTAGGGCCCTTTATTCATTCAAGCCGTACGGTATTAGGAATGATATTGCTTGCCCGGATACGCTTTATTGCCATTAGCGCTAGATTAATTGGGAGCTTATTTAAGCACCACAGTAAAATTTTAGTTAGTCTTTATGATTTTATGATAATGCTGCCTTTAGCGATCGAATCAGTTGTTAAAAATAGCCGATCTAGCGCTAATAATAGTAATGCTAAAGTGTGTGAAAAAAACGAAACCTATAGCCTAAAAAAATTAGCCGAGGAGAGGTAAAATGAAAAGTCTAACTCCCTTAATGCTATCAGTACCCATTATCACCATCGCACCAATCATATTTTTTCTAATATCATTAACGGCTTGTGGTGAACCCAACAATAAAAACCGCGCGGTCTACTTATTATTAGGTACATCGGGCACCTATAATTCAGAGCTTAACAAAGCACAGTTAATTATGAATTACTTATTAGTAGCCTTAGATAGCGGCGATTCAATTGCCATTGCTAAAATCGATAGCGGTAGCTTTAGCGAAAAGATATTTTAGTCGAAGCCACATTCGACAAGCGGCCACGCACCGTTATTGTCCAAAAACGTACCTTCAAGTAACAGCTAGATAACGTCGTCAATAATAAAAAGCCGGGTAGCCGTCATACCCATATTAGCGGTGGCTTATCACAAGCCGCTGACTACTTCTATGAAACCGGCGCAGCCGAAAAGACGGACTGATTTTTTCTGACCTAGAGGAGTATTTGGTAAAAGGCCATATTCGACAATTCGATATACCTCTGGATGGCATAAGCGTATAGGCTCTTAATATGACCAAGCTTCACAGTGATAATATCGACCCAAGAGAATGCTAGGTAGAGTTTAGCGCTGGACGACAAGGGTGAATAAAGGCGGCGGTGAATGGTAGGTAATTAATGATTTAGAGCGCTTAGATAATATCATTGTGCGGCATTAAAGAAGCGTAAAATCTCCTCGTGATGTATATTGGGAAATGTTAAAGAAGCGCATATTTCAGTCGCCAGCACAGCATACACAGTACAATGAAAGAGGGCATGACCCACCTACGGTTTATTGTCTACCCTCAAGTTTAGAACAGCAGCCGCTCCATGCTTATCTACAAGAATGTGGTGCTTGCTTCTAAGTGCCCAAGGGGTATGCAGTAGAAAAAATATTTCTACATTAGGCTAGCCTGAAGAAAGGTTTAGTGCCTGACCTTTCATGCGTAATTTAGTGAAGTTTCCGCTGCTTTTTTAAGCTATTAGGCTCTTCTGAATATAGTAATTTTTTGCGTGATGGCACCAAAAGTAGGTGTTTCTAAGCGAGCAAATGCCGTACCGAGAACTGCAGTTTACACAAAGTAAATACCCCTTTACTGTTAATGGGGAGTCCGGAGCGGCCAACAGTAGAGGTCATGAGGGCACGCCGCTATCGAGTAAAAAGTGCATTTTTAGAGGAGCCCTATTGTTAGTGTTGTTTTACATAGACTACTGTTACCATTACTTTTATTCACAATATTGCTAATTTGGTTTTATCTATGGTCCTAAAATCCACTCGACTCAATAAATATGTCAGCAGTAGCGGTTTCTGTTCGCGTCGCGAAGCGGATCGTTTTGTTGAGCGGGGTAATGTTACTATTAATGGGAAGCGGGCTAATATTGGTGATCAGGTCTTACAAGGCGATAAGGTTAAGGTTAATGGGCAAGATATTGAGCCTAGGGAAGACGATTTAGTTTTTATCGCATTGAATAAGCCAGTGGGAGTAGTGAGTACAACTGAATCTACAGAGCGTAATAATATTGCGGGTTATATTAATCATGGAGACCGCATTTTTCCTATCGGGAGGCTCGATAAAGATTCACAAGGTTTAATTTTTTTAACGAACAATGGTGATGTGGTTAATAAAATTCTTCGTGCGGGAAATGATCATGAAAAAGAATACTTAGTCACCGTCAACAAACCGATTTCCAACGCCTTCATCGAGGGTATGATGAAGGGGGTGCCCATGTTAGGGGAGATCACGCGTAAATGTAAAGTTGTTAAGGAAACACCAACGATATTTAGAATTATCTTGGTGCAGGGTTTAAATCGTCAGATTCGTCGTATGTGTGAGCACTTTCATTACGATGTCGTTAAACTTGAGCGCGTTCGAATTATGAACATCAAAGTGAAAGGTTTGTCCGTAGGTGAGTGGCGCGATTTAACGGCAAAAGAGCTGGCAGAAATATTTCGTTTAACGGCAGATTCATCATCTAATGCGAAGAAGACAGGAACTAAGCCCAAAAGCAAAAAGGTAAAATCGAGTAAGATTTGGTATGCCGACAAACCAAAAACAGCATCGGAAAAAAATAAAAAATATTCAGGTCGTTCATCAAAAAATATATCAGGAAAAAATATAAGTGGCTCTAAAGGTGGATCTAAAAATAACATGAGTAGAACCGCTAAATCGACGAAAATGAGTAAACCCCGTGGTAGACGGTAGTAACCTTATTTAAAATTTCTTCCGATGGATAAAATACGTTCAGCCGAACTTCGCGACGACCTAAGGGGAGGGAGCATATGAAAACTAAAAAATAACTCCTCCGTTCCACTGTTGCAATGGTTAATCAAGCTTCTGTCGCATAGTTTTGTGATGTCGAGGATAATAGACACTTTCAGTTAAAAAAGAATAGGTATGATCAATCTTAAGAGCGCTCAATACTCACAGGACGTCATCTTCTACGCTGTCTTTTTCTATGTGAGATATGGAGTGTCTTACCGAGGAGACTCCGAGGAAATTATGGCTGAGCGAGGGTCAGCGTTGATCACTCCAGCTTGAATCGATGGGTTATTTGTTACTCACCTCAAATAGTTAAAAAAGCCCAAAAAAACAAGCAAATGGTGGCGCTCGCGTGGCGGATGAATGACTAATTTATCTGGAAAAAATTTGGACTGCTAACTGTCCCCAAAGGGGAGAGCTTCACGCAAGAGGCGAACAAACCTACAGTAAAGTAAAAGGCGGTTGGGCGTATTGATATCGAGCAGTTGATAACTTCGGGAATACCATTGATGTTAAGCGTTCTGAAAAATGAGATGAAGCAGCAGCGCCCGCCTTCTTTAAGCAGGCCATCGATAACAATGGCGTTCCTGAAAAGGGGGGCATTGATCAGAGCGGTTCGAATAATGCGGGGATTACTTACATCAACGGCTTATTTTTCCTCGCTTTTTTTTGGTGTTTCATCGATGTGCTTCAGATCAAACATTTGAATAATATCGTCGAGAAAGACCACCAATGCATCAAAAAAATCACTCAGCCTATGTTCAGCTTTAAAGCGTTTCATTCAGTAAGTGCTACGCTCGCAGGCATAGAATTAGCTCATATGATTCACAAGGGCCAGCTCATCGATAACCTCTAATTTATGCCCGTAGCAGGATAATTGTGTCTGAGAGATAGCGCGTTTCGACCTTTGAAGATCTTTGCGACAGAATCCTTAACGAGTGGCTTGATGTTCTAAATTAATGAGCTAAGAACTATATGAGTAGGGCATATCAAAGGCTAGCCAAAATCGATGGCGCTGGTCCTACATTAAATAAATCATTCTAGAATAGACGTGTCCAATTTAGGTTGACCAGAACAGTTGTTGTAGTGATTATCAAATACATTAATCCTTTCTAAAATTATGCTTAATAAAAGTAACGATTAAATATAATGTAAACAATTTATAGGGCTTTAAGCTGGGTTTAAGTTACTTTGAAAATAATAGCGGAAAGTTATACAGGTTATTAAGGGCCACTCTCTATGAAAAAAAGCAGTCTACAAAAAAAACGTATAGAAACCGATAGCCTTGGTGAGATTGACGTTCCCACTGATCGGTATTGGGGCGCTCAGACGCAGCGTTCGCTTAATCACTTTGCTATTTCTCTAGAGCATTTTCGTTGGCGACAGCCACTAATACGTGCATTGGGGATAGTGAAAAAAGCCGCCGCTCAGAGTAATCACTTATTAGGCTTATTACCTGAGAATTTGGCTAAGCCAATGATCATAGCCGCAGAAGAGGTGATAAAAGGAGATCTGGATGACCACTTTCCACTGGGTGTTTTTCAAACCGGTTCAGGCACACACACTAATATGAATTTGAATGAAGTCATTGCTAATCGTGCCAATGAATTATTGGGACATCCTCTTGGAGCCAAAACACCGGTTCACCCTAATGACCATGTCAATTTGGGGCAATCATCCAACGATGTGTTTCCCACAGCCATGCATATTGCCGTATTGGAAAACCTAGAACATCATTTGTTGCCTGCACTAATTCAATTAAAGCTCAGTTTTTCCAAAAAAGAAGAGGGTTATAAGCAACTAATAAAAGTAGGGCGCACGCATTTACAGGATGCAGCACCGTTAACTTTAGGACAGGAGATATCTGCTTGGGTCGCCCAATTGGATTTTGCGCTAGACGCGATTAATCAGCATAAAAGCAAAGCATATCCCTTGGCGATTGGAGGCACCGCCGTCGGTACTGGATTAAACACCCATCCTCAATTCGCAGAAAATGCGGTTGAGCTTATAAAGAAAGAAACCTTGATACCGTTCACCAATGCGGAAAATAAATTTTTTGCCCTTTCCTGCCACGATCCATTGGTTGAAATATCTGCAGGCTTGAGAACGCTCGCGATGGCCTTATTAAAAATTGCCAATGATATTCGCTGGCTGGCCAGTGGGCCACGTTGCGGTATCGGAGAATTAATGCTGCCACAAAATGAACCGGGCTCATCCATTATGCCAGGTAAAGTTAATCCGACACAGTGTGAAGCATTGAGCATGGTATGCGCACAAGTGTTTGGTAATGATGCCACGGTGGCATTTGCAAACAGTCAGGGCAGCTTTCAGCTCAACACCTACAAACCGGTTATTGCCCATAACGTATTAGAAAGTATCGAGTTGCTCGCAGACACTATTACTGGTTTTGATCATTATTGCGTACAAGGCATGTTACCGAATACAGCTCGTATACAAGACAATCTGGATAAGAATCTAATGCTGGCAACCGCACTCAATGTCTATATCGGTTATGATCTCGCAGCAGAAGTGGCCAAGTTCGCTTACGAACATGACGTCACATTAAAAACTGCTTGTATCGATTTAGGCGTTGCGACAGCGGAGCAATTTGATCAATGGATGGATATCAATAAAATGATTCACCCCAGTGAACAGCCAGCAAAATAAGACAAGGTTTTACCTATGGATTTATTTACCAAACAGTATCACGCCCCAGGCACCCTGCCAGGAACACTCAACATTATCGAAGACGATCATATCAGTCTGACTTTATTTGATTATAACGAAAATCAATTCATCGAAAAGCCAGACATTAGTGTGCAGGAATGCCGCAGCTTTATCGACAAGCCCAATACGACTTGGATTCATATTCAGGGTGCGCCAACATTGGAAATGTTGAATGTTTTGTCGAGCAGTTTTGGTTTGCACGATCTTTATCTGGAGGACATCGTCAATGTTGGACAACGTCCTAAAGTTGAAATTCTCGATAATCAAATATTTCTTATTTTGAGCTTGCCGGCCGTCAGTGATAATGCCATTGCTATGGAGCAGGTCTCCCTATTCTTAAGTGAAAGGACGGTTATTTCATTTTGTACCGGTGATACCATTCCTTTTGATTTGGTAATTGAGCGTTTGCGCAAGTTAAAAGGGAAAGTGCGTAAGCGTCAGGCCGATTATCTGTTTTATACCCTGATAGATACAGTTGTCGATTATGGTTACCCGCTGCTTGAATATTTCTCAGAAAAAATACAAACACTGGAAGACACCTTAATGGATTCTCCCGATCAAACGGTTATGCAATCTATACATCAATTACGTCGAGAATTATTATTGTCACGGCGGCGTTTATGGCCCCAGCGCGAATTAATTAATCAATTGATTCGCGATGACAGCAATAGCCTGATTAAAGACGAGACATATATTTATTTGCGAGATTGTTACGATCATGTCATTACAGTAATTGAACTGCTTGAAACCTATCACGAAATCAGCAGTGGTATGTTAGAGGTTTATTTATCCAGCGTTAGTTACCGCCTCAACGAAGTGATGCGGATATTAACCATTATCGCCACTCTATTTATACCACCGACTTTTATTGTTGGTGTTTATGGAATGAATTTCGATCGCAATGTCGGCCCTTTAAATATGCCAGAACTGGGTTGGCCTTATGGTTATCTTTTTGTTTGGGGTGTCATTTTAAGTATGACGGCAGGGATGTTATTTTATTTTTATAAGAAAAAATGGTTTTAAGGTTAGGTTTATATTGAAAGCTAACTACTCCAAATGTTGTCCCGGCATAATCAAATGAGTCTCTTTGTGCAAAAAGGGACTCGTGCATTGACTTTGCCCACTCGCAGGAACGACGTTGTTCAGTCTTTATCTTTTAGTATCGATTCATCCAACAGTTATTGACATAACATTGCGTTAATAAATTTTTGAGATAGTCATGCGCTATTTTTTGCTATGGCTACCATCACACATGGGTTGTGATCCAGTCTGCGTGCAACCACAAAAATAGACCGTTTCGGTAGCATCGCTAACATATCCCACGGGTAAAGATTGAGTTCCCGCATGTGAACCATCACAGAAATGCTGTCTTTGACTTTGCCCCGAGGCACACCAGTTGTAAT
>JBLHWO010000134.1:0-9459 GCA_047629215.1 Cellvibrionaceae bacterium | reverse complement strand
TACCGAAAGAGGCGCACCAGGAACTTGATGAACCATCATGAGTAATGAGCAACTGCTGAACAGCGTTTCGAAAGTTATTTTTAGTGCTCGTGATAGTATAAACAGATGTCTTGAGGCGCTGTCTATTACAACTGTTGATAATGGCCACTCTGAAACGTTAGCGGAACAACCGAAGTTTACAGATATTAGTAATCTTTGCTTTGAGTGTCAATCGGGCCTTAATGCTATTGTTACTGCGGTTGAGACTATTGAATTAGATGAGCTACAACAAGCCGTTACGGCAGTTAATGACGAAGTAGGTCGTGTTGTCGATGCTCAAAATAACCAGTCTAAATACCTAGCACTTTGTTTTGAATTTTTAGAGCAATTACCGGCTTGGTGTGATTTATTACAAGCCTCGCTAACAGAGGTTTCTAAAAATTATTGCCATCTTGATTTGCGATCAGCTCTTTGCCAAACTGTTTTTGAAAAAGAAGAACAAGAAAAAAAACAAAATGGTACTTCTGACAATGCTTATACTACCCAGGGGAGTTTTGATGACACTATTGAAAGCTCACTATCCTATCAAGTCGATAGGCTATTTGAAGAGTTTACCCCTATACGGGCCTCACTAGAGGCTGGCTTGACTGATCGCGAACAATTGCTCGTCGCTATCGACCGCTATTCAGACTTGCTGGAGCGACTCCAGACAGTGAATAGTGGGCATGAGTTAGAGATGTTTAACTTCCTCTGTGACTACATCTCCTTGCAGTTGGCTAAATTATCAAAAACCGAGTCTCTTTTCAATGAAGGGAGTCTAGCACTACTCTTAAGATGGCCAGAGTGTGGGGCAGCCTATTTAGGGGACCCTGGTGAGCTAACAAGTCGAGAAATGCTGGCGGATCTAATGCTTGACGCTGATTGGCCAGGTCCACTTGAGGATATTGATAAGCAAGAGCTGATTAGCCTGTTGGCGCCTGTCTCTGAGGGCGCGACTGACACTTTAAACGAAGAAGTACGTAGCACTGCAGCACTGCCTGAAAACATTCTCATTGAAATGGATCCCAATATCAGCGCAAAATTAGTTGATGTGTTTTTTTTCGAATCAGCGGAGAACATCAACGATCTCAACCATTGTTTAAAGCAGATTGCCAACGACGGCCAAGAATGGCATGCGGCATTGGCTACTGCACAGCGACTAGCTCATAATTTAAAAGGCTCTGCAAATTTGGTCGGTTCTGTGGGTATGGCCAACCTGACCCATCATTTAGAAGACTTGCTTGAATACCTTGTTCAGTGTGAAAAAACACCTTTAGCGGCCTTGTCAAATACCCTGCTTGAGGCCGGGGATTGCCTTGAGGCTATGCTTGAGGCGATAGAAGATGGCAGACCGGCTCCCGAAAATGCACTAGCCGTGTTGCAGAATGTACTAGATTGGGCCAATCAAATGGATAGTGGCGAGCTTGGCGAAAGATTAGCTCAATCAACGCTAGGGCAAAGTGAAATCAAACGCTTAGAAGTCGATAGTAGGCCAGTAAGCGAACCCGACACACACACACTCGAAAATAAAAGTCTCATAGCTGAAAATGAAAAGCCCTTAGTGAATACTACGCAGTACTCGGAGGATCCAGCCTCTTTAGTAACTGAAAAAATTATTGGACATCAGGAGATTGCAGCGAGCCAGCCAACATCACCGGCTGGAGCCAAGCTTGGCACCGGTAAAAACCTCAGGGTGTCGGCAAGGATAGTGGACGAGCTATGGAGTAACGTTGAAAGCATGTCGATTGCACTAGACCAGATTCGAGGCCAATTTGACAGCTTGAAATCCATACATAAGGAATGGCGCAAGAGTATAGTTAGTGTAAAAAAACAACAATTTTCCTTGGAAAAATACATTGATACTTACCATTTAGTTTCGGTAAAGCAAACCACTACGGAAGACAATGGTAAAGACTTATTTGACCCCTTAGAAATGGACCAGTTTAATGAGTTGCAGACGGTAAGCCATGGCTTTATTGAATCGGTTCTTGATACTAATAGTATCTCACAGGGACTTTTTGCAAAAATGGATAATATTGACCGGCTATTTGAACCGTTTAACCAAAAAAAGGATGATTTACAACGCACAGTGACACAACTGCGCCTAGTTCCCTTTGATACTATTAGCTCACGACTCCAGCGTTGCGTTGCTCAAACCTGCCAAGCACTAGAAAAGGAAGCAATATTAAACATTGAGGGCGGTACTTGCTTAGTCGACAGTGATATTTTGGAAAAACTGTCCGACCCGCTGATGCACATGTTACGTAATGCCTTAGATCACGGCATAGAAACACCCTCCGTCCGCGCAGCTAAAAACAAGCCTCCCACAGGCATGATAAGCCTCAGAGTTACTGTCGGAGGGCAAGACATTTCCATCAAGTGTGTGGATGATGGTGCTGGCCTCAACTACGATAAAATCAAGGATAAAGCCATTCAGTCTGGCATCATCACCGATTCTGAGACCATTAGTCAGCGCGAGCTGGCGAAATTGGTTTTACAGCGGGGGTTTTCGACTAGTCAAAACTTGACTCAACTTTCAGGTCGCGGTGTTGGTATGGATGTTGTTTACGACACCATACGTTCTCTAAAGGGTAAGATGGATATCGGTGATGCTCCTAACGGAGGCTGTCGGATAGCGTTTAAATTGCCCATGCTGATGATTTCAAACCACTCATTAGTGGTGGAAGTTCAAGGACAACTTTTTGCGATTCCGACATGGACAATCGATCGTATGGTCGCGCCTAACACCGGAAAGTATAATTCCCTTGATGGTCAACTGACCGTAGAAATTGAACAAGAGACATTTCCAGCCACAAACCTAGCGAAATATTTGGGTTTGTCTACTAAGGTAGAGCCAAGCGATAAAAACCCTTTTTTATTGGTGGTAACACCTTCAGGCACTATGGCTATTGAAGTGGGTAGTTTTGTTAATAGCTATCATCTCATTATTAAAAATTTAGGCGACTATATTCCATCAATGCATGGCATTTTTGGAGTATCGCTGCTTCCAGACGGAAGCCTCATTCCTGTATTGGATGTACTAGAGCTTCTTGATTTATCGGCTGAAAGAACCAAGCCATTAATACTAGCGGATGAAACTGACTCTCCTGCTCCACAAAAAGAAAAATACAAGATTATGATAGTAGATGACTCTATCAGCATGCGGCAAACATTGCTTGATTTTGTTGAGAAGTCTGGTTTTGATGCGACAGTCGCTCGTGATGGTATGGAGGCGATCGAATTGATGCGTCAAAAAATGCCCGATATTGTATTATCAGATATTGAGATGCCCCGAATGAATGGCTTAGAGCTCGCAAGTCATATCCGTGCCAATTATGGATCGAGACTGCCAATCATTATGATTTCATCGCGCAGCATGAAAAAACATCGTACACAAGCAACACTGGCTGGCGCTAATCAATATTTAACCAAACCCTTTGTCGAAGACATTTTACTAGAAAATATAAACACCTTGTTAAGTGCAGAGAGTTAGGTCCATGCTAACACTACATTCCAGTCAAGATACTAACGGACCTATAAGATGTATTTTTCCCATCTAGGGGTGCGCAGCCGAATTGAGAAAGAAAAAAATGTCGAATAATCCAGCGAAAAAAAATGTGAGCACCTTTAGCATTGGTGTCGACATTTCTTTTATGTCGGCTCAGCGGAGGTTGATTACAAGTGTCTGCGGTTTATCTTCTACACGTTCCCGCTTAATGAAAAGCAGCTCTCAGACGACTTTTGAAATAATTAATTTAAAGAATCATTCTTACGCCGACACTTACATAGTGAATGCTAATCAACCCGAAAAAAGCTATCTAAGCCTGATTAAATCAGCAAAAATACTTGGCATTCCGATCATTATCGTTGGCGATTCTATACAATACAATATAGTTAAAGACAGTCATTTTATTGAGTTGCCTAAGCTCGGCGCTTCGTTACTAAAACATCTCGACATTACTTTAGGCAATCGACAAAATACAAATAAACGTTGCTTAGTCGTCGATGATAGTGAGTTGGTACGCACACAAATGAAAATGATTTTTGATAAGATTAACGTTAAAGGTTCTTTTGCGGAGAATGGCAGCGATGCAATTTTGCGGGCACAATTGCAAAACTATGATTTAATTTTCCTGGATGTCATGCTTCCGGATATGGATGGCTATGAAATCTGTAAAGTACTGAAAAAAACTCAACGCACATTAAACACACCCATTATCATGCTGACCAGTAAAAGTTCACCATTTAACCGTATTCGCGGGATTATGGTGGGTTGCGACAAGTATTTAACGAAACCAATTGAAACAGAAAAAATAACCAACGTGGTAAACGAGTACTGTAATTTAGATTAAAAGTATAGTAGTTGGTGCTCCTAGGCAAGTTATTGATATACAACGTTTACGCCCCTCCCTGCTCACGCTCATTACCTATATCCATATAGGCAATGAAAGAGCAGGTTATTTTGCCTTACATGAATGTGAGCTAGAGGTAAAATGTAGGAGCAGTTTTATTATCCGAGAAAAAATCTATCACTTTTTCAGAGGGTCCTTATATCTCTTTATCTTATTTCTGCCTCCATCTTACCTTTTAGATTCCCCCAGCTTGGTAAACTCTTTGAGACATCTCCCTTAACTGCTCTTGCGCGCGATTTAGCTAACCAAAGGCCATCACCATTAAAGCTGTAAATAGGTAATAAATCTGGGCGTTTAGATGCCGGTAAAATTGTTTTATTAATATTGTCGAGAATCAATGGTTCAGAGGACGGTGTTGGATAATAAGCTAATACCATGTGAGCCAAGTTATACTCTAACGCTTTAACGTAGGTAATGCGGAGCTTAGAGGTCGGCATACCGATACTAGTCAGAGAAAAATACTTACCTATCGAATAATCTTCGCAATCGCCCCCGTTAGTCGACAGAGTTTCGATTGGAGTTGCCCAATAATCTTCTTGACCCCAATGGTCAATATCCCAAAGCCATTCGACTTGGTTAAAATAATTATTAGCCTCTTTTATTGCCTTCGCATCCTCGGGAGAAACTTGCGCAGCCAATTCATTTAATAAATCCTTCCAGCCACTGACTCTTATTCGTGCGTCAATACCATGGCTTTTCTCTACACGAGACAACGCATTATCAGAAATATGTCGATAATTCGGCGCCGCATTCACGCCAAAAGATAACGACAAAAAAGAAACTGTAAAAATCAATCTAAACAGACTATTTTTCAATACACACCACTAAAAATTTATGAAATAACTACCTAGTAAGTATAGGTAGTATATTAGGTTTTGATGGGCTTGTTTTGATAATCGTCGTTACATACAAGAGTGGTAAGGTGATATTATAAAATGAAAAATCGAGATCAAAAAGCACTACTCTTACAAACGATGCTCGTTGGCAGCTCATTCGCGTAGATTATCCTAAATACCGCAGTTAAATTGTTGCGAGGGTCACTAAGATGCGGAATATAAAGTGATTTTTCTTTTTTCGGCTTTTCGTAGCCACCCTTCGGGTGCAGCCCAAAAAAGTGAAAAACGCTTTAAATTATGAGCCTGCTTTCTCTAAGCATTGCAAGGTTTCAAAATAGCTGACGTAACGACTTAGATACTCAGGAGAAATAGTTCGAATATTTTTGAGTAAGCGTATGGCGAGCATTTCTGGATTGAGTGGCCCAGGGGTTTCAGGAATTTCACTCAAAGCGATATCAATAAAATTATCGACTCGCATTTTGTTCTGAAATTTTTGATATGCAAGACTCGACTTTAAAACCATTATTGTCGGTAAATTAACACCAAGCCCGCTAACCGCAGCCTCATCCACGTTGGCGCATGAGTTATCGCATTCACGGCGTATAACCTGCTCTTGTTGTTTTAGTTGTTCCGCAAAACTCTTATTAGAGGTATCAGCAGAGCTACCAGTAAAGCGAGCAGCAACATCAGAAGATTCTGACGATGTGTTGCTGCCACTTAACTTTTTAGGCAAGGGTTCTTGAGATAATATCTCATCTGAAAAAGACTCTGTAAGATACTGGTTTAGTGTAGATAATGCGATAAGCACGTCATCGGCTAAGCCCTTAGAAGATAAATTTTTAGAAGAGAGCTCTTTAGAGTAAGGCGTAATTAATGATGTCTCAGCGTTTACACTCGCAGCATCCATTGACAGTTTATAATTCTCAAGAGCCTGTTGCGCTTTTGATTCTAGCCGTTGACGTACGTTTGTTCTTTGCGCGGCGGCTCGGCACATTAATGACTCAATAAAACGAAGCCGTGCAGGATCGTAGCCACTCCCCTCTTGACACTTAAGTTCATTCAGCTGGTGTAAAAGTACACTCGCTTCACTGGCAAGGTCACCGGACGCTTTATCATCAATCGCCGCACAGCCCATAGCGCTGCGGGGAGTCGCTTCATTTGGAATGGTATGTACCATTTATCTATTGACCCCTACCCATCATCACAATCTAGATACCCGTCGCTTTGGGTACGGGAGCCATTTCAACTCGCCGATTTTGGGCACGGTTGGCTCGATTGGTATTAGGCGCTACCGGTTGCTGATCACCAAAGGCTGCCGCAAATACCATGGCAGGCGGCATCCCCTCCTCTATCAACACTCGCGTCACCGTGAGCGCACGCTGTGCGGATAAATCCCAATTATCAACATAGTGTAAATTACCCCGCTGAATCGGCTTGTCATCGGTAAAGCCACTGACCATAAGCAACTGTTCTCGATCATCCAAATATACTTTTAAGGGCGCCACTAATGTTTTCAATAAATCGCGGCCATCATCTTGCAATGAGGATGAATTAACTGAAAATAAGACACTGCCACTAATGCCAATACGCCCATCGCGCAATGTCACCCGCCCCGCTGCAAGCGGGTCGGATAGTGCTTGTTCTAGCGCTATTCGGCGCTGCTCTTCTATTTTACGTTTATTAATTTCCGTTTCTAGGTTTTGAGCAAGCTCCAACTGAAAACCTAAAGCCCACACCAATAGCAGGACAAACACACCTACCAAGCCTGCCATCAAATCGCCAAAAATGGGCCATACCGGCTGATTATCGAGCCCGTCGTTTAATCGGCTCATATCACTAAACCCCCAACTGTTGGAGTAGCACGGCCCAGTTGGCGGAGCTGCTCAATCACTTCTTGTTGTGACAAGATAGTATGGTCAATAATTTCTCTCGCTTGCACAACGTAGTAAGCCATTTGCTCATCACTGCGCTGGGTACTGGTCTGGAGTGCTCCTTCGATCTGAGTTAACATCTCACTAACATCACGATTAGATTGGCTAAAGTGTTCCACCGCCGTACCAAAAGAGTCACCCAGGCTCGCAAGCTCAACAGCACTGCCACTAAAGTGATCTACCGTATCAGCAAGGCGCGTTGTTTCTGTGTCGACCTGCTCACCAAAACGCGCGCCAATCTCTTTGAGCGTGTCGGCTGAGGTCGTTAGTAGTGTTTGCAGAGTCTCATTTTGCTCAGCAGATGATTGCTGTAACGCAGTGGTAACCGTGGTTAAGCGCTCAAAAATTTGCTCGCGCTCGATTAACAATTGATTATCGCGCTCCATCGTATTGGACATTTCAGCGCGCAACTGGCTAATCACCTCCGCCGCTGCTCGTGGCGTTTCTGAGGCGGTTTCAATCAAGCGTGTCATGGGTACCTCTAAGCCGTTACCTAAATTTTGTAGGTGCTCCGCTACATCGGTACTTAAGGTTTTAAGCTGCTCTACGGCGGCATCTCCTCGACGCGCTTCTTCATCTCTTAACGCACTTAGCTGCTCAACTAACTGGGATCGTAACTCTGTCATACGGGCCTCATAATTACCGAGCCAACGATCTTCATTGTCAATGCGGCCCTGAACGAGTTGCTCAGTCGAACTCAATAGGCGCCCCACTGCTTCGAGCATGCCTTGTGAATTCGCCTGATTACTGGCCGACAGTTCGCTCATACTCTGCTGCACATCAACGGTGGTTTGCGTAAAAGCATCGTGCCATTGCGTGAAACGTTGTTGGTCTTGCGCTTGCTGGTGCGCAACCCACTGCTCACTCGCTTCACCAAAACGGGAAAGCATGACGCTAGTGGAGGAGCTAAACCGATCGTTAAGACTATCCAGCGTGCCGGCGACACGCTCAACCATACTATCACTGCTACGCTGATAATCACTGACGCCCCGCTGCCAAGCCTGTGCCGCGTCTTTGGTTGTGCCTGCAATTTGTAGAGCAAGCGTGCCAAACCGTTGTTCTAGGTTATCGGCTAAGCGCGTGTGCGTGCTTGCCAACTCTTGACTTATCGCGTTTACCATATCGACAATAACAGGGTTAAGTTCTGCTATCGAGCGCTGCTGGCTCTCCCCTAATAAACGGCTACTGTCTATTACACTTTGCTTTAAGCTGTTATCAACAGACGTCGCGAGTGTCGTATAGGTAATACTGAGTTCGCTGTGAAACTGCGCCTGATTAGCGATAAGTTGTTGGCTAATATCGTTACTAAAACTATCTAAACGTTCGGCAACGGTCGTCAATGTTTGCACCAGCAGCGGTAAAGATTGCGCCTGCGACTGCATTGCCTGAAAGGTTTGGTCACGGTTATACGCGAGGGAAAAATCTTGGAAGAGGCTCATCATTTTGCCATCAAGTAATTGAGAGGCGAGTGATCGCTGGCGCCGACCCAAAGCTGATATAAAGCCTAACATTGCAGAAGCACTCACACCGGCAACCGAGGTACCAAAGGCCAAACTCAAACCCTTAATCGGTGCCGTTAAGCCTGCTCTAATCGCTTCTAATTCTGTGCTTCCCTCTAGGGCAGATACCGCTCCCTTTAGGGTCTCAACCATACCCACGAAGGTACCTAGCAAACCAAGCATCACCAATAAACCAACCAAATAAGGCGTTAACATGGGTGCAGGCAACGACAGGTGTTCGCCCTGTATACGCAAGCGCACACTGCTGCGTAAAGTCGGTGATAAGAGACCCAACCATTCATTTAAGTCAGTTATTTTATTCTCTGTCGTTAGCAGTGCAGTATCGAGGGTACCGGTATCGCGCTGAAACCGCATCACCTCCCTAAAACCAATAATATAAACAACACCTATAACGCAGGTAATAGCGAAGGCCAATAAATTAGACCCCATAAAACTGGCGCCCATCCACACCACAATGACTGCGCCCAATGTAAACGCAGTAATAGACAGTATTTTTGTCATTTTGTACTTTCTTCCTTTTCAAGCGTTAAGGCTTCTATTAGCCCCAACGTGGGTTGTAATCTAATATCTAACTCAGCCAGCAATACCGATTGCATTTCAGCCAAAAAAACCTCCAAACCACTTTTGGTTTCTATACCGGCCTCTGTTTTGGGCTTTAGTATGTCGGGCGGCCTGAATGCTAAAGAGCCTTGCTTTGAAGGCTCTGACTTAGGAGACTTTGATTTTGAAGACTTTGATTTTG
>JBLHWO010000133.1:0-9496 GCA_047629215.1 Cellvibrionaceae bacterium | reverse complement strand
TTGATCGACTTCATCGAGGATTAGGCCTCGGGGTAGGCGTTACCACTGACCACGTAAATAAAGGTAATGGCGGTGGGGTGCAAGCACCAATAGTATCGCTGCTACCGCCGCCGCACCCGATGATGCTAAGTGCGGTTACTTGGTGAGCGTTATCTCAAACATAGATGCCCAGTAAATCACAATACCTAGTAATCTATAAACGCTAGATTGACAAGCATTATTAAACTTAGAAAAACAGTTGGGCACGAAAAAGATGCGTAACTTATTGGTGTGCATAGTAATTTTTAAAATCGCGAAATCTCCTTGCTGGCGATGAGCGTATTTTGAAATTTGCTAGGTGCATTAAGAAGTTATGTAGACTTTCGTGATCCAACTGTTTTATCTAGGTTAAACAATTTATGAGCTTCGATACTGTTCAAACGTACCGGGCAAAGTAAAGTTAATCAAATCATTGGCTCCATTGGAGCGAGCATCATTACCTGCTCTAGCGCTACCAGTGTAGTGCGGGCCGGCCTCTCTCCCCCAGCTATTTCGAGTTGAACCAAACAGACGTAGTATGGATAATTGCAAATTCGCGACTCTATCGGTACCCGCGTATGTCGCGAGGCTCGACGAGCTCGAACCCAAGTCTGGGTATGCCCCTGTGCCATCAAATATGTGTTCACTGACGCTGCCGCTATTGATTAAGGGGAGCAAGTTAGACCCATCTCCCAAGCGCCTACCGCCACCTACAACGGCGATCGCCATTTGATTGGCTGAATGAACATCGGGAAAGCCCGTTGTGCCCGTAATATAAACCACGGTGTTATCTAATACATTTTGCCCTGTCCCGGGCGCTAAAGGGTCCTCCATTTGTTGAAGCTCATCTAGCAGCAAACCCACTTGCTGATAGTAATAGTCATAAATAGACCTCATACGCCCATTATTTACGTCTATACCGCCAAACTCTCGGTGAGTGGCGTTATGAAAGTCTATATCTGGTAGCCCGTTGGCGGTAAACCCATCCATTCCCGTTGCATCAGCATCTGCGAATGAAAAATTAATCACCCGGTGAAGATCACAGCTAATCATTTGTGTAATCGATGCAATATTGTAAGCATTGCGCGCATCATGGTGTGTGCCTTGCTCACTAAGTGGCCAGGTGGTTTGAGGCGCGTCACAACTGCCTCCAGATGGTGGGTTTCGTTGGGCTGATAAGTAATCTTGATGCTTACTTATTCGCCTTTGCAGATCGAGAACTTTATCGTTACTCTCTAGCGTGCCCTGTAACTGTTTTTGTGTAATGAAATTGCTTATATCAGACCCGTGAATAATATCGAGTACTTGCTCAAGACCTGTCTCTGGCAGAGGGTCACCACCGCTATTCTGGATTCCAAAAATGGAGGAATAGGCATTGGCAGTATTCGGGTATAGAGGGTTCTTTACGGTCCCATTGGGGCGATAGGTGAGGAAACAGCCGAAGTTAGTGTCGGTATCGAACACATTACTACCGGTGGTGGGTGGGTAATAGATGCTCTCGCTGCCCTTATACTCTCCAAGTATATTGAGAGGCGCGTGAGACATCAGCGTTATTGGCATGATACTGTTTAGAATCGCTCCGCTGGCTGATGTCTGCATATTGGCATAAGGGGCATAGTAGCTTCCCATTAGACTTGCAATTTCATAGTCCATTGAAACACTGCGAGGCTGGTCTGATGAGTCCCCACGATCTGATGGTAGCGGGTTACAGGTAAACAGATGACCAAACCCCCCAAAACCATGCCAATTAGCGGTGTCTCGAATATTATAACTAAACTTTGAAAAGAAGCGTGTATAGGGGCGCACAGTAGGTGGGAATTGATTCCACATAATATTAGTGAAATGATTATCGCTGTAGGACTCGCCGTCTGTTTCTGTGTTGGCCGAATAGGGTATTGTGATTGTGATCAATCGCAGCGGCGTGTCTGTTGGCGCACTCTGACCATAAGCCAGTCTGCCCATTGGGGACAAAGCGAAGGGAATTGAAAAAGCGCCTTTGAGGATGCCACTTACGAGATCTCTTCGGGTCAGTTTAAACGGGGCCATTAGTTTGCTTCTCCTACGTTGCACGCTGCGTTACAATTAAAATTTGAAGATAGATACGTGCAAGTCCGCACTCTATTTGAGATTTGATACCGCATTGTGCGGACACAATACTCATTACTGTTTAAGTCATTGTTCTGAACCCACTTCAACAAAGACATTATTCGTCTCTCCTAATCACTCTAAACTCAGGTCGTTTAAGCAGGTTTAAGATCAGTGTTCTTATACCAGACACCCCCTCTAAAGCGGCTTGTTTACTCGCAACTTGTGATGCATGTTGACTTTCATTATATATGCTAGAAGCACTCAGGCCCCGCTCTGCATTCGTCCCGATAATAAAGTCATAAAAGTTGTCAGTAACGCACTCGCCAAAGGCGGGTGATTGGCCAATTAACGAAATAAGCCCTTGGTGGTCACTAAAACTACCGGAAATGGTACTTCCATAGCTGTTGGCGATATTTATATTACCACCCCGATCATCCAGCAAAAAGGCTTCAGCCTTTTCCACTGGACCATTTGCCGCATCAATACCATCGATACCAATCGCCTCGTATACTGCATACTCAAACAAGCTTCCACCTTGGCTGAGCGCCAATGGATGACGGCCAAAGCGGTCAAATGATTCAAAGGGGAAGCTAACAGGGTTAATGGTTTCGTGACAACCTGCACAGGCGAAGTCAGTGTCTTCAGTCGCATCACGAAATAGGGCTGGTTCGGTCTGTAAGGTACGATCAACGCCGCTAGTATCTGGCGCTTCACCTTGTGGCGGACCGATAGTGTGACACATCACATCTCTTAAAATGGTAACACCACGATGTATGCTCCCAGGCCGATCACTTTTGGAGCCGGTCGTTAAGAAATTCGCTTGGGTCAATAGGCCCTGGCGATTACTCAAGTCCGAATTGGCACTGGCACTCAAGTCAACTTGTGTGAAATCACTGCCAAGGCCTGATACGTCTACACCATAAAAGTCCGCTAGCGAAGAGTTCATAAAGGTATAGTTTGCATTGATGATGCTGTTGATGCTCTGGTTTTGAGTAATGAGGTAGCGAATAAAATGCTCACTCTCGCCCTTGATGGCCTCGGCAAATTCGCCGGCTCGACTGCTATCGCTGGTAAAACTAAGCTGTTGCGCGACATCAGTCTCAAGTTCTAACCATTGATCTAGGAAGGTATCGATAAAATATTTCGACTTAGCATCCGCAAATAATCGCTGTAATTCGGCGCTTAACTCATCGTCTGAAGATGAGCCGTTCTCACCAGCTAATAGACTATTCCAGTCACGCGATAGTAATGTACTGTCAGCAGGCGCACCCCATACAAGATAAGCAATTTTGTGAGCCAATTCCTCATTGGTGAGCTGATAGCCTTCGCCTACGGCCTCATCACCACGGTAGCTATGAAACAGAAACGCAGGCGAAAAGAGTGTGTAGCTGACAATAGAGCTAACAAAGGCGTCGCGCGCATCTAAACCATTAAAAATGAAAATGTCATACGCGTCTGAGGCGCTATTGAGCGCATAGTCATTGCCAGAAACAGTACGCCTGAAAGCCTTACTCAATACTGCTGAACGGTAGGCCGTACGACAACCTTCATCGTTAGCGATGTTACTAAAAGAGCATCCTGCTGCAGCACCATATGTATTTTGGATGTCACTATCTGTCAGGCTTGCTACCACGCTATTATTGATGGTGGTCAGTGCGGGGTAAAGGTCATCTAGAACGCCTGAATCCTCACTAATACCACGCAATACTCTGAGTTCACTATCGGTGCTGTAGCGGCTCCCGCTACTGTCTAAGGGCAAATTAAAGTTCGCTTTTTCCGTATTGCTGAAGGTAACCGAAAATACAGCTTCAACAGTGTTATAAAACTCATCCTCTGTTAGGGCTTTTACGGGCACGCTAATCAGGTGATTGCCTGTAACGACTGGAGGTTCGGTCGGGGTCGATGGGAACTGATCGAGGATATAAGAGGCGACTGCATTAACACATGCACTTTCTTCAACACCTTGACAGTCTCCATTTACGTCGATCATCCTAGCTACATCTTGGGCCAGTTCAAGCTCTGCCCACACTTTTGTGAGTGGTGGATTACTTGCGACACCTTCACCATCAGCGCCGTGACATGAGCTACAGTTTACTGCGTAACGGTCTGCTGCAAATGCGCCTGGGTCGAGTATTTGTACTGATATGTTATCTGAGTCCGAGATGCCCTGTTCGTCGGAAACGGTTAGGCTAACGTTGTAGTCACCCACTTGAGCAAAACTAAAGGTTGGGTTGGCTACAGCGCTATCGGCTGTATTATCACCATTTATGTCCCAAGCCCATTGAGCAATGCCGGAATCGTCTGAGGAGCTGGCACTTGAGAAACTTAAGCTGTAGGGAGCGAGACCTATTGTTGAGTTCAACGCTGTAATAGTGGCTTGAGGGGCTTGGTTAGCATTGCTTACATTGACTCTTAATTCTACGGTATTACTTAAATTTCCAGAATCAAAAACGGTTAAATAAACGATGTGCTGGCCTTCGGTGTCGAAGGTTCTCATGGCACTAACACCTTCCATCTCTTGACCGTTATCAAACGTCCAATAATAATTCGTTATCTCGTTACGGTCGTCCGAAGATGCGCTAGCATCAAAATCAACAATAAGTGGCGCTGGGCCCGATAGACTGCTGGATCTAGAGGCATTCGCAACAGGAGCAATATTTATCTCGGGGCTTGCGACCGTGATGGTCTGGGTATCTGTAGCGTCTAAACCTGAACTATCTATTACCCTAAGCAGTACTTCGTAAGTACCCGGCGAATCGAAGGTATAACTATTATTTGTGCCGTTGAGGCTCGTGCTAAGAATAGTCCACTCATAAGAAACAATCTCTTGATCGTCAGAAGAACTAGCTGCATCAAAATCGACGGTGAGCGGGGCTATACCCGTTACCGATGACGATGAAATTACCGCTGTTGGCGCACCATTTGCCTGCACTATTACCGCGAGAGAGCTGGTATCGACATTACCATTGCCATCTGTAACCGTAAGTTGCGCTTGATAAGTACCTGGCGCGTCATATTGATAATCTAGCTGCGAGCCCGACCCAGCATCACCATTATCAAAATCCCACTGAAAAGAGACTATAGATCCAAAAGATTGACTAGCATTAAAGGTAACCACCAACGGAGCAAAGCCTTGAAAGTTTTGGCTCGCTGACGCATCGGCAACAAGCTGGGGATCAGGTTCAGTTTGGTCAGACAAGGTACGTATAAAGGCGGCTATATTTGTGGCACAACTACCAATACAAATAGAGGGGTCCCTCACCGGCATCCACAACTCTATATATTCCTCCAAAGAATATGAGCCTCCTGATAAAGAAGAGTGCTCATAGTTACCTGCGGCTATATCTATAGGCTTAAAAGCTGCCGCCTGCCCATCGGCACCATGGCAAGATAAACAACCTTGATTTAATGAATCATAAAGTACCTTGCCTTGCTGGGCACTTGACGACATTGGGGGAGATGGACTTTGAGACGCCGGGGGTGAACTTTCTGAAGAGCTATTGCCTCCAGCCTCACCCGATGACGAGCTGTCCGTTGAGATATCGCCTCCACATGCAGCTAAGAGAATTATGAATAAAAATACGCCACTGCGAGCAAGCGAAAGATACTTGACCATCATAAGCCTCTATAAATGATTAAAGCGGGATAAGTGATTTGGATTTGGAGAATTAATAGTTGTTGCATTACTAATTAAGGGCCGTCGACATAGGTTTAAAATCTAAAATATCTACAC
Organism: Cellvibrionaceae bacterium; assembly: GCA_047629215.1. GTDB lineage: Bacteria > Pseudomonadota > Gammaproteobacteria > Pseudomonadales > Cellvibrionaceae > CANLBN01. The sequence continues at coordinate 3,657 of JBLHWO010000133.1, read as the reverse complement.
TCTCTACCCAGATAATTACAACAGGATGAATTTTGTCCATAAGGACAAAATAAAAATGAGAATAGATTAAGCATTTAGGGTAGCTGGTTTTACTTACCTCAACCGGTACTCCTTCACACTTTGTAACATCAATGCTAAAAAGATCTGTTATAACGCTGTAATCCCAACTATGTTCTAAAGCCAACCCTTTAAAAGGTGTTTAACATCACAGAATATAATTCAGTTTTTATAATTACTTTTTTGACTTATCGCGTTTTACGTAATCGCGGGGCTAATGGCGCCTGAGAATAATAATATTTTTTCGACTAGCTCTCACTATTAATGCAAACCGGTTAACACTAACCATACTGACGAATCAAAATTAGGCGGTACAATTCGTAGCCATAAACAATAGCGGTAAACAATTCGGCTAAAACTTCAGAATAGCCGCGAATTAAATATGCCTATACATTAGTCACCTTTATGCGCTTTTATATCATGAACACTCTGGCAAACAAGGTTAATTTACAACCAACTCCCACGCACTAGCAAAACCCACTTAACCGGAACCTAATTTAGGTGATTGCTCAACGTTTATGATGGCACTTGGCGCAGCCAATGGATTACATCAATGCTCTAACATCACCTCCTTTAGCACTGTTTGATTTAATTCTATCTTACAGAACCATGCCTTTTAACATCTTTTTTATATTTACAACTTGAGCAACACACAGCCTGATCGTTAATTATTAAAGAGTACAGCAGCGAATATTAGGGGGTAAAATAATAGGAACATAAAGCATATTATCTTCATTTTATAAGCAGTTATTTATAAAAACATGGAGATAAAGATAAAACAGAAGAAAAATCGTATTGATCAACTCGTTGCTGTTGGCGCTTCAGCTCTAGGTTCTCGATTTCGGCATCTGCATCGGCTGCATTATGCAAATAATTGGCGGGGAGTGTTTGCCAAGTGACTTCGAACGGGCCGAAAGCTGAGCTCACAGCAACCAACCACATCATACCCAGCAATATGGACTCGGACGTAGAATTTATGCGCCCGATTAATGGCCACACGCCATTCTTTTAGCTCGGGCAAAGTCAACTTTTCCCGAGCCTAATTTAGGCAATTGCTCGACGGTTAATATCATACTGGGCACCATCAGAGAGTTGCACCCATTAACCAACATCATATCTCTTAATGCCGCCCTATCTAATTCGACTTCACACAGCAATACAATTTTTTCACCTTTTTTGTCGTCTGGAATATTACCGCAATGACTTCAATCTCTTCAAAAGAGTCTTCTAACGGATTATAAGAAGAATCTTCTAACGTGCTGACAGAAGAGGCTTCCAAATCACTCTGCACAGATTGAAGGCTAAGCTTAATTGCTGCTTGCACCTTCGCCTCAACCAAGCCAAGGCTAATCATTTCACCACCGAGTTTTGCAAAGCGCGAATAACGATCGACAATGGTTAAAAAACCATCTAGACCTAAATGGCCTTTATCGCCGGTGTCATACCAACGAATACCGTCAATTACTTTTATTACCTGCTGCGTTTTATTATTCCCGTCTGCAGCGTTGTTTAAATAGCCCTGCATCACTTGGGCACCACCGATCAAAATCATTCCATCTTCATCCGTTGCCAATTTTTCAAAGTTATTGGGATCAACAATTTTAAAGCTGGCCCCCGGTAATGGCATACCGATAGTACCCGGCTTATCGCCAACCTGTATTTTCCAATCATCGGTTGATAACACCGCAGCAATATTAATGCCCGCCACCGGTGTGGTTTCTGTTGCGCCATAGCCTTCGTAAATATCTTTATTTAATTTCGTTTTAATTGCATCGCGAACGGCTTGGTTTAATTTTTCTGCGCCAGAAATTGTTAAACGCAAACTGCCTAACATCAGCGGATGCACTTTCTTATTTCGGCAATAAAGCCTAAAAAATGTGGAGGTACCAAACAATACCGTTGCTTTATATTTTGCTATGCCTTTAGCTCTACCGAGGGCATCCCTAGGATCGGCATGACACACTAACGGTAAGCCTTCTATCAAAGGCATAAACTGAGTCACGGTTAAACCAAACGCATGAAATAAGGGTAGCGACGCCATCACCTCATCGTCTTCTGTGGTGTTTAGGACATCCGCAATTTGTTTTAGATTTGCCATAATATTCATATGGCTTTAGCGAATCCCTTTTGGTGCACCCTCACTACCACTGGGAAATAAAATAGCTGCCGTTGCTTGCTTATCACAAGAGTTTGAATACAATAACTTCAAACACCAGGCTGGTAACATTTTCACTGTCAATAGCGTTGCTAATATCTTCCATTTTGGAATTGAGCCTTTTAATTCTTCTAAATAAATCACTCGGCACGAAGACAAGGCAGACTCAAAATCGAGCCCTCGCTGAGCTAGCTTAGTTAAAAAGCGTTTAGAGGTATAAACCGTTTCGATATTTGCCTGCTCTAAAGAAGATGTGAACGCATCGAGGCTAGCGGTATAATTTAAATTCACAACCGTTTTACCACTCAACAATACCGCCATATTAGCCAACATACCGCCCGCACTGGTGGACAACAATAAACCAATGTTTTTTTCCGAGCTTATACGATTCATTTTTTTAGATAAGGCAATGGCGCCAGTTAAGGCCTTATAGGTAGAGAGTGGTTGGCTCACAGTATCGGCAATAGATAAGGTATCACCCTGTTTTTTAACCGTATCAATCCATGCATGCTGTATTGATGGCAAGGTTTCTGCGTAGCTCTGCCATGAGCTAATCGATAAATCAAATACTCTACGTTTAAGCGTACTCACATCGATGTCTTTAGGTAAAGGCAGGCCAAACGCCACGATTATATCGCGCCGTGTACCGCCGCTACGTAAACGCTTAAAATTTTCTGAAGAAAGAGAGAATTGGCTGCCGCGCAAATAGAAGGGCAATATGACAACATCGGTTTCTGTCATTTCGATAGCACGCTCATAGCCGCGACGAAAATCAGCTAAATGACCATTATGGCTGATCATTCCCTCTGGAAATAAACACACGACTTCACCGTTATCCAATATGCCTGCTATCTGTTCCAAAGATTGCTGACTACCCGCTCCAGACTGAATAGGAATACAACCAAATAATTTAAAAAACTATTGCAAATACCAGCGCTCATAAATACGTTTATGCATTACAAAACTCACGGGTCGAGGGCAAGCGATTTGTATAATCGCCCAGTCTATCCAGCTGATATGATTCTCCAGTAAAAGCATGCCGTTTCTTTCAGGAATATTTTTCATACCCTCTACACTCACTTTGTAGCGCCACGACATAATGCAGGAAAAAATTAAACGCACTAAACTTTGCGGCAATTTAGCAATAGTGTAAATACTACCCGCCAGCGCCACGAAGGAACTTAAAACCAATAAATAGAAAGTTTACTGCCAGCATCGTATGGCCAGATACATGAGGCAGCAACAATAAGTCCAAAGCAAAACCAATAGCCCCAACTGGAATCAAACCCGTCTCAATATAATTACGCGACAAGCGCCCCGCTAATATCGCACCCAGTGCAATACCTATACCACTCACACCTAAAATAGCTTGAATTATTATGGTATTGGTTTCACCCAAAGTAACTTTTGCAAAGGCGGGAAAGGCCGCTAGCATCACCTGCCCT
>JBLHWO010000132.1:0-9549 GCA_047629215.1 Cellvibrionaceae bacterium | reverse complement strand
AAAATAATGAATAGTGCTCTAATCATTTCTTTTCTTGTTTTTTCATCGGTAAATGCTCATTCAGAAAATGGTGTAGAAAGCCTTTCACCTAGGCTGAGAGCATTGCTATAGCAAGAGATGATGGCAATACAAAAAGGCATGGAAGCAATAATACCTGGCTATACATCTGGAAACCTAACGGAGGTTTCCGAAATTGCCGGACAAATAAAAATAACTTTATCTTGAAACAGAAGATTACAGAATCGCAAAAACATGAGCCGTATGAAAACCTGCCGAAAGATTTTATTAAAAAAGACAAAAAGTTCCATAAACATGCAGGAATGCTTGAACATGTAAATAAAGAAAAACATACAGAATTGGTTGGTTTTTACTACTCAAAACTACTGGAGTCGTGCGTTGACTGTCATAGTGAATACGCTAGCCATAGTTTTCCAAATTTAACCGACGATTCAGCATCTGAAAAGCACCATCACTAAATAGCCTCGAATCAAGTCATAAATTTTTTGATGGCTACGCTCTTATCCGGCCGCAATTAACAGACCTCAATCAACAATGAACCGCACCAGCGCTAAAGACATAAAGAGTTGATATAGACATGACAAACCTTTTTGAATCAATCCCTGACGATATCAGCGAAGAAATCTTTTCTGAGCTAGTTCAAGGGGAGAACGTAAGAGTCGAGAGGATTGTTTCTAAGGGGCATTCTTCGCCAGAATTTGGATGGTATGATCAACAAGAAAACGAATGGATCCTTGTGCTAAAGGGTGAGGCAATAATTTCATTCGAAGATGATAAAGAGGTACATTTAATACCCGGTGACTATGTCAATATACCCCGCCACAAAAAGCATAAAGTCTCATGGACCTTACCCAATACAGAAACAATATGGCTAGCGGTTCACTACAAATAAAAAAGCGCCTTACCATAAAAAATGATGAGGCGCTTTTTTTACATTCAATTTACTTAGAGGCTTTATCACCATTGACGAATTGGGCGCCGCTCATCACTTTACCTTCTGAACAACCGGCTTCTACCGCCGTCAGCTTTACCTTACCCACATTAATGTACTTAATTCTAATAACATTACCCGCATAGGTGTAGTGGTCAACCCTTTTTGGCCAGCCAATTAGAGACCTTCCAATAAAATGCTTCTTTTTGATTAGGCGAGAATCCCAAATTATGGCTGTGGGGTCGTATCGAATTGTAATATTTATACATATAATCGCGTACCGAGTCATTAGCGACTGATTCATTGTTATAACCGTTTTTAGGCATGCGCTCAGTTTTCAAGCTTCTAAAAAAACGTTCCATTGCTGCATTATCCCAACAGTTACCTCGACGACTTATGCTCTGCTTTATTTGATACTTCCAAATTAATTGTCTAAATGACAAACTAGTGTAATGACAACCTTGGTCTGAATGAAACATTAACCCTATGGGTTTTCCTCGCGCTTTAAATGCATTCGACAACGCTAGCTTTGTTAGCTCACTATCCGGAGAATCTGATAGTGCAAAACCAACAATCTTACGACGATATAAATCTAATACTGTGGCCAAATACCTCCATCGATCCTCCGCCCATCAATACGTACATCACCACACCAAACTTAATTGAGAGATATCGGGCTGAACTCACGATTCAGGTGGTTTTCAATATCAATGCGCGCCTTATTGGCCGATTTGTAATTGTGCTTAGGTGGCTGGCAGCTTACAAGCCCCTGCCGCTTCATGGCCTTTGAAGCCCTGTAGCAGCTTAATTCATAGCCCCCAGCCCTACTAGAGTGGCTATTGTTCTTGAGCCTGCCGATCCTCCGCATAACTCATATACTGCTTTAACTTCTATGTCAGCATGCACGTTTTCGCTTCTAATTTTGTTAGTATTCTCTTTCCGGTAACGATAAGTACTTCGGTAAATTTCAAACGCTTCGCATAACAATTTGATTGAATAGCTCTCATTAATTTCTTCAACTAACGTAAACTTTTAATTGAGTCCGGCATCAAGAGAGTGGTAGCCTTTTTTAGTATTTCTTTCTCCATTTTGAGTTGCTGTATTTCACGCTCTAAGCCTTTAATTCGACGCCGCTCTTCAGAGATGGGCCGAGTATTCACTTCATCCACTTTACGCTCTTGTCGTCACTGTCGCGCCCCTTTATCGACAGTGAATTTGCCGACTCCCATCGCCTCTGCTGCTTCGCGTATGGAATAATCTTGATCGGCAACAAGTTCTGCAACTTGTTGCCTGAATTCAGGTTTGAAATGTGCTTTTGTCATAATGCTACCTTCGTTAATTATGATAATGCTATCACCTCTAACTGGGTGGCCAAAATTAGTATGCCACTAGTACTACAGTTAGGCGGGTACATTAAATAAGCGACCATATTGGCTTAGGCGTATCTGAAAAGACTAGAAAAAGACAACCCTATAAAATGCAAACTAAAGAATTCAAGCTAGAAGCAGTTCGCTTGATGAAGGAGACTGATAAACCTTCATCTGAGATTGCATCAGAACTGGGGATTCGACGGAATCACTTGCATAAGTGGACGGATCAACAAGAGGTATAAATGAGAAGAGGCTTTTCCTGATAAACGAGACTGTCTACATAAAGGAAAATCAAAGTAATATATCGACACTTCGACAAGAGAATGACCGGCTCAATGAAGGGGGGGAGATATGCTAAAAAAGGCCACAGTGTACTTCTCCTAAAAACGCCTACTGTTGGTACGAAAGAGCTCAATTGAAGTACGCCTTTATTCGAGTGAGGCGTTCACTTTATCGCCAAGTGATTATTACGGCTAGTAATTGGTTGGTCAATGTCAGACCGTAATGACACAATATTAGTCTCTGATGCGCTGATCATGGCGAAGTGGCATCGAGGGGAATTGAACAATGTGATCGTTCATTCGGATCAAGGAAGTCCTTATGCTTCGGGTGATTTTAGGGGCCTACTGAAAGAAAATAATATGCTATAGTAATATGAGGTAAGTGAGAGTATCACGGCGATGAGATAGCAGAAAGCTTCTTCAGTACGGTAAAAACAGAATGTATAGATCATAAAGACCTTCGATCTAGAGCTAAGGCGAAACAAAGTATATTTGAATGCATCGAAGTATTTTATAACAGCAAGGACGGCATTCTATTTGTGCTATGTAAGCACAGTGGAATATGAGCGGGCAAATGCCCTTTAATTAAATTATCCGGAACAGTGTGGCAACCTCAATATGGCCACTATTTTCTATTTAAATAAATTGGAACTTATCCCGCCCCGAGCCGACTCAATGAAGATAAATCATCATAGGAGTGCCTTCTAATCAATACCAATTTTAACCAATTATTGAATCAACTTACGAGTCGTTGCCCCAGCCAGAAACGTGGCGATGTCACAGTCGTCTTTTTCAAAGATCACCCGGTAGTGCTTCAGCCTGGCGAAATGTTAGATATTCATTGGGTTGATATCCAGATCGAGTTGCCGCGTTTCAGAGCCGACAACATTCACACAGCCCAGAAGTTATTGTCCGCCAACAAGGAAATGGGGGCTGCCAGCCCGATTCCATCGTGGTTTGCATGTGGCGACAAAGGCGAGGTTCTGTTTGTTAACCGGCTCGATTGGCGGCATGTTACCGCAGAGACTCTCGAAGATCACATCGTGCGCTGTATTGATCAAATGAACGAAGCTCTTAGATCCGATGGCGTTTAGCCCCATAGGTACTCAAATGCATCATCCGATGCTATTTGTGTAAGAATATCCGCGCCGATGTGAATGCTTTTTCTACTATGCCAAAACCTTATCTCCATCATAGTGGCATGTAAAGATCTTGGGTTAACCGAGACAATCATCGGACTGCTATCTGTTAATGATAGAGCCATACTGCGCGACCACATGGTAATTGCCAGTTTACTTTGTGAATAAGCATCCATATTATCTAAACGCATCTGGATCAACTCTCTTGTGCCGCACAAGGTAAGGTTGACTAAGTGATTGATTTGAGGACTCATAAAGTTCAAACGCCCCCACTTTTTTCCCCCAAATAGGCAAGGTAATGTCAAACAGGCTTAAAATAGAGGCTGTTTTAAACCCACGCATTCATGGAGTCTACATGGCCACCATCAAGCTAGAAAGTCTTTGAGTGGTGCGCCCATGTTGTTGCCAGGGCCTGAAAGTGCAATTAGTCCCTCCATCAACCGCTGGCCCGAGAAAATGAAAACTCAAGCCTACATCAAAGGCGAGTTTGACGACGCAACGCCCATGAAAGTATTTACTGAGTAGGGGTTGGGGGTATTTCTAGGGCCAGTCATTTCCGATGAAGTGGGTCAGCAGCAAGGGGCTCAAACTATTGGGGTGGTACTAGAGATGACTTGTTGCTATTACGCCATTTCCGCACAGCGTCAACTCAAACACCAGGCGGTGTTGGCTATTAATGAAGCAGCTAAAAACAAGTTGTTTAATGAGTAATTTATAGCTGGCTTCGAGCGTTCCATGTTTGCATCAAGGCTTCATAGGCTTTGACGACATGCATCTGTCCATTGTTAAAGGCGACTTCGCGTAAATTGCCCTCTTTAGTGCGAATATCCACAAGTTTGATTAGAGTTTTTTGGTCAAAGCGAAGATACAGTAATTACGCTCACAAAAAAAACGGATGAAAATTATCATCAATTTGTAAGCAGAGCCAAAGCGAATCCCGTTGCGCGCAAGGTAAAAATTGTGAATATCGAAGATAATATTAATGCGCTCAGGTTAAATGGTCTTTCTGAAAAAGACCTTAATCGCGTTAAAAAGTATCATTCAGCGTGGCAGTTTCTTAAAGCTTAGGGCTACACACTTATTACGACTCTAAGAGCATTGCTTATTAAGTCGATCGTTATGGGATTGTAAAAATTAAAGTAACCACATGAAAAACTTAACCTTTGCATTGAACTTTTGATGAGCTAATGTCACAAAAAAATTAAAGAATTAAAACGCAGTATAAGAATGTAATGAAGCTAAATAATATTACTAAAAACGCAAACCTAGCCAACACCTCCCCGACTACCGTTAACACCAATAACCGCGAAAACCTGGAAGGCTCGACTCAAAACCATAACCCTATACAATCAGTTCAGTCCGCTGCAAGCAACATTGCTAATGGGTATCCCGGTAGTTTGCAGCCTACAGTACCACCCGGTCAATTTCATCAAGAGGCAAGGCAAGCAAGCGCGGGTGCACACGCTAATCTCATAGCAACAATAACTCAAACAAACGAAAAAAACTCAATAAACAATGATGGAAATACGGATTCTGGCACTTCCTCAGATGACGATAAAAAAATGCCACCTGAAACTAAAAAAAATGAGGCGAGTGATCAGAAATCAAGCCCATTTCATGCCGAAGCAATTACTGCAAGTCGTCAATCGCACGGTGAGATAATTTTATCTTTGACTGAGACTGATTCTAAAAAAATCTCCACAGAAAAAGAGAACAGCAGAAAAGATGAAAATGTCACCTTAACCAATACTGAAAGACTCGAAAAGAAAGATGCAAGTCGAACAGAAAGCATTCCCCATGCTGCAAGTTTACAACGTGCACCTGAAAAGAAAAATAGTTCAAGCTCGCCTAAAAAGCCCATAGAGAAACCTATTGCTAGTCTCTCTGCAATACATGAATCAACTATTGATAGCACTGGCTCGCCACCAGATTTAAGACGCCATCAAGCTCCGTTGTCACAACCAGGAGCCTTTTCCGTAAATGGGGTTGGCATATCTCGATCGAATTCCAGCATCTCTTCTTTCTCTGATACAACTGATGATAGCAGCATTAATCCAACTTCAAGCGAAACGGACAATGATTCATTTATAAATAGCACCGACCGGAATAATATACCTATGGCTATAATGGTAGATGAAAGCACAACACGAGAAGGCGAGGATTTACTGACTCCCTATGACCCAGAAATACCAGTAAATAATGCCTACATAGCAACTCACCAAGCCCCGCAGGCGCCGTCAATCGCTAGTGAGTCTGAAGATCAATCAGATGATCAATCAGTTGATCAAAGTATCGATCGTAACCTCAATCACAGAAGTCCTTTTCAAAAGTTATGCCTTGACCCTGTTAAGAGCTGCATCAGTTTCTTTACTAAATCTTAGCCCCCAAACATAAATCTTGGGGCTGTATTAGATCAGCAGGTTTGTTATTCTGTAAACATGAAGATAACTCATTGTAAAATAAAGAAAAGTACGCGGCGATAAATGGCCTAATATTTTGTGTTTGAAGTCACTGCACAATCAGCTGCTGATTTCAAAAAAATAATGATGAACCGAAAAGTGATAACGCCATACCTTGCGCAACAATAATACTTAAGCCATTGATATATTTTCGAAAACCGACAGGCTCTAGTATAAATAAACGGCGCCGATATCGGTAAATATTTTCATGCTTATGAAGTCATCCGTGGGGACAACCATGATGGAGACTCGCTAGTAAAAGCGTGTAAGTAGCTTCGCCCAACGCAGAATCATCAACTAATTAAACACGTGACAACCCTGAGCTTACCGAAAGGGCGGGATTATGGTGTTGGCCGCGATGGTAAAAAAAGTTATCGGCATTTATTTTTTATTGCTACAAAAAGCAGCTATAGATAAACCGCTTTGTACTTGCTGTTCAATCCAATCTAGCCATCACTGCTTACTGACGATCGGTTTCATTAGGTGCTCCAGCAACATGAGGTGTAGAGATAATAATTGACTGCATGGACTTTGGTTAGGCTCTGGTTGGTTAGCAGATTACAACAGAGTAATTCTTTACTAATTTTTATCAAACTTAATAAGTTTATAATTCACTTACATAGGCAGGCAACTTAGTTAACGGTGTATAGCTGACAATTATTGAATGCGGAGTAGATGCCGAACAACCGTCAAAAATGACGAATTCAAATTATTTTTACTCTAAAAAAATATTAAAGTAACAATTTATTTGCTCTTCAACCACGACAAACACAATGACATTACAAAAAACTGAGGGGGCCATAATAAAGTAGATTCGACATTTAACCGTATGGATGATAAGTTGAGGCAGGCTGGCAACATGTTTTTTACGTCACGAAAACAGCATTTGGCGGAAAACGCCAAAGAGATTCACGTTAGTGGATTTTCCAAACTCGCCCAATTACACGGACCTTGTTCTGGTTTCGGGTTTGCAGCACTCAGTCTTGAAGGCATATCTGCAAGCCCTAAAAAATACGTTTTATGTGACGTCGGCTTAACAAAAGGTAATACTCAGCCTTTAGAAAAGGTCACTCCTGAGCTTGATTCCCAAATAGAACTTGAAGCTCACGCCGAATAATACGTTGTTGAAATTGTTAAAAAATATATTTTTAGTAACGATGATTCATTTTAAGGTATGCATATTTCCGTTTCTTAAACCCTTAATTCGTTAACAAAACGCCAGCTCTTAGTTGTCGAACAGAAGGGGACGAAGGATATATCTTTTGATTCATTTGTATCCTTAACGCAGTCGTGTATTACACCTCATCTGTTACCCAACAGCATTAACGCAAAGCGTTTCACTGACTACTCTTTTTCTTTTTTCTTATCTTTTTAATTAAAATAATTACAGTACGGAATACGAAAAATTATGCCTTTCAAATTTTACTTCAGAAAAATATCTTCCCGCGAAATCATCTAAAAAAACGCAATTATTTCTCGTGCAAAGGCCGTTACCAGAAGATTACAATGCTTGCCTTGCTGCATCAGTCGACTGTAACGTTGACATAATATTACTTGCGCTTTCCGTACAATATCAACAATTTCTTTTGGCAATCCTTCTTGGCGCTTTTGAAGCTCGGCGGATATGTAAGCTACATATTTATAGCTGTGGGTATCTTTAACTGATAGCGTCTGGCGCAACTATTTCCTGCCTTGGTGATTGCCCCTAACTTTCAAACCCACCGGTAGAATACTCACTAGGTACTAAACCCACATATACCATTAGTTTACTGGGGTATCGAACCGAGTGAGGTCGCCTAGCTCAGAAATAACACCGGCTGCTACCGGTTGTCGCACTCCCTCATGGTTTGCACTACTCGGCAGAAGCGCCATTATTTTACGTGATGAAGCAACTCATTATCTAAGTGCTCTAAGCACGCCATACGTTCACTTACCGTTTGGATGACTCTTGTAATACGAACTGCTGACTTGGGTCGGGCAGTAAGAGTTCGGTTAGCCTTCGTAAATTTTTTAAGGACCAATTTACCCTGTAAGCATACTTAATATGATTATGTTAAAGCATAGCTTTGAGCTGGGATCTTGCGGCCTTAAGATCATTCATGGCGCGGTCACATAGCCTGAATAGATCTCGAATCGCTTTTTTTTCTGGGACATAGATCGGATCAACATCGCCTGCTTTAAGTAATTGAACCAACATGAGCTTATCGCGTTTTTCGGTTTTAATCCGTAAGCCTACTTTTTCAGGATGAGTGAGGGGGCAACGATAAAGCATTGCTGGCCAAGCTGTGTGAGCAAGCGGTAAATACAATATCCACGAGGACCGGCTTCGTACACAAAAATTATCTTAGGCCAGAGCGTTTGGATTGTACTAGGCGTACGAGCTTTTCTACACTTTGCTTGGTTGTTCAGATCTTACCGTGATAAGTGGATGTAGTATTATAGACGACTTCAGCACAAGCGACTTCCGTATAGGTTGTACAGCATCAAAACCGAAAAATAATATGTTAGCATTCTTCATCCTAAAAAACGCAGTAGGCGCGAAAAAACTGTGCAAGTTATTGGTTTTTAGAATCACGTAGAGACCTTATTCGTCGTAAGTGAACTCTAGAGTTTCCTAGGTCATCAAGAACTTGTGCAGGCTTTGCCTACAGGTATTGCAAGTAAGCGGCAGGAGCGGAAGCTTTCGTGATTCAACTGCCGTTTTTAGTTTATGCTAGCCTCCAAGGTTTATATGCTTGAACATATATTATGGCTCTGACTTAGCTAACCCGCGATCTTGGGGGTCCATAATGTCTAAGTAATACTCATACCCGTAATAAACATACCCCCTATACCGCTCTACCCAAAGATAGAATCTACAGGTTCAGCTCAAGGTGGGTCAGCACTCACCTCGGTGATCTCACAATTGAATTAATGAAGCGACTTAATTCTTTGGCGATACAGTCAACTTAAAACGTCCGTACAGGCGTGTGAACGCAGCAAAGTGATCGGCCTGAATTTGTGGCGCTGCCCCTGATCTGTGGTCACCATAAGCTCCCGGTAATGCCCTCGGTAAAACGCCAGCCATTCTTGGTGGCTGAGTTGGATGGAAAGCTCATACTCTTTTATGAGAAAGACCTCATACTGTTAAAAATGTTATTTTAAACTACACTTGCTGATAGTCGAATTGCCAATCGGGACAAACCGATAGGTCTGACTCGATTGAAGCTCAATATTTTTAAATGACAGAGGGACAGAGGATATATTTTTTGATCAGCTTTTTTGTTTCTTGATCCGTCCGTCCCCGTTGAATCTTGAGGTCAAAAAATGTGACCTCATATTGGAAATGGGTATAAAAGATATGAGTACTGA
>JBLHWO010000131.1:0-9617 GCA_047629215.1 Cellvibrionaceae bacterium | reverse complement strand
TGACTACAACAAGCGTTAAGATGAGTGTCAAAGAAACACCGCGGTTTTTAAAAATAATGGGCGACGATAGCGGCGTGCGCACACCCTTAATTGATGTAGGCAATGATTATAAGATGCTTGCTAAAGCGGGCGTACTCTCACAAACATGGAGTGCTGGCGGTGGCGATCATCTTAAAAGTCAAGCTCAAGCTTTAGCGCCTACCAAATTAATTGGCGATGTATTTAACCTAATTGACATCCCGGTGATAGGTTCTGGACAGAATGTGATTGCTATTGCATTAGCAACACCCGAGCTTACGGATAAAAATTTAGTATTTGGGCAAATGGATGTTGATGCGCTACCTCGAGATAAGTTTTCAGAATGGGAGCTATCCTCTCCCACCACAGATACAGATGCTTACATAAATGCTAATGACCTATGCAACGATAAAGGTTACTGTCGTGAATAGAATTTTATTATGTCTAAGCGTCATGGTTACTTTGGTTGGTACTTTTGTTAGTGTCAAAACACTAGCTTTAGACTTTCCTAATCCACCAAATTCGACAATAACTCAGGTAAGTGAAAGCACCACCACCTTTGGTTTAAATATGGAAATACGTCGGTTTGAGAGCCGTTTAAGCAAAGAGAAGGTGATAGATTTTTATAGTAAACGTTGGAAAGATACCGCTGCCATTACACTTTTTGACCCTTGGGAAATGATTGGTAAGGTTGAGAGTAAAAAATTTATCAACGTACAGGTGCAAAATGGTTTTGCCGGCTCTTGGGGCTATTTAAGCATTAGCGATCTGCCCACAGCAATTGAAAAAGGTAGCATCCAAGCACCAACAGGTGTTGGCTTTCCTAGCATGTCGGGCAGCCAAGTAGTTAGTGATCAAATGAGCGACGACTCAATCAAAACTGGGCGAACACTATTACTAATTAATAATTTTTCTATCGATTCAAATGGACAGTTTTATCGCAACTATTATCAAGGCCAAGGCTGGCAATTAGTTGCCGATAGCAAAGGCTCTCGATTAAAAGGTGCCGCAATGACATTTACTAAAGGTCGACAATTACTGTCGTTAACAATCAATAAAGTTGATTCGAAAACAAGTGTTGTTGCTAACATAGAGACAGCAAAAATTTTTAGATAATACGATTATATTTGGCTGAAAAATAAGATGAAAATACAAAAGCTGAAATTACATACGTCAAATCGCATTGCTCGTAGCAAAGGCCAAGCAATGGCTGAATATATTGTCATACTTGTCGCGCTGACTGGTGCATTACTGACAATAGGACCAGGAAATGGCGTTATAGGGTTGGATAAAGATGATGTAAGGGAAAATGGAGACCCTTCATTAATAAAAGCTCTACATGATCGCTACACAGCACAAGCTTATGCTCTGTCGATATCAGAAATACCGGAGGGCGCAGGAAATTTAGGGGAGCTTGCTAACTATTACATCGCCTTAGATAAATATCCCACGCTTAGACCTAAACTAGAAGCCGCTGACGCCACACTCAACAAAGTGACATCCGGACTCGCTAAACTAAACGACGGCCTCGATGGCCTAAAAGAATATACAGACCCAAAGAAAGCTTTAGATTTACTTGATACCGATATCATTAAAGATCAAATAAAAGATGAATTGAATAATGCACTCAATCCTTTTTAGGATGTAAGGAAAATAAAAATGGCCACTAGTAATAAAAGTAGTATTAAATTAATTGTCATAGCCCTAGTGTTAGGTGTAGTGGGCGCTGTATTAGCAATGCTTTATTTAAATGCAAAGGAATCGCAGTTACGCGATGCACTAAGACCCAAATCCCAGCCTGTGGGTGTTTTAGTTGCCTCACGTGATTTAGTCAAAGGTGATGTACTGAATGGCAGTACTATATCAGTCCGACCCATTCCTAGTGACTTTGTCAGTAATTTAGCGGTATTACCGGGAGACTTCGATAAAATTGAAGGTAAAATTTTGCAAGTCAATTTAGCGGCGGGTAAACCTTTGTTAAATACCTTTATAGGTTCTAGTTTTCCGCTTGATTTTTCAGATACTGTCATCGAAAAACGTCGCGCTATGACGATTCAAGTTGATGAGATCAATACTTTTACTGGCTTGTTACGACCTGGTAATAAAATTGACTTATTTGTTCTCGGAAAATCAGAGTCAGCACCCGACGATGGTTTCGAGGACTCTAAGGTGGTCATCCCCGTGTTAGAAAATGTTGAAGTTCTTGCGACGGGTAAAGATACAGTCAATGACTATGAAGAAAAGGTCAGGTTGTTGCGCGGAGGCATTGGTGCAAACCCGCAACAGAACTTCACCACAATTACTATTAATGTAACACCCAAACAAGCGGCTATATTATCGTTAGCACAAGATGCCGGTGAAATTGTTACTCTTTTACGTAATCGACAAGACATCAGCGGAAGTGGTTTTGCTGTTATCGATAAACGCAGTATTTTAGCTAACGCCCTCGAACTTCTTGTTAAAGACGAGCAGCGTAACCAGGCTAATCAGCTTGCAGGCAATATTGTGGTTGGCGAAGATGGCATATTGCGTACACGCGATGGCAAAGTATTAGCCAATCAAAATTTAGTGATTGGTGCAGACGGTTCTATTCGCACAAAGAGTGGTATCGATCTAGCCAGCCTTGGCTTGAGCATTAACGAGAACGGCGAGATAGTGACCGCAGATGGTCGCGTTGTTGACCCAGATGATTTGATTGTTTTAGCTGACGGCACATTAATGACAAAAGATGGCGTTATTTTAGGTGGCCCTGGGGTGAAAACCCTAGCTGGCGGTTTAACAGTGTTAGAAGACGGCACTATCTTGGCGGCTGATGGAACTGTTATTACGGGTGCAACACTCGACGCAGACGGTAATCTAGTATTAGCTGATGGCACGGTTGTTAACCCTAACGATGTAGTCATCAATAGCGATGGTACTATGTCTACCCGTGACGGCCAATTACTTGCCGGTTTGAGTGCCGAGACACCTCCTGATGGCGCACCTACTATGCTTGCTGATGGTTCGGTAATGCTAGCCGATGGCACTATTATTAGCGGTGCGACTATCGATAAAGACGGTAATCTTGTACTCGCCGATGGCAGCATAGTTAACCCTGACGATATCGTCATTAATGCCGATGGCAGCATTAGCACAAAGGATGGACAGGCGCTTGCAGGCTTAAGTCTGAATGCTGGTTCGAGCTTAGCTAGATACACGGGCACCGTTGATTATCTTGTAGGTGGTGTCAGTGAAAATAGCGTTTTACAGGTAAATAAAGTACCGGTAGCGGAGTAATCAATAATGGGATATAAAATGAATTTTTCTAAAACAACAAAAACTTTCCAACTCTCTATCTTACTTTTATTGTTAGGGTTTACTTGTAACGTGATGGCTGCAGACTATCGCTTATTTGTAGGTGAGATCAAAACATTGGTGTTAAAAACACCGATTGAGCGTGTGGCTGTGGGTAATGGTAGCCTAGTCAGTACATCGATACTTGAAAATGGTAATTTATTGGTACTCGCCGAAAGCGAAGGAGACACCGAATTACAAATTTGGTTTAAAAATGGATCTGTTGTTGCTCATAAATTTTATATTATCGCAAACAATGCAACTCGAGACACCGGAGAAATTAAAAAAATATTAGGTGCCCTGCCCGATGCGGAAGTATCAGAAGTCGGTAAAAATATTGTTATTAAAGGTAATGTGAGCACCGCTCAAGCAGCTATAATCACTAAACTTGTTGAAATTTATCCGCAAATAATTGATTTAAGTCAACCAAATTCTGGCAACGAATTGGAAAGTATTTTTTCCGACATGCCCGACCTAAAAATGACCCGTGCCGGTAGTAAAATAATTTTACGCGGGGACGTTACCGCCGAAAATAAAGAATTTATTACCGCTGTGCAACAGTCTTTCCCAGACATTGTTGATCTAACAGCCGCACCGAGTGTTGCAGCAAAACCGATGGTTTATATGAATGTACAGATCACTGAATTTAGTACTAATGCGCTAGAAAACTTAGGTATTAATTGGTCAAATTCATTGAATGGCCCCTCTGCTGGTTTTGCACAAGATTTTACTCGCCGACGTAGTGGTAGTGTCAATGATAATAACTTTAGTGATATTGAAGGTAATCCTGGTTTTGTTATACCTGGTACAGCAACACTTGGAGAGTTAAGTAAAGGCTTGGGCTACTTTGGTATTGCAACAAGTATTGGCTCTAGTATTAACATAGCGGTATCGAGTGGTGATGCCATTATTTTAGCCTCCCCGACGCTTAGTACACGCAGTGGCACCGAGGCTGAATTTTTATCGGGGGGTGAGTTTCCAATACCGGTGCCCGATGGCAATGGTGGTATCACCATTGAATTTAAAGAGTATGGAATAATGTTAAATGTACTACCCGAACTTGGTCGTGATGGACAAATAGCGGCCAAAGTTGAAACCGAAGTCAGCAGTATTGATAATTCAGTTGAGGTCAACGGAGTTCCGGGGCTTCGCTCACGTAAAACAATGGCAGAAGTTAGCCTACGTCAAGGCCAAACATTAGCGATAAGTGGGCTTGTCAATCAAGAAATGGGCAATGCTGTGGATAAGGTTAAGTGGCTTGGTGATATTCCTATTTTAGGCGCCTTATTTAAATCAACTAACTTTCGAAATAATCGATCCGATTTGGTCATTTTTATTACCCCCTATGCCTACGATGCCGAAAGCGATCTAAATAAACAGGCATTAGCGACTGAGCAATCATTACGCCAACGATTTTTTGATAATGTTGGCGGAGAAAAGAAAGGCCTCACGGAGATCTTAGACTAATGTTTGACGTTATTGTAATTACAGATAAAGGCACAAATGTTAACCGTATTCGCTGTACCTTAAAAAAATGTACTATCGGTAAATCTCGCGATAACCTCGTGGTTATAAGGGGTTGGCGTGTAGCGCCGGTTCACTGCAAAATTGAACTTACCGATAAGGGTTTGTATGTAGAGGATGTTAGTGATGGCAACGGCATTACCGTTAATGGTAATACCGTGCCTTTTTATGGGCCGATTAGAAGCTCTGATGTTATTAGTATTGGTAATTATGATTTTCGCTTAGGTACTGCTAGCAGCGAAGATACCGCTGACAGTTCTGATGCACCTAAAATGGCTAAACCAGTCTCTAGTCAACCCGAACAACTGGGTGAAAAAGATTGGAGCATGGAAACCTTTATAGGTGCTGTAGAAGAAGAGATAACACCAGAACAGCGCACTGATAAAATAAATCGTCAGCGAATTTTTATGTGGCGCAATCGTATTCATCAAGATGTTCTGCGCTTGATGGACCTACGACGAACTGACGTCGCTAGTATGGACGGTGAGGCTCTGCGACAAAAAGTGTCTACTATAATCGATGAAGTAGTTACATCGATGGAAAATGAAATCCCAGAAAATGTCGATATTACTGTACTAAAAAATGAAGTGCTCAACGAAGCTGTTGGCTTAGGCCCACTAGAAGAGTTATTAGCAGATGACAATGTCACCGAGATTATGGTGAATGCCTGTGACGAAATATATGTAGAATATAAGGGAAAGCTATCAAAAAGCGATGTTACTTTTAGTAGTGACCTTGCAGTAATGTCTGCAATTGAGCGCATTGTATCGCCACTAGGCCGACGCATTGACGAGAGCTCACCCATGGTCGATGCCCGCTTACCTGATGGCTCGCGTGTTAATGCAATAATTCCGCCGCTAGCGCTTCGCGGCCCCTGTTTAACTATTCGTAAATTTTCTAAGAAAAAACTCGAAGTAGCAGACTTACTAGGTTTTGGCACCATTAATGAAAAAATGGGTAAGTTTTTAAAAATGGTGGTAGAAAACCATCTTAATATCATAATTTCTGGTGGTACGGGCTCAGGTAAAACAACACTACTCAATATTATGTCTAACTTTATTCCGCCATCAGAACGCATTGTTACGGTCGAGGATGCTGCCGAACTTCAATTAGGTCAGCCACATATTGTCTCACTCGAATCGCGACCGCCGAACCTCGAAGGTAAAGGTGCAGTGACCATTCGTGAATTAGTTAAAAACTGTTTGCGTATGCGCCCCGATCGAATTGTTGTTGGTGAGTGTCGTGGTGCTGAAGCACTCGATATGTTAACGGCAATGAATACAGGTCACGATGGCTCGCTAACAACAGCGCACGCTAATACCCCTCGCGATGTTGTGTCTCGCCTTGAGGTGATGGTGATGATGGCCGGCATGGATTTACCCCAACGCGCTATACGCGAACAAATTGCGTCCGCTGTTCATATTGTTGTGCAACAAAGCAGGCTTGCCGATGGCTCTCGAAAAGTGACTCATATCTCCGAAATTACAGGAATCGAGAGCGGTACCGTTCAAATAAATGATATCTTTCTTTTCAATCAAACGGGTTTTGACACTGAAGGAAAAGTCATAGGTGAGTTTAAAGCCACAGGTATGGTGCCGCAGTTTTATGAAAGATTGCGCAATCAAGGCATTGAGGTTGATATGAGTATTTTCTCATGATGGAGACAATAGTTAATTTAGGTACCGATACATTATTTTTGCTAGTACTGGCTACTTTTTTTACATGTGTAGCAACCGTTGCGTGGGTTTTTGTTCAAAAAGGGGAAAGTTTTTGGGGTGAATATGAAGAAGTTTTCATGGAAACTTCATCGGCAAATTTAAGCGACATGTTTTTATTTGTCGATACCAAGCGGCTATTTTTATACAACATTATTGCCATAATTATAATACCTTTAATAAGCTATATGTTGCTTGGTAGTTTAATCACTTCAATAGTTGTACTAATAGTTGTTATGTTTTTACCCTTTCGCTTTTATCGCGGCATGAAAAAAAAGCGCTTAAAAAATATCGAAAACCAACTTCCTGATGCACTCATTATGATTAGTGGCACATTGGCCTCTGGCGGAAGTCTGGCTATGGCTCTAGATGCTGTTGTAAAAGATCAACCCGCACCTATATCGCAAGAATTTATGCTTTTTACCAGAGAGCAGCGTATTGGTGTCGAGTTTGAAAAATCTTTACGTAATATGGAGCGACGCATACCTAATCAAGATTTTATTATGTTTACATCCGCACTAAAAATTTCACGAGAAGTGGGTGGTGACCTTGGTAGTGTCATCAATACTCTTGCTGAGACATTGCGGCGCAAAGCAACTATGGAAGGCAAAATAGAATCACTCACATCGCAAGGAAAAATGCAGGGTATTGTGATGACACTTCTACCCATTATGATTGGCGCAGTATTATTTTTTATCGAACCAGAGGCCATGCAAAAATTATTTACTACAAATATTGGTTGGTTTGTTGTAGCTGCTGTGGTGGTAATGGAAGCACTGGGTTACTTTTTTATCAGCAAGGTGACAAATATCAATGTTTAACTTAGCAACGGATACATTATATCTTTTAGCAATCATCTTGTTAGGTGTCTGCGTGATGATTTTTACCTATGTTACTCAAACCTCTATTCCAGACATTGAGGCAGACGATCGCGCCTACATGGATGAGGTGCCATCAGGCTTAAAGATTATTTGGCCATTTATACTACTTGTTTCAGTCATTGTCGAAAATGTTTTTA
Source organism: Cellvibrionaceae bacterium (assembly GCA_047629215.1). GTDB lineage: Bacteria > Pseudomonadota > Gammaproteobacteria > Pseudomonadales > Cellvibrionaceae > CANLBN01. Next base: position 2,009 of record JBLHWO010000131.1, on the reverse strand, counting down.
GCAATGCGTATTTTGACAAAGTAGAAAAAAAATTACACAAAACAGGCGTTAACTTTATGTTAACTGCCGAGCAGTTTGTGTCGCTGCGTTACGCAGCCGCACTGATTTGTTGTGCTATAGGTTTTTTAATGGTGATTTCTCTAAAGCCAGAAAAAATCGGTACCCTAATTATAGTCGTAGCCACATTAGGAGGATTTTTCTTTCCTTTAGTTTGGCTCTCAGATAAACGCAAGCGACGTGAACAGGATGTTATCCGTGCCCTACCTGTTTATTTAGATTTTACTACCATGGCCGTAGAAGCTGGCCTTAATTTATCGGGCGCTTTACAACAAGCAATGAATAAAGGACCTGAAGGCCCATTACGCCAAGAGTTTAGCATTATTATGCGCGACTTACGTTCAGGCGTTAATCGCTCAGACGCTTTTAAACGCATGGCAGAGCGCTTAGATATGCAAGATATATCTAGTTTTGTTAATGCCATGGTGCAAGCAGAAAAATCAGGTTCTGGAATGGCAAGCACATTGCGTATTCAATCCGAGCAGCGCCGTAATGAACGCTTTCAACGCGCTGAAAAAAAAGCCATGGAAGCACCGGTTAAATTGGTATTTCCACTCGTTATGTTTATATTTCCGGTGACATTTATTATCGTGGGATTCCCTATTGCGATGAAGATACTCGACATATAGTTGAAAATTGTGAAAACTATCGAAGGCTACTTTTATTGCTCATATAATATTGATAAAAAAAGTAATAGCGATAAGAAATATTTGATCACTCTTTTTAGTACAGAAAATCTATTTGAACGCACAGGTGGCTTATTAAAATTTCCACCATTAAATTTAAATCAAGGTTTGCTCATTAACAAATGTAATTCTATTCATACTTTTGGTATGAAATACTCTTTAGATGTTGTATATCTTAGTCGTCATTTGAAAGTTGTTAAATTAGTTGAGAATATTAAACCAACACGAATGTCTTTATGCTTTGGCGCCGAACATACTTTAGAGATGATTGCAGGAGAAATAAATCGTTTGGGTATAAAAGAGGGTATGACGCTTATCACTGCTAAAGAATTATCATCTCATTGATTACTATTGATGCTTTTGTATTAAGAATTATTATCTTCACCATAGATCAAAAAATGTGAACAAAAAATGCAACCAAAATTAATTTATAAAACTTTACCGATAATATTATTTTGCTGGCTAATGGTTGGTTGTGTCACAAACTTACCTAAACCCAAAATGACTGCGGATGAAATAAAAACAAGTAATACCATTGCTAATCAAGCTTATGCTGATAAAAATTATAAACTCGCTCTTTTCGAATACCTTAAGCTAAGTGAGGCCATTGGGCAGGATGCTGTTATTTGGTTTCGTATTGGTAACACGTATGCGCGCCTAGAAAATAACGATAAAGCTATAGACGCTTATGAGAAATCTGTATTACTTGATCCACGTTTATCTAAGGCTTGGCATAATATGGGCGTTATTCAGTTAAAACAGAGTGTCAATACATGGCGACAAATGCTGGTCTATATTTCTAAAGATGATCCTCTCTATGAAAAGGCTTTAAACTTATCGAAGAAATTACTCGAGGTTGCTGATGAAAAACCAGCGTCAGAATAAGCGACCCTATTTTTATTTAGGTCAAGCAATGGTAGAGACGACTATTATCATGTCCACCACTTTGCTTATTCTATTTGCATTAATTCATTTTGGTTTTGTCTATAATGCTAAGACGGTGCTTAATTATGCAACCTATGAAGCAGCTCGCGCAGGCTCTTTAAATTATGGCTCTCCGCTAGCCATGAAATATGCTCTAGCACGAGGTCTTGCTGCATTAGAAACAACTGATGGAGGAATCAGTGACTTCGATAATTATCAACAATCAAACCGCACCGCAATTGATTTAATTGAGGAAGGTAAGTATGTTTGCATGCAACGTATAAGCCCGGATACACTCTCGCAACATTGGGCAAATGACGAGAAATCAGGTTCGATCCCGAG
>JBLHWO010000130.1:0-9648 GCA_047629215.1 Cellvibrionaceae bacterium | reverse complement strand
CCAAGCAACCTTAATCGTCAAGGCACAGGTAGGCAATCTTCTAATAAAGCGGGTAACCAAGGTGTTCAGCCGACACAATTATCAATCTCAGCCTCTCAAGCAACAATAGACAATCCGGAGTTTATTGCAAATCAGCTTAATGTGTTATCGAGTAATGTTATTAATTATATTAGGGATCATGTTTCAAATATTGCTGATCTTCATAGCCCAGCTACAAAAATCAATATAAATATGCATGTCAATTACGCTCTAAAAAGCAACGTTAACGATAACGTTTCTTTAGAAGTAGGCCTTAACACCATCTATAAACTTATTGATAATCTCCCTGACTTTCAACCTGATGTAACCGAGTTATTTTATGCTTTACATATTATTTTTCCAGAAAATAATTCAGCATCGCCGCAATCCGATAAAAAATTAGAAATCGCACGATCTATTCTTTCATCCTACACAGCAGAATGGGTAGAGGCAAACAAAAGCCTTATGGAAATGCCTGAAGAACTAATAAAAAAGCATCACACACTACAAAAACGTAACAATGAGGCAAACTATGAAATAGCGAATTATTCTAGAGGCGCGAGTAGCTTTGAGCTTGAAGAGATGGCATCTCATCCAATTTTTGACGACATAAAAAAATCTGTTGACTTGATAGGCAGTAATTCTTTTAATTTGAATAAGTTTTTTATAAAAAAAGTTGTTGGATCCGTGAACGAATGGAGGGACGGAAGGACTTCTTTAGAAAAAGTGGTTAATGACCAGCATTATCAAAATTTTAGGGAAGCATTCGTTGAAAAATATAATAACAAGAAAAATAGATTTCAAGAAACTATAAATACAACAACAACAGAAATTATAGATATAAGAAATAAACTTGGTTTGGAACCATCAGAAAATTTAAACCGTCTAGGATCTGAAAGGCTAGCGAATTTAAAGAACGAAAAACTTAAGCCCTTTTGTGATGAAACTAAAAAACATCTCTTTGAGCATGGGTTTAAATCTTTTTATGCCAGGCATTGGCTTGGTGAGCCTAGTGAAGGTGAGGTCGCAAATTCTAGCAATTCGCACTATCAATCAATACTCATGGAGCATGATAAAGATAAAGGTTATCGTGTTATGATTTTCGATTCATTAGGCGCGGGTAAAAAAATCATATCCCCCTATATTTCAGACCAACATGATGTAGATGCAATAATCAACAATATAGGTAGCCTATGCTATACATCTAATACTAATGATCGCATAGTGGCTAACGGACAATTAACGAAACATATATTTCCGGAAAACATTCGTGATTCCATAACAAAAGAAACCGATACAGACTACAAACAAACGGGTACAAAATGTGGTATTCAATGCGTTAAGAACATTATAACCGCTACCTCCGAAACAGAGGATAAAAGCACTGCTATGGAAATAGACGCCCCTGAAGAAGCTACTGTCACCCGCAAAGTAGCAGGGGAAGCTGTTTCGATGAACATAGAGCCTTTCCCTTTGGACTCATTATCTATGGGTTTTGACGCTGGACCAATTAAGAGAAAATTCGGGGAAATAAGTTCTTCAAGCCTACCCGATTTCAATATTGAAAAATATAGTGAATTAGAAGAGTGGGCAAGCACACCAGATTCAGGAAGAGAATTAAATGAAAAATTATTATTACATTTCTTTTCAAATTTTTCTAAGTTATTAAAAACACAAGAAGAAAGTAAAAAATCTATAGGAGGAATGCAACTCTCTCCCTTATTTCAAAAAGTAAAGGGCAGCAAAGAATTTTCTATCAAGGATTATGACATATCATGCAAGCCCATCACATCGGCAACAAGTACTGGCGAATTAGAACAGTGTGAGCATGAGACCTTTTTCTTCGATGATAAAGCACGAAAAAAAGATTTAGTTATCCATCTGCCGACCAGGGGGCAAAAACCAGATGTCGCTATAAACACATTCCTAGAATCTTTATCTCAGTCGATAGACGACTTACCGGAAGAGCAAAAACCAAAACATATACATTTGTCCATTGGCATCAATGGTAATGATGAAAATATAACCGAGTCAAATTTTCAGAAAGCCGTTGGCTTATTAAAGGTTTTTAAAAAAAATAATGGAGAATTACCACTCTCAGTTAAAATATCTGGGTTCCAATGGTCTGTGTCGGGGCCAGCAGGCGCAAAAGAGTTCGTTCCTTTTGGCTCAATCCGCAATCATTTATTTGATGAAACATTTTTAGAGCGAAATGATGATTCTCTTGGTAAAGGTTGTCGATATATACAGATGGACGGGGATATAACATTTAATTCCCATGCTCTAAAAGAGAGTATAGAATTAAAGGATGGTGACTATACGACAATGCCATCCCAGGCTGCATCTTCGCTCCCAGAATATCAAACAACAAAAGAAGCATTTAATCTTCATTGGAAAATTCAAAAGGCGGTGGGAGAAGACGCATACTTTTCAGAAAAAATGCAGCTTTTAAGCCCGAAAGCATTACGGGAGTTAATAGTATTACGCCGGCAAGGGACAGAAATAAATGGAAGATCCGACTGTGAAGGCTTTTATATTGATGTCAATTTGAAAAATAGCGACTGCCGATTTAAACAAATACCTGCCAACGAAGAGAGTGTTGCATTACATAATTACAATAAAAAATATTTTGTTAACAATAAAGCGATAGAATCAAGAAATCAATTTATTGATTGGCTTTCCTCTCTATCCGGCCAACGAGAAAACATGTCCGGTAGTGATTTTTTTGCTAAGCAAATTGCGAGAAAATATGTTGCGAATGATATACCGATCATCAAAGCTATAAAAAATCTCTATTTACCAACGTTGATGAGGAATGGGCATTCGCTTAACAATATTGAAAAATTACTAAGCGCTTTAGAGAATAACGAAACTGATAATTCAAATGAAAAACATAAGGTAATAGGCGATCAATTTTTATCGGATATAGAAAATATACCCCATCCTCAACGCGCTGTTATTAAGCACAGAATTCTTTCTCAAGTTAGAGAAATACTGAATTTTACTAAGGAAAAAGCTAATACCATACCAGACAAAACAGTAAAATTTCATATAAAATCTGTTTCGACAGTGGCTAGTATAAAAATGGCCGACGAGAATAATGATGAGGGTATTTCAGGTGACAAAGATATTCAAAATAGAAAAGATAAAGATGAAAGCGGAAATTACCAGCGTGTTAATGTGATGCCTAGGATGCGTTATCCTAAAAATAAAAAACAAGAAGAAATAAAGAATAATTTTATAGCCGTCCCATCATTACAGGCTTCTGAAAATTTTTCAACAATGTATATGTTTGGACAACTCTACTCTAAAGCCACAAAAAAAATTCAATCAGACCAAGAGCTTATAAAAAAATATCCGAATTGCACACAAGATATGATGCCTAAACAAGTAACCGCGAAAATTCCTAGAAAGAAACCGAAAGTAGAGCAAATAGAACAAGCTACTAAAAAACCGGTCTCATCTAGTGTTTTACCTGAAAAGTGGCAACAACCGCCGATGGGGTTCAACAAGATGTCGGCAGATCAACAGAGAATGATTAGGTATGAGATTCGTAAAGAAATTAGACAATATAGTGAGGCACTGGAACAAAAGGGATTGCCTAGAGCTGTCATTCCTAAATGGTGTCAAAAAAATCAAGACCCGCTGCAGGATCCTATTGAAAGGTGGTCAAGACCTCCAGAGGGCTTCGATAAAATGTCAGTTAAAAAAAAGAACTCGGCTAGGTTAGCGGCTCGCAACGGTATAGATAGAATCAATCACAAGCATCCTGAACAAGACCCGACATCCCATCCAAGTTGGTGCAAGGCCGTTAGAAAATTCTCAAAACCGCGAGTCTTGAAGCGTTCTCCTATTGAAAGGTGGCTAACCCCACCAGAGGACTTCGATAAGTTGTCAGGCCCAAAAAAGAATGCGGCTAGGTTAATGGCTCGTAATGCGATAGACAGCTTTAATCGCATGCTTCAGGAGCCGATAGATCATCCACCTTGGTGCAAAGCAGTTCGAAAACGCCCAACTCTTCGATCGGTAAAAGAGCTTACTCAACCGCCGGAAGACTATCAAAAACTGTCCGCTGACCAGCGAATCCAGCGAGCAAGGAAAGCGCGCAACTCGATTGATAACCACAACCAAAAACTCCCACAGGGTCATGCAAAAGTTGATTACCCAGAATGGACCATAGCGCGGACTAAAGTAGAAAGACATCTGACGCCATTAGAGCAATTACAGAACCCTCCTCCAGGCTTCGGTACCATGACGAACAAACAACAGTCTACTGCTAAGTCAACCGCTCGCGCCTCTATTGATAAGCGCAACAAGCTTCACGAACAACAGGGCAAGCCACCTATCGGATACCCAGAGTGGACAGCGCCTAATAGGCTAGCGAAACCATTAACGGCGCTTGATACACCCCCAGAAGGGTATGCTGATATGGACAGTAATGGCCAGTCTAATGCAAGAAAAGCAGCTAGAGCGAGAATAAATAGACACAATAAAAGATTGGGGACAGATGAAAAACCCATGACGCCACTTGAATGGTGTCAAAAGCGAAAATAATTCACCAACTAAGGCTTTCGAGAAATGGCTTACAAGCCTAAAAAACGTACTTAAGAGCGATGCAATGAAATAAAGAATCACCCTCTGTTGCATCCTACTTTTTGGGCAAGCCGTTAACCATTGCAGTAAGGCCTCGACCTCCTCCCTGTCCCATTGCTCTTCCAGCCCATCGCCAAGCCTCAAGGCCAAAGAAAATAAGTATAGACAGACCCATCGAACACCATGCCGCTAAACTTTGCATGTACGATTACATCGCCTTCATGCTCAAAATTTATGGCTTAAACCGCAATTGAATTTTCTTTTTATTTTCCTGCGTACAGCCATGACAACTAAGAGTAAGGTTAGTATGGGTACTCGGGCCGGTTACCGTTAGCCCAATGATGTTAGAGCTGTCAGATTTCAACCAGCACTTTGTTTTTGCCGGCCTAGAATTTTTTGGCGTCAGTTCAATCGCCAACCAAAAATCAGAAGGTACTTTCTCGGGCACTATTTTCAGGCAGTCTTTATCTGGTTCAGCGTCAGTCGCTTTATTCTTCTCCGGATACTTTGCATAAAAATAAACCTCTGGTTTTACCGTATTCGCAGATGCCAGTACTAGGTCTGTTTTCCAAAAATCTTTATCCTGCGTTAATCCAGAATCAAGCTTAATCTCGCATGATGGCTTTTGTTCAGACAAAACAAAATAATCAGCAACTGGTTGGTTATTACAGGTCAACTTTGAAAGTTTAATGCGAGGCGCAAAGGCGGACATGACACTGCTCAAGCCCGCAGCCCAATCCGGTTGAGTTGGGTCCTCTTTGCTATGAGAGGAAGACTGTTTAAAACCTAAGGCCACTGCAAGTAAGTAAAATATTGCCAATACAGCCAACACTACCAGAGATATTTTTTGGTTTTTAGTCATACTGCGTTTAATCACCCTATAGTCACTCGTATATGACAGCTTACCTAGCCAAGAAAACAGTGCAGCATTTACCAAGATAGCGTTGTAACTACTCAGCTGACATCCAAAATCGGGCTAACCTATTTTAAAAAGGACAGCTTTAAAAATAACTACTTTAAAAATAACTACTTTAAAAAATAATCATTTACACCTGTATATTCACATTTTTCACCTTGCTCAGCACGATTTTCACTGCAATCTGAACAATTAAAGACAGTGCTGAGTAGCTACAACCTTTTAACCTAGAAACGGCTGCCAGAGAAAGAAAATAATCTATTGATCATCTACTTCACTTTGAACAGTACAGAGGGTGCTATTTTAAAATCGTGCATTAATATTGTACTTTTAGCCTTTGGATAGGTAAGCGTTATTGTCTTCCCGATATCGACTGTCTTTCCTGCCCCAATTGATTGCTTTATGATTTTAAAATCACCATTTTTTATTACGCGTCCCCGGTAGACAGATTTTACTTTCAGCCCGAGGTTTTTTAGCTCCCTAATCGCAGCGGAAGGTGATTTCCCCACTACATTTGGAATTCTAACCTTAGTCTTTTCAACTTTTAGGGTAATAGAGGAGCCAATTTTTGCCTTTGTGTCCGCCAAAGGATTGTGACTGATGACTACGCCCAGCTCGGCTTGCCCTGTTGACACATATTGTGCTCTAACCCGCAAGCCCAGTTGTTCAAGTGTAGTTTTTGCCTCACGGTATGAAAAACCCGCCACATTGGGAATAAGCACGCTTTGAGAAGGAATCAATAAATTGACTTTTGTACCGGGCAGAATTGGTGTGCTCGCCTCGGGTTCTTGCCCAACAACTAGCGCTGAGTCAAGGCCTCTTGTTGCGCTGTCTTGCTCCAAAATCTCACCTATCACTAAACCTAAGGTGTCGAGCACCAGTTCCGCATCTGCTACCGACTTACCCACAATATTCGGCATGGTGACTGTTATGGCTGAGATTGTTATATCAATCGGTATTGCGGCATTGCCCTCAAGCTTCGGTAGAGGCTCACCCGCCTTAGGCGACTGGTCGACAATTATTCCTGGGCTCTTATCGCTAACCACCTCAAACCAAGATATTTCATAGTTTTCATCCTCGAGACGTATTTTCTCCTCACTGGCCTTCTTTCCAACTATGTCAGGGTATGTGTCGGGCTGTAGTACCAACCAAATAATACCGCCAATGCCAATGACGACAACCGCAATTAATGGCGCGAGCCAGCACCATAAACATTTTTTATCTTCTTCTTTTCCTGGCTGAACTACGACACTAACGGTAGAGCTGTCTTCGACTGTTTCGGTATTTTGGGCGTCATAGACTCGCAGACGAAACGTAACCGTTTTATCAGGATCATTTGGCTTTAACAAATTTTTGGGCGGAGCTATTTCAACATTGACTGTTGTTGATACACCCTCACTTAAATCTCGTTCAATGGCACCTTCTACGCTAAGCCAAGTGCCCGCATCTCCGTCGACACGCACGTCGAGACCGACTCGTAACGGCCCGCCTGAAACATTTGCCAAACTGAACTGAAATTTGGTTTTTTCGCCTGCTAGACAAGTCATTTTTTCGCCAGTTGGCGTAATATTTACGATGCCCATTGATATCCTCCAAAATAGTTAAATAATTTTTATGGTTTGCCAGAGCCGTCGTTATCGCCCGCCGCGAGGTCCGTATCGGTGTTTGTATTTTCAACCGCAATAGGTTCCGGAGCTGAAGACTGTTTAATGCTAACGGTGGTATAGACTGGCTTTTCTTGGGTGACGATACGCGCAATCAATTCCTTGTAAGGCTCTGCCTCGAAGGGCACCGTTATATGAATATGAAAAGGTTCATTGTGACGACTCCCCTCACCTTGTGTTCCATCTGTACCATCATCAATTTCAAAACCCGTAACACCGGTTGCAATCTCCAACATTTGCAACATTCCAAACTGAGTTCCCCGCCACTGTGATATTCTCGTCGCATTTTCTATCAGTGCTCTCAAGTGCTTAGCCTGAGTAGGTAAAGTACGGTTGCCCCAAGGGTTTGTTTGGTCACTATTATTTTCTGGCTGAAACAAGCGCAGCAAATTCATCCAGTGCGCCAGCATAGGCAATAACTCTGCTGGCGTAGAGATGGGATTAAAACACTGGTCAAGCTCACTTAACAGTTTTTCCGTGGGCGAATGCAGCCCAGCCATAATGGTTAGCATGGCTTGTAAGACCGAGTCTTCACGCACGGTTCTTTGCATGACTGAAGGCAACAGCTTTTCTATACGTGACGCTTCCATCTAAACATTTACCCCCATCAATCGTAATTGACCGTTACATTGTGATCTGCAGAACAGAACAACCAATTTGCAGGCAAGGAAACGCGATCATTAAAATGCGCAGGTGAGCAGTGCTGGAAAGTTGATTCGCCTGAGACCTGCCGATAAATTCCCTGAGGACCAGCCGCAAGCAGCACTGGGTCTGGCATTGAACTTGGCGTTATTGCCAGGGCGTTAACCACTTCAAACTGGCTGAGCCGCTCCATAGGTAAGCCACAGTTAACATTGGCAGGACGCCACGTTGCAAGGTCGTCCTCCCATGAAAGCGTCATAACACCTAAACGTTTACTGGCCGCATAGACCTGCTTATCGACAAACCCTAAAGCCGTGCACCCTCCGCCAGCCCAGTTTTTATTAGTGGGCTTCCAGCCTTCAGCAGAGTCCCCCGAATCTTGCAATTGCCAACGATAGCAACCCTGCCCAGAATCATCCCCCACGGCAGATAGACCAGCCCAGAGGTAGCGTTGAGTATCCAAGTACTGAATATTAAGGACAGATACAATTTTACTTTTTAAACCAATATTTTTAAAAACTGCGTGCGGCCCAACGGATAAATAAACCCCACTATCAGGTGGCGTCGCCACGGCAATATAATTGGTTCCCGCTTGATTGGTCGCGACCGTTACCGAACGAGCGGCTAAAGCAGGTTCATCCGGATCAATGACCACAGATTTCCACTCTCTAGCGGACACAACGCTTTGTTCAAATAGGCCTTTTTCAGACGCTATAAGTAGACTCGGCCGACCACTTCGCTCGATCCATACCACATCATTAACAATAAAATCAGGTTTGCGAACGCGAGACCACGTTTCGCCGCAGTCCCTAGATAAGTACAAGGTATTTTCCTTAGTAACAGGAGAGCGAGTTAACGCAATCACCAAACCCGCCACTTCGGCGACAATTTGATTCTCGCGAGGAAAGCTTTTAACACAAACTACCTCTTCGTCGGACCACTGATTTATTTGTTCCCAGCCTGTGCCATTATTTATAGTGCGATAAAGTGCGTCTCCAGCTGCCGCATACCAAGTGTGATGCTGCCAGGAATCGGCATCGATATGAGTCACATCTTTATTAGGCACGTGACTGACCTCTAAGACTACCGGGTCCACTGCCTTAACGCCGGGTTCAGACGTGAGAATCCGGTAAATATCGTAAGCCCCTAAGGCTTTACCAAAGGGCCAAGCCGATGGGTTATGGCTTTGAACAAGCGGCGTTACCATGTCATAAAGACGCTCTAATATACGTGTTTTAACTGCCTCACGATTTTCTTCGCGGTGCACGGTTAAACAGACATTGGCTTTGACACTTTTATAGCGACACCAGGAAACAATACATTGAGTACCCAGTGGTTTGCGCTGCGCCAACGTGCTTTGTATCTGTTCTGCAATGTCAGCATTTTGATTTTGCAGCATGACGGTGGGTGTAATTCGACCTTGATCGCCAGAAACCTGAGGCACCAAAACAACTTCAACAGTGCCCGGTGCAGCGTATTGCCACTGCTCGCGCTTAGTATAGGCATGTGCACGATTGACCAATCCTGATTGCTTGATCGCGATCAGCTCAAAATCCTGTGCGGTAACGGCCCGCTGCAAAGAGTGGAGCTCAAGCGGACCCCGAATAAGCGCGTTACTCAAGCTCTCTTGTTCATCACCGCCCAAGGCACGCCCTAGGTTAGTGACTGCCAAACTCACACTGGGTACCTTGTCAATTAACTTGGTCACTCGATGGGGGCCCACATTACCCTCTATTCCACCTCCCATACGATATCGCGCTAATACCCTAAGTCCAGCCTCAGGAACCGTGGCCAAAGGTTCACCATTACTTTGCA
>JBLHWO010000129.1:0-9673 GCA_047629215.1 Cellvibrionaceae bacterium | reverse complement strand
CAATCCAGTCAAGCCATTGTTGTTTACTGACAGTCGGTTTCATGAGGTGCTCCGGTAATAGTAGGAGCAGAAAGATTAACTGACTATGTGGGTTTTGGTTAGGGTGTAGTTGGTTAGCCGCTTACCGATTTATCGATGAAACTCTTAAAGAAGTCATAACGTCGCAATAATTCGCTGGAGCGAGTTGGCAGTTTTTTTCTCCGCAAAAAAGATGATAGCTCGCGGAGGTCGGATTGGTTGCTTTGTTACATTCTATACAGATAATTCGTGAAGGAATTTATTACTATCCAAACACTCCTCCTAGGTGTTTTTGAGAATTCCATCGAGTGTATCAACGATTACCTTTTCGGTAATTTGATGATTATCTTCATATATTCTTTTCTTACTAGGGAAAGTTGTCCCAATATTTATAAGCGGGAAATCATTGTTATGAACTGCGTCACATCTCGCATAGGTATAAAATATTTGATTGTTTGAAAAAAGCTCAATATATTTAAGGAAGTTCTCTTCATTAAGCCCATTAATCGAAGGACCGTTTAATAGGGTGGCCAGGCCCTCTCGTTGTTGATATCTATTTTGGCTGTATCTGATGTCATCCAGATTCCCATACTCTTTTTCAAATATTGATTTTATCTGTTCATATCCTTCCAGTTTCTTATATTCTTTGTCAGTTGCTAGCTTGGACTCAGGCCATTGATAAAATAGCAACAAGTCAGTATTGCTATATAGATCATTTTTCCCTGAGTAGTCGGTGATTATTTTCTTAAAGGCTTTTCTATCAGCATTGCCAGGATATCTAGATTTCGCTAACGCAGCAATTTGACATATAAGAACTGTTATACCTTCCAGACGAAATGCTGATGAATAGTATAATCTTCTAGCTCGTTTAAAATCATTCTCCAAACCCTCGAAGTGGGTATTTATATAAAACGACTTTGATTCATCCATAACTACCTTTATACATGTAACACCTACATAAAGAGCGCGAGGTACGAGCGTAGCCTTTGATGAGATTGTTAAATTTGCAATATCTAAAGCTGACATGGCAAGCGATTTCTAAATGCCTTTAATCAGTTCCCAGCTTCCCTGAGAATCCACCGACAAAACAAATAGACGCAGATTAAAATAATTTCCTCCCTCCACATGGTCACGCACAACTATAACGACATCTTCAACACGGTCATGATTAACGTCCCCATGACCAACAATTTCAACTTCTTGATACCCGCTTTCATGGAAATAGGTTGATTTTGTTTCTGATTGTGATTCATATTTAATAATAGGTGTAACGTCATTCCAAGCTTTCAGTTCGGGATTCAAAGCATTTCTTTTTGATTCTTCTGTTGAAGTTTTCAACGATAATTCTTTTGGCCACAACTTTGGCGAGTTATCATTAAGCACATCACCGAGCAAAAAACTTTCTTGGGATTCATTCGCATCCATTAGAATCTTCGTTGCCTCACACATAACTTTAAATTCAAGGTATGCGTTCATCTCATTATCTCTTGTTGTTCGAGTTGGTAGTTCAGCCTTATCAAAGTACTCCGCGCAAGAAGAGAATGTAGTCTCTCCGACTTTTGTCTGGCTGACATCGATAGCAGCATACCAAGGAGCGGTAATTAGCTTTTGTAGATCGGTAATTCTATTAAGTACGATATCTGATGATGCTAAAAGCCCCGGCATTGTAAAGCCTGTATCCCAGCTAACGGGGATATTTTTTGTGGTTTCATTTGATGCGTTTAGTGTGCAACCAGCCATCCCTGCACAACATAATAAAATAGCTGAAATGGGCCTAAAAATTAGAATTTGGAAGCTCATAGTAGTTTCTCGCCCTATGGTTTAATCGATTTTTTAGCATTAGCGGCTGCTTTTTCAAACAAATCTTTTACGTACTTATTTCTTTCTGCCGATATAGGTGGTTTTCTATTTGATTCTTTTGCAGCAGCGGTCCAATCTTTTGCTTTCACAGCTTTTTTCAGGCTCGGCCATTGGTTGTTTAGGTCCGTCATTCCGACATTAAAAATAATATCAAACAATGCGAACCTGATTTCACTTGGATACGCCGAAAAATCAGGGAATATTCTTTTTAATTCTATTTCAAAGCTATCGATATGTTTGTTCGTTAGTGTATTTATATCTACTTCTGTAAGCTTAAGTTTTACATCCTTTTTGTAGAAAGAGGCCAAACGATTTTTTGATTGTTTTTTAACTGCATCATAGTCTGCTTTAATTTCATCTTTCGACGCCGGCATGTTATTACTCTTCTTAAAGTTTAACTTCTGAGCACTAGTGAGATCCTTGATTAGGTGTCCGACCCCCACAGTGACGAAGCCTTTTGAATCTAAGTACATATGGGTAACTTTACCTTCATATCTTTCCATGTTGGCTCGTAAGGTAGCTTTCTCTGTTGCTGAAATCATTCGTCAATTCCTATTTGTTAATATTCAAAGGTGAACTCTACTAAATTTAACGCCTATGTCAGTTGCGTTTTGGTTGTAGTGGATTTTTGTGCAAAAATGGTCGGAGGCCGTGCACAAAAAGGAGCGGATACCAAAACGTCGACTGACATACTTGGTACGCCCAGCATGGGCGTAAACTAATGGGGTGAAAGTCCCCTGTAGGAAGATCACCGTCGAAAACCATGTTGTTATTAGACGATAGCTACTAGCGAATGGCAAGTGCGAGACCGCGAGGTCTGGTGCGAAGGAAGCCGCTAGCACCAAAAGTAGGCCCTACGAAGGGAAGCTACGAGCTGACGGACAGAAACATCATATAAGGCCTAGGTTGGGGGCGAGCGAGCCAAGGAACGCGAAGCCCTGTGATCTAACTGACTAAGGTAAATCATGCAGTTGCGTAGTGAAATTTTACGTCCTTATCTGGGGAGATCTATTTGCCATGCGATTGTGAAATGTTTAGCTTAGCCACTGACTTTAATAGGCTCTACGTTGCGAACCCGTCCGTTGCAACGGTTGAATAGAATAAAACACAATAGCGCTGATCGTAGCAATACGGTTAGTGATTAAACAGAAGTCAGCAGACGGCATACTAGCCAAACGTTATCTTGTAATGAGGTAGACATGGTGAAGGCCTGAACCTGAAAAGCGATGAAGCTTTGCGTATCTCGATATTTCGTACCCGTTTGGGCATATAGACATATCGGCGAACTCGTATATCCAATATCGGACTAAGTGGGAGCTAATCGGCCAACTTATTTAATTTTCGGGAACCGCCGTAAGCGGATCCTTATGCACAGTGGTGTGGGGAGGGAGAGCTAAAGACTCTCCTTTACCCGATTTAAAACCCTTGTCAGAAATTATCCTAAATTCGTTTATATATTTAATTGAGAATATAAAAAATAAAACCCATAAACAAGAACTAGAAATAGATACAGTGTTCCAGATGATGCTTTCCACATTATCTCCAAAAACACTGAACATCCCCTTTTCTGACAGTGCCCAATTAAGTGATTCTAGTAGACTGATGATCTCTAAGGGTATCAACAGAGTTAAAACTGATTTTATTCTTCTTAACCCAATTTTAAGCATTTTATCTCCAATAAATACTGTTTCAATTCGTTTGAGGAAGTAGTTTAGTACTGTAAGTACTATTATGAGTAATGTTATCGAGACAAGAACAAGGAGGATTTTGAGCTCTAGTTTGTGAAATTCAGGCATGTCTTCATATATATTGAAATAAACCATGTCGATAAAAAGCATGCTAAATTCCAGAAAAAACACCCCTAGTCCAGTAAAAATTTCTGGCTCACCATTTGCTAAATAAAACCCGCCCTCATAAATTGACAGCAAGAAGATCAGTATGGAAATCATTAATGGTATCGAAAGACCTCTAAGTATTACCATGCGATATTTCCTAGGGCTCCGGCAACAACAATCAGCGCACCGAATATCATAAATGCAACGCCAGATGTAGCGCCAGAGACTGTCAACTTACCCTTTTCAGGCACCTCCATGTCTATTTTAATTTCACCTTTAGACGTACCATTCGATATGAGCTTAAAGCCTAGGTAGATACAGTAAATACCAGCAATAATTGCTAGGGTAGCAACGCCATTAAACTCGAAAACACCTTCATCTAGATTAATTGAAGATGCTATAGCAATGCTCGGTGAAAACATTAAATATAAAATATATAGCTTACTAGTATTCATGAATATCGTACTCGTTGGTTTTAACGCCGCCATAAATTGCGGCTTTGTAGTTGGTTTTTTTGTGGTAGCGTAGCGTTAAACCAAAAAAAAGCGACGAAAAAACCGTACATTTGATGGCTTTGGTGCGCCCAGTATGGGCGTGTACTTATGAGGTGAAAGTCCTCTGTAGGAAGATCGCCGTTTAATGAGGTTTATTAAACGTTAACTACTAGCGAATGGCAAGTGCGAGACCACGAGGTCTGGTGCGGAGGAAGCCGCTAGCACCAAAAGTAGGCCCTACGAAGGGAAGCTACGAGCTGACGGACAGGAACATCATATAAGGCTTAGCCTAGAGGCGAGATGGCCAAGCACATCGAAGCCACGTGATCTAATGGGTAGAGTAAATGATGCAGTTGCGTAGTGAAATTGCACGTTCTTATCTGGGGAGATCTGTTTAACTCGCCGTTGTGACATTGTCAGCGTGGCCGCTGACTCAGAAGCAGGCCAAACCCACTAGCCGTCATCGTGGGATTAAAATAAAAAATGACGAAACACAATAGCGCTCTGGCTAGCAATAGCGAAAGTGATTAAACAGAAGTCAGCCGATGGCATAGTAGCCAAATGCCAAGGGTAATGCCTTGGACATGGTGAAGGCCTGAACCCTAACTGCGAGCGACAAGACATGACTAACCTAATAATTTTAACCAGCCAGAGACAAAATCCGTTAGCGTACTGTTATGACACTGAACTCAACTGAAAACCTATTCGACGCCGTCTTCAGCAGAGAAAATTTAAATGCTGCTTGGAAACGCGTTCGATCTAACAAAGGTGCCGCAGGCATTGATGGAATCACCCTCGATGGTTTTGTGGCGTACTTTAAAGATATTGGTTAAACACTGGTGCAATCCATCCGCACTGGCGATTACCAACCGTACCCCGTAAAACGCGTCTATATTCGCAAAGCCGATGGTGACGAGCGAGCGCTTGGAATACCCACAGTTTTTAACCGTGTGATACAACAATCGATTGCTCAAATTATCGTGCCTATTTTTGATGCGGGCTTTTCAGAGTTCAGCCATGGCTTTCGGCCAGAGCGATCCCAGCATGATGCTGTGAAACAACTGTAAGGTTACATCGAAACGGGTAAACGAATTGCAGTAGACGTGGATTTATCCAAATTTTTCGACCGCGTGAATCATGACTTATTAATGACACTGCTCGGCTGTAAAATTAACGATAAACCACTCCTTAAACTCATTGGAAAATATTTACGCACAGGTATGATAGAAAACGGCTGCTGGCTTGAATGTCGTGAAGGGGTTCCGCAAGGAGGCCCCCTTTCGCCACTTTTATCGAATGTTGTTTTAGACCTGCTCGATAAAGAGTTAGAAAAGCGCAACCATAACTTCGTCCGCTATGCCGATGACTTTATGATTATCGTGAACTCACAACGAGCTGGCGAACGCGTTATGGCCAGTATCACTCACTTCATTGAGCGCAAGCTTAAGCTCAAAGTGAATACTACGAAAAGCCAAGTTGCGCCTATTAACCAGTGTAAATTTTTGGGATTTTCCTTTCACGGCAAACAATTGGTGTGGCACGATAAAGCGCTGCATCAATTCAAATGCCGAATTAGAGAAATCACCGGCCGATCACGTGGTATTTCGATGGAGCGTAAAATACACGAGTTAACGCTTTATCTTAGGGGCTGGATTAATTATTTTGGATAGCCCAAGTCTACCAGAAATGCATTGACCTAGACCACTGGATACGACGCAGGCTGCGAATGAGTTATTGGAAAAGTTGGCGAAGAACACGCACTAAAGTCAGAAATTTAATGCGTTTGGGCGTCAAAGGAAACCTAGCTGTTCAGTGTGGCGCCACCAATAAAAGTTATTGGCAAAGCTCGAAAACAGAAGGTATTCATATTGCACTCAATAATGAATTCTTCACTAATCTAGGGCTAATATCACTAAAACATCGCTGGATAGAAATTCACTATTAGAAGGGAAACGCCCTGTGCGGATCCGCATGCAGTGTGTTGTGGGGATGGAGAGCTAGACACTCTTTCTTACCCGATTTAGCTACGAAAAATATAGAATATCAAAGCTAGCCTGTAGTGAGTTCTTTTGCTTTTTTTACGGCTCGTTCTATTGACTCGGCTGACAAGCGTTTCGTTAATCGCATAATTAACTTTTGGGCTTTTGCTCCATTTTCAATCATTAAATGAGCCCATATGTAAGAATGTTCAAACCCATAATCACTTTCAATTGAAAAGTAATACTGTGAAAGCATAAACATAGCATCAATATTTCCACTCGCTGCCACTTGTTTTGACCAATACTTTGATTTTAACTTGTCCTTTTTAAAGGAATTCTCATATGCAATTATAATCAGGGATTGCGCGTAAGAATCGCCGCTTTCAGCCGCTTTGGTATACCACTTTATTGACTTCTCCTCACTTTGTTCGATACCAATTCCATGTTGGTAGGCCATGCCCACTCTTGTCTGAGCTTGTATATGACCCTGTTCAGCTGCTTTTTTAAACCAATTTGTAGATGAGTTATCACTTTGTTTAACGCCATTTCCAGCATCATAATAAACGGCAAGTATATATTGCGATTCTAAATGCCCTTGTTTAGCTGCTTTTTCCGCCCAATACGCCGCCTTTTTAAAATCACGAGGAGTTTCAACTCCTCGATGATACAATAAATTCAAATGGACTTGAGCCTCCCTTACACCTTGTTCTCCTGATTTAACCAACCAGTTAATAGCTTCATCAATATTTTTAGAGACGCCTTCCCCATTAAAATACAATGAAGATAAATTCAACTGAGCTTTAGAATGGCCGCTATTACTTGCTTTAGATAACCACTTAAATGCAGCTTTATATTTCTTATCTTTATGGTATTCCGAGGCTAATTCAAATTGGGCCTGCACATCCCCTTTTTCTGAACGTTCTTTCAATAAAGTTATGTTTTCTGCTTGCGCGCATAAACTAAATACAAAGCTTAGTAATAAGATATTAAAGGTAGTTTTACTTTTTATTTGCATTTAAATTTATTTCCTATTTATTTTATTAACTTTGCGATATTGTACAATGCCAAATAATGGGTAGCTAACGCCCGCATAAATTGCAGAGCAAATTTGGCGTTTTTTTTGCGTGTTTTTGCAAAAAAAGTGATATGTTTGCGGAGTCTGATTTAATGCTCTTGTTAGGCTTGCTGTGCACTAACGGGAATCAATAGAGTCAGAGTCTTTGATTCTCTGACTGGCGGTGCATTTTGAACTTGATTTCACTTTTGTTAAAAAACAAAAGACGTTTATCCTATTGAGTATCAAGTAGTTATGCAAGCAAGTTAACATAATGCAGACAGCCCGGCCGGGCTTAATTGGCAACATATTCCAGCAGTAACGAATAATTTTATCTTCCATACAAGTGCTGACAAAGTTCACCGTATAACCACTCGAATGCTAGATGAGGTCATGCAGACCCTGTTGGTTCCGCGAGCGAAAAGATATCGATAGACTATTTGAATCAAGGGGACAGACTCGTTGACTATGAATTCCACAAAATACCTGTGGTGCACTTCCGGCCTGAATTCACCACAGGTGACATTAAAGGCGATCCGTGAGTCGACGAATAAGCCCCGTGCATTGGGTAGTGAACTATTTATGCCGAGGATTGAATAGCATGTGTCTGGACTGGGGCAGTCCGCGGGAAATGGCGGTGACCGTAAATTTAAGGCGTATCAGTCGAGAAATCAACGAGTCTGACTCCTTGATTCTTGATTACAGTGAGAGGCAGATGCCAAACACCATATTTACTACTTGGCAATGGCAGCCAACTATTGTTGTTCGACAAACAAAAGTAAAAGGTATAGCTATAGGGTCATCAACATTAAATACAATGCAGCATAGGCTACAAAAACATAGGGTATAAACTTGTACATGATAATAAGCATAAATCGGCCAAGACGACTTGCTAAGGGATAAGGGATAACAACTAAAAATACGAGTTTTAAAGAGGGCTTAACGAATATCTTTTGACCAATTCTTGGGTTCTGCCGCTCAATTCAGCCAAGCTTTCACCTTAATGGCATGTTCTATTTGCGCTTTAAATCTACTATTTTTCAATGAAAGATTTTATTGGTTTAAGACCCTGTTATTTTTTGATTAAGGCTTGGAGCCTCTACTTGCGTTTGACAATTGAAGTAAGCAAGCGGTCAGTCAGGTAAGAAGCAATACTTAACCCTATATATTTTGTAAAACATCTAGATCATTCAAGCCTCTATGATACTGTAGTCACACCTTCAACATCCCCTAATATTCTTAGCATTATGAGTCAGGTATTTATACTACGAGATTACCAAACTCAAGCTGTCGAGGCGGCTGTAGAGCACTTTCGTCATGGCGATGACCCTGCGGTGATCGTTTTGCCTACCGGTGCAGGCAAAAGCCTTGTAATAGCTGAGTTAAGTCGACTGGCAAAGGGTCGCGTCATTTGCCTTGCTCACGTCAAAGAGTTGGTTGAGCAAAATCACGCAAAATTTCTTGCTACGGGTTCAACAGCGGGTATTTTTTCGGCAGGGCTCAGCCAAAAAAACAGTAAAGCAAAAACGGTGTTTGCGAGTATTCAATCACTTTCTGCTAACTTAGATTCTTTTCAAGCGCCAGCCAGCCTGATTATTGTTGATGAATGTCATCGCGTGGGCGCAGATGAGTGCGGTCAGTACCATAAAGCGCTGGCGCATTTTCGCGCGCTTAATCCTACCGTAAAGATACTTGGTTTAACCGCTACACCCTATCGATTAGGCAGTGGCTGGATTTATCAGCATCACTACCATGGCTATACACGACCATGCACAATATCTTTTTTTAAAAAATGTATTTTTGAGCTGCCACTCCAACACATGGTAAAAAACGGCTATTTAACGCCGCCCATTCATTATGATGCAGCGATTGCTCATTATGACTTTAGCTTGTTGACGAAAAGTTTGGACGGTGAAGAAAACACCGATGACATCGCCTTAAATGAACTCATCCACAAATACCCACGAGTAACTAAGGCGGTTACCGAGCAAATCATACAGCTTAGCCAAGACCGCCAAGGCGTGATGATTTTTGCTGCGACCATCGATCACGCACAAGAAATTGCTGGTTATTTACCTGCAGATCAAACTGCCTTAATTACCGGCACCACAAAAATAAAGCAACGTGACGGGTTAATAGCTGCGTTTAAAGCCAAAAAAATTAAGTATCTGGTAAATGTGTCAGTATTGACGACCGGCTTTGATGCGCCCCACGTGGATGTCATTGCGATTTTGCGCCCCACTCAATCCATCAGTTTATTTCAACAAATTGTAGGTCGTGGCTTGCGCCTAAGTCCGGGCAAAAAGGACTGCTTGGTATTGGATTATACCAATAATGGTTACAATATTTTTCAGCCAGAAATTGGAGAAAAAAAACCCACACAAGATTCAGTTGCGGTTCAAATACATTGTCCTCAATGCGATTTTGCGAATG